>JAXDQF010000223.1:0-25271 GCA_034668025.1 Gammaproteobacteria bacterium | reverse complement strand
TGCTCATGTGATACCGCGATACGCGGACGAGCCTGACAAGCTGCGCACCTCCCATCCCTGGGCCTATAACTGGGAAGCGGCGCCGCTGTTCAACAGGGCTACCTACCAGGATCTGGCGGAAGGGCTGTTGCGGGAGCTGTCGCGCATGGGCGTTACCAAACACATGCGTTTCACTCCAGGCGCTAATGCCGGCCCCGCGAAGGGACCGGCATAGCGACGCTTTCCGGGCTATTGATTAGCCGGGGCTTTGGCGCCCGGTACCGCCGGTGCCGGCTGCTTCACCTTGATCAGCTCCACTTCGAACTTGAGCATGGAGCCCGGCGGAATGGACGGCGGTGAGTTGACGTCGTAGGCGAGGTTCGGCGGGATGAACAGCTCGTACTTGGAGCCCGGCTTCATGAGCACCAGCGCTTCCTGCCAGCCCGGAATGACGCCGTTGACCGGGAAGGAAGCCGGTTGGCCGCGCTTGTACGAGCTGTCGAATTCCGTGCCGTCGAGCAATGTGCCGCGGTAGTTCACCGTGACTTCGTCTGTCGACTTGGGAGGTGTGCCGCTTCCTTCGGCGATGACGTGGTATTCGAGACCGCTGGCGGTGGTCACGACGTCCTTCTTCTTGCCATTCTCCGTGAGGAACGCTTTGGCGGCGGCGCGGTTGGTATCCGCCATGCCATTGCGCGCGCTCTTCACGAAGCTGGCGATGTTCTCCTGGTCGCTGGCCGTCATGGCGACCTTTCCCGAGAGCGCGTCGCGCAAGCCCTGGGTCAGGCGCTCAGTGGCGATGGAATCACCGGTGAGGCCGAGATGATGAAGCTGGTCGCCCATCGAAACGCCGAGGCTGTAGCTCGCTTGTGCTTTCGCGTTAGTGGGAGTTTTCACGTCAGATGCACCTCCGGGAGCGGCCGCCTTGGCGGGCTTCTTCGGCTGGGCGGCAGCAGGCGCCGCGGTGGAAGTCGTTGCCTTGTCGGCTGGAGTCTGTGACCAGGCAAGGGGCGCGCAGGTGAGCAGCGCGGCAACGGCAATTGCCGTATTGTGGAAGAAGCGCTCCTGCGCGATTACCTTCCTGGGACCAACAGCAGCATTCATGAGGCACCTCGGGCTCGCGGGCCGTGCAGGCAAGCACGGCGTAAACCGCAGCGGGCAACAGTTTCGCTCATCATCGCTCGTTGTGCTGCGTTTTTTTACTGTTGGCCACCGTAGCCACGAGTCGCGGAACGGCGACGTTAGCTGGAGCAGTGTCGGTGCTGAGCGTTAAGCAATTGTGTCGCAGCTTTCGTGAAGGTGAGCGGGAGCATCGGGTTCTCGATCAGGCCGATGCACAGTTCGCCAACGGCGAGGTGGTGGCCGTCATCGGCCGCAGCGGCTCGGGAAAATCCACACTTCTCAATCTCATCAGCGGGATCGACCGTCCCGATAGTGGGACGGTGACCATCGATGGCCTCGATGTCACGGCCCTGTCTGAGCCCCATTTGACGTTGTTCCGGCGCAAGCACATCGGTTTTGTCTACCAGTTCTTCAACCTGGTGCCGACTCTGGATGTGGAGGAAAACGTCCGGCTCGTTCTGGAGCTCAATGGAGTGCGGGGTGCTGAGGCGCGCGAACGAAGCGTGGCGATGCTGAAGGAAGTGAACTTGAGCGATCGGGCCCACAGCCTCGTAGATACGCTTTCCGGTGGCGAGCAACAGCGCGTTGCGATTGCTCGCGCGCTCGTGCATCGCCCGCCGGTTCTGTTGGCTGACGAGCCCACGGGGAATTTGGACGAAGAGACGGCGCGACAGGTTCTACCCGTTCTGATGTCGCTCGCCCGGCAGCGTGGTGCGACGTTGGTGATCGTGACTCACGATGCTGTTTTGGCTCGTTCGGCTGATCGAGTGCTGGAGCTGCGAGACGGGCGACTTCAGGAAGTCCCTTCCTGATGCGGCTTCTTTGGGCGGCCAGCGTCAGGCATTTGCTGCGCCATCCCGCGCAACTCGTGTTGGCGCTCGTGGGGCTTTCGGTTGGCGTGGGGACCATTATTGCCGTGGATATTGCGACTGCGAGCTCTGGACGGGCTTTTCAGTTGTCGATGCAAGCGGTCAATGGCGCGGCTTCTCACTCGATCGTTGGAGGACCGCAGGGGATTGATGAGCGGCTGTATGTTGATTTGGTGACACGCGGGCGCGGGGCGGCGGTCCTGGCGCCTGTGGTTGAGGGGTACGTCACTGTTGGCGAGCGGACGATGCAGCTGATTGGCGTCGATCCGTTTGCAAGCGCAGGGTTGGATGCTGCCCGCCGGCCTGGACCTGCGGCGGGGAACGTACGTAGCTGGTTCCTGGAACCCGGGGCTGTAGTGATGGCTGCGGCGGCGGCTCAGCAACTCGCAGTCCAGGTTGGGCACGCCGTTGCGATTGATGTGGGGGGCCGGGGTTATTCCGCCGTTCTCATCGGGACGGTTTCCGGTGACCAGGCAGGCTATGACGCGTTGGTTCTGACGGATATTGCCCAGGCCCAGGAGTGGTTGGGATCCGTTGGAAAGTTGTCTCGCATCGATGTACGGATTCCCGAGGGTGCGGCCGGCGAGGCGACTGCTGCCGAGCTGCGCGCCAGACTGCCCCCGGGAGTGCGACTCGAAAAGGCTCGCGGGCGAGCGCAACAAAGCATCGACATGACCGCGGCCTTCACGACCAACCTGCAGGCCATGAGCCTGCTGGCGTTGATGGTCAGCACCTTGCTGATATACGGAGCCATCAGTTTCGCGGTCGTGCAGCGGCGGCGGATCATCGGGATTCTGCGGGCACTCGGTGCGACGCGTGGCAATGTGTTTACCATCGTCCTCACTGAGGCTGCGGTGCTGGGCGTCGTCGGGGCCTGCCTCGGTTTGTTGCTTGGAGTTGTGATCGGGCGCGGGCTCGTGCATCTGGTCTCACAGACGATCAACGACCTGTACTTTGTAGTTGCGGTCAATGAAACGATTCTGCCGCCGAGCTCCATTGTGAAGGCGCTGCTGGCCGGTTTTGGTACAGCGCTCGCGGGCGCCTGGTTGCCCGCGCTGGAAGTTGCCGGAAGCACGCCGCAACTGGGTTTGCGGCGCTCCGTTCTCGAGGCGCGAGCAGTGACGCTTGCTCGCAAGCTGCTCTTTGCCAGCGGTGCGCTCGCGGTTGCGTCCGGCGTAGTGGTGATCACTTCCGGCCGAAGTCTGTTTGCCGGCTTTGCCGCTCTATTTTTGCTTTTGTTGAGTGCTGCCACCCTGACGCCTGCGCTCCTCAGGTTACTGGCGCGGACTGCCGCGCGTGTTGCGGGTCGCCTCAGTCCGATCGCGCGTCTGGTCTTCGGTGACATCGCAGCATCGTTGAGTCGCACAGGCGTGGCTGTCGCCGCCTTGGGTATGGCGCTGGCGGCGATGATCGGCGTCTCCATCATGGTTGAGAGCTTCCGTGAGTCGCTGCGCGATTGGCTGGGTCAAACGCTGCGCGCTGACATTTACGTGACAGCACCTGGGCCGGGCGCGGGAAGACCGGAACGTAAAATCGACAGTGAGCTGGTGAAGGCTTTGCTTGCGACACCCGGTATTGTCGACTACGGCATGAGTCGGCGAGTCATGGTTGATTTGCCGCAGGGGCCCGTTCCCCTGGATGCCGTGCAGCTTGCGCATAACGGTTATATCACTGAGGTGCTGATTGCCGGTGATCCGAAGGTCACCTGGCCCGCTTTTGAGCAGGGCTCGGTCGTGGTGTCTGATCCCCTGGCTTACCGGGCCCGGTTGCGGGTGGGCGATTCGCTGACATTGCCGACTGATTCCGGGCCCCGATCGTTTCGGATAGCCGGCATCTACCGTGAGTACGGCAACGATCGCGGCACGGTGCTGATCAGTCTGCCCGTGTACCGTCGCTTTTGGCACGACGATGGAATTACGGCCATGGGGTTCTATGTTGCGCCGGGTACGGCGCTCGCCGCTGTCATGGAGCGCTTTCGCACGGCGGCACGCGGCAAGCAGTCGCTGTTTATCCGCTCCAATGCCGACCTGCGTAATTTATCGATGAGTATCTTCGAGCGGACGTTTGTCATCACGCGGGTGTTGTATTGGCTCGCGGCGGGAGTGGCCGCCATCGGGTTGGTCAGCGCGTTGCTTGCCTGGGAGCTGGAGCGTTCGCACGAGATTGCCATCCTGCGATCGTTGGGGCTCACCCCGGGAGGGGCCGCGCTGTTGATCGAGGGGCAGACGGGGTTCATGGGATTGGTGGCGCTGGTGGCGGCGATACCCGCCGGGTTGCTGACTGCGGTGTTGCTGATCGATGTGATCAATCGGCGGGCGTTTGGGTGGCGGATCGACGTGCACTTGTCCGCCGCGCAGTTCACGAATGCGCTTTTGTTGGCTGTTGTGGCGGCGTTGGTGGCGGGGATGTATCCGGCGCGGCGCGTTGCGGTTGCTGCTATTGCTGCGGATATACGAGAAGAGTGATGCGATGGCGTTTGTCGATTTGCCTGGGGTTCAGCTGCTGCGTTGCCCGCGCCGCGGCGCCCGTGTCGGACCTCGATGTTATTCGGGGTTCAGGAGCAACGGACGGATTTGTCCGGGCGCTCGCGCCGCGGGCGTTTGAGTTTCCGCGGGATCATGGGCCGCATCCGGAGTTTCGGCACGAGTGGTGGTATGTCACGGGGAATCTCGATTCCACCGCCGGCGAGCGGTTTGGGTTTGAGTTGACGATTTTTCGGGTGGGGTTGGCGCCGCCGGTGAGTGTGAGGGCGGCGGGCCCGCAGGGCGCATCTGCTTGGCGCACGCGGCAGGTGTATGCGGCGCATTTTGCGATTACGGATGTGGCGCGCGGCGAGTTCAAGTTTGCGCAGAAGTTCTCCCGCGACGCGCTTGGCCTCGCGGGCGCCCAGGCGGAGCCGTTTCGGGTGTGGTTGGGTGATTGGGTGTTGGGATCACCGGTGCCGGCGCCGGGGGCGGGCGCCGCGATTCCGTGGACGATTCATGCGCAGGGCGAGGGCTATGAGCTGACTCTCGAAGCTGAGGGGCTCGGCCAACCCGTACTGAATGGCGACCACGGTTTGAGTCGCAAGTCAGCCGAGCCGGGTGCCGCGAGCTATTACTATTCCATCCCACGTGTTGCCGTTCACGGCAAGGTTGTGCGCGCCGGTGTCGCATCGGACGTGCACGGACTCGCGTGGCTCGATCGCGAATGGGGCAGCGGATCGTTGGGCGCCAAAGAGCAAGGCTGGGACTGGTTCGCTCTGCAACTCCAGGACGGCAGCGCCCTGATGTTTTATTCCCTGCGAAATCACGACGGCACACGGGATCCCAACAGCGCCGGCACCTGGGTGGATCCCACTGGACGGGTGCAATCACTCTCCACCGATCAAGTATCGATCGATGTCAGCGATCATTGGACCAGCCCGCGCGGTGGGCGATATCCATCGCGCTGGAGGGTACGTGTGCCGGCGGTTGGGCTGGATGTCGAGGTCCATCCTGCTCTGGCGAACCAGGAACTCGGCACTGCGCCGCGTTATTGGGAGGGTGCGGTCGATTTGCACGGAGTCCGGGATGGGCACGACGCCACGGGCCGCGGGTACGTGGAACTAGTGGGCTACGGCGAGTAGATTCCGTCAGCGGGAGGGACAATGGATCTCAACAAAATCATCCAGCGTGCCCGGGCGTTGCTCGTCTCACCGCGGACGGAGTGGCCGGTGATCGCGGCCGAGCCGGCGACTGCCCAGGAGCTTTATCGCGAATACTTCATGATCCTGGCGGCGATTCCGCCGATCTGCGAGTTTGTGAAGGTGAGCATATTGGGCTATGCGTGGCACGGATTCAGGGTCTATCGACTCGGAATTGGCGCCGGGCTCACGGCTGCGATTGTCCAATACGTGACTTCGCTCGCTGCCGTGTACGTCCTAGCCGTCATTGTCGAAGCGCTCGCGCCGAACTTTGCGGGCCAACCCAACCGGATTCAGGCACTGAAAGTCGCGGGTTATTCCTATACGGCGGTGTGGATTGCGGGCGTGGCCCTGATATTGCCCGGGTTGTCCGGACTGGTGGCGCTGGCCGGTGCGCTGTACAGCGTTTATCTGCTCTACCTCGGATTGCCAAGCACGATGAAAGTCCTGCCTGAGCGAGCTACCGGCTACACGGCGGTTGTCGTGCTCAGCGGGCTGGTGCTCGGCTGGATCATTGCGGTCATCACGGGTGGCATCACCGGAATGCCCTTGTCCGATACCTGGTGATCAGACCGGGAACGATGCCGCAAACGGCACCGCTGGCACAGACAGCGCCCTTATCGGATGATGGCGCAAAGGTTGGTTGAGCAGGCCGAGCCTGCATAACAGGAGAAGCGATTCATGCGACGCTCATTGATTACCGCGGTGGCCACAGCACTCATTGCAGTGCCGGCGTTTGCCGCATTACCGGACGGGACGAAGGCGCCCGATTTCAGCACGGAAGCCTCACTGGCCGGCAAGGCTTTCAAATTCTCGCTGGCGGATGCACTGAAGAAAGGTCCGGTCGTGCTCTATTTCTACCCAGCGGCTTTCACGCCGGGTTGCACGGTGGAAGCACACGAATTCGCCGAAGCCACCGATAAATTCAAAGCACTCGGGGCCACGGTCATCGGGGTTTCACACGATCCCATCGAGAAGCTCAACCAGTTTTCGGTGAGCGAGTGCCGCAACAAGTTTGCAGTAGCGTCTGATGCTGACGGCAGCGTGATGAAGAATTACGACGCGATTCTGCCGGTCAAGCCCGAATACGCCAACCGTACGTCATATGTGATCGCCCCGACGGGCGTGATCATTTATTCGTACACGGACCTCAAGCCGGACAAGCACGTCGAAAACACTATGGCTGCCGTGAAGAAATGGCAGGACGAGCACAAGAAGGCTTGAGCGAAGTCGATGTTTTTGCGGGGGCGCCCAGCCCGGCGGAAAAGGACCCGGTCTCCGCGCGAACTTTTTCGCGCCCAGGCGCCGCAGGCGCAGCCCGCCGCGCAGCCGGCAAAAACCACGCTTTTTGCTGGCGGAACAGGACCCGGTCTCCGCGCGGCCAGTGCCGCGCTAATTAACTATACGAAGTCGGCCAGTACTGCAGGCACGTGGCGGCGCAGAAGTAGGTTCTGCGCCTCCCACTGTTCCTTGGGTTCCAACTGCTCCAGGAAACGCACTTCACCGCCCGCCAGCAACGCGATAGGTACACCGTCTCTATAGAGGAGACGGTTGGAGCTGAGCGCAGGTAGTCGCGTCCCCGGTGTCACGATGCCGACCAGGTTCAGTGGGTCGGCGCCGGATAGTGATACATAACTTTGTGAGTGAGGTTTGTGGCGCATATCCCGCAGCAAGCCAATGGCTTCCGGCGCTGCGTATTGCTCACCGGTAAAACCGGCTACGAATCGACCGCCGCGGATTTCACCGCGGGCTTCGAGGCGGCGGAAACACATGAGAAGCTCGCGCCACGGTGGAAGCCAGTCGGCTTCACGTGCCAACAGCCTCCAGAAAACAACGCCCCAGCGGCGTAACAGTGTTCGAGCAACTTGCTCGATTGTTTCGTCGTCTTGAATCCGGGCGTTGAGACGGGCCGCTGTGGTTGCGGCGTCGCGCTCGGCTGCCGCTGCGGTCCCTTGAGACGTTGGCCGTGCACTGCTCTCGAGGGGCTGGCGCCTTATCAACGCCCACCGCCCGGCCGCATCCATCCCAAACAACGCGATTCGCCGGCGACGGCGGCCGCCTGCTGCGGGACGGCGGCGATCTGCCGGTACTAACAATGCACGCAGACCACCGAAGCTGTCTGAATTGACAATGCCGAGGGCAACCAACTCCGCCAAAGCTTCTTCCGCCTGGCTCGGCAGCAATCCCGCGGCGTCGGAGATCTCGTCGAAGAATGACGCTCCGTGCGTCTGGATATAGTCGGCAACCATGCGGGCCTTCACCGACAGACCGCTCGTATCCGGCGGCCCTGACAGCGACGACCACACTTTGATATTGCGTCGAGCAAGTAGGGCAATGGGTGTTGATCGCACAGGTGCCGCGCCGCGCTCGCCATCACCTTTGCGGGTGCTCGGCGAGCGATGGGCGAGTCTCGTCCAGACAAATCGCCCAGCGAGGCACTGCTCATCGAGCCATGCCGGTTCGTACTCGGTGATTCGCGAAGGGAGGATCTCAGTTTCCCATGCGCTGGCGGGCGCCTCGAAACCCTCAAGTTGTCCCAACACTGCGCCGACAGCGTCGGGCCCTTCCATGCGGCCTTCTGGCGTCACGCGCTGCCACTCGAATAGGAAGCGTAGGAAGTCGCGCGACTCGATGGGTTCGATCTCAGCGCGCAGCCGTTTTACCGTGTAGCGATGGATGCGGGCGAGCAGTCGGCGTTCGCACCACTCGTCAACTGCGTTCGCCGAGCCTGTGAATTGGCCGCGCATGGCGAAGCCTTCCGCCTGCAGCACCGCGAGTGCGATATCAACGTCGGCTTGCGGGACATCGAGCGACGCCGCGATCACCGATGCGGTTACGGGGCCGAGGCCTTCGAGGCGACCGCGGACGATCTCAACCAGCGCGTCGTCTTTTGACCAAGGCTTGTCGTATGCGGCCGGTACCTCAATCGCGGGATGCAAACGCGCATTGGGGAAGACGGCCAGGAAGACGGGCACACGCTCGGCGGTGACCCAGAGAGCGTGCGCGTTGGCCGCGTCACGCGCGGCACGGGCGTCGCCGGCAACGTTGGCCGCATCAGCGGAACCACGTGTGGCACGTCCGCCGCCGGCAACGCTGGCAGCGTCCGCACGCGCCGCGGTGCCCGAGGAACCGGCCGCGCCTAGCGCCCGGGTGGCAACCTGGGTGATCCGCTTCTGTCCCGCCAGCGCATCGATCAACTCCTGCCAGCCGGGCTGGCGGGCCACTTCTTCCTCGGTGAGGAACGTCAGCCACAACATCGCGTCGTGGAGCTCGTCGGCGTTTGCTGCATCGGGCCATGCTTCGTCGCGTACGCGCTGGATGGCTTCCGCGTCGAGCTTCCCGATGTCCGAAGCGGTTTGCGGATCGAGCCAGCGTCGGCTCATCACCGCCTGCGTGCGGCGTTCCTCTAGCGGGGCATCGTCGAGGAACGCGTAGGGACGTGCCGAGAGCACCTCGAGCGCGAGGGGCGAGGGCTCAACGACATCGCGAGCGATCACCTGGATTTTCCCGGCCTCGAGATTGCGCAGCAACTGCTCGAAACCCTCAATGTCCATGGCCTCTTCCAGACAATCGTGGATTGTCTGCCGGATGAGGGGATGGTCGGGTATTTCCAACTGGCCGGGCAGATTTTCCGCGCATGCGACCTGGTCGGGGAAAATCGACGTGAGCAGGTCTTCCGCGGCCATGCGAGCCAATGGGGCTGCCACCTTTTTGCCGCCACGGAAGCGGGGGAGGGCCAGCGCAATGGTGGCGCTCCAGCGCCATCGGGCCGTAAACATCGGGGCGGCGCATAGCGCTTGCACCAGCAACGGCCGCACGGTGTTGGAGTGCAGATAGCGCGCCACGTCAGCCAACTCAAAACTGTGGGCCGTCGTCAGCGACAGGATGATGGTGTCTTCGGTCGCTGCCGCCTGCAGCTCAAAGTTGAACGAGCGGCAAAAACGCTTGCGCAGCGCGAGGCCCCAGGCCCGGTTCAGGCGGCTGCCGAACGGCGAATGGATGACCAGTTGCATTCCACCCGCTTCGTCAAAAAAGCGCTCAAAAATCAGGGTTTGCTGCGTCGGCAAGGTTCCCAGCGCGGTTCGGGCAGCGGCCAGGTAATTCACCAGTTGGACTGCTGCGGGTCCCGACACGCCGACGCTGTCGGCCAGCCACTGAATCGCCGGTTCCAGGCGCACGTTGTCCTGGCCGCTCGTCAGCCGTTGCTCGATCTCGGTCCGCAGCCTCGACACCGCGTACGACAACTCGTCGGATCGGCCAGGCGCCTCCCCCAGCCAGAAAGGAATTGTCGGAGGCTCGCCCTGCGCGTCCGCCACGCGCACCTGGCCTCGTTCCACCCGCAGAATGCGGTATGAGACATTTCCGAGTTGGAAGATGTCACCCTGCAGGCTTTCGACTGCGAAATCCTCGTTGACCGTCCCGACGAATGTGGCCTGTGGTTCGAGGAGTACCTGATAGTCGGCGTTGTCAGGAATCGTGCCACCGGATGTGATGGCCGTGAGTCGCGCGCTGGGACGCGGCCGCACAATGTGGTTGACGGCATCGTGATAGATGAGCGCGCCATGGCGGCCGCGGCGCGTGCTGTACCCTTCGGCCAGCATCTGTACGACTTCGTCGAATTCCTCGAGTGTTAGATTGCGGTATGGGTAGGCGCCGCGGAGCATTTCAAACAGTTCGTCTGCGTGCCACTCGCGCGCAGCCACTTCCGCCACGATTTGCTGAGCCAACAGATCGAGTGGCTTTTCGGGCATGCGCAATCGGTCGAGCTCGCGACGGCGAACGGCGTCCAACAAGGCAGCGCACTCGGCAAGATCGTCGCGCGACAGCGGAAACAGGCGTCCCTTCGGCGTTCCACCCACTGAGTGGCCCGATCGGCCGACTCGCTGTAGAAACGCCGCGATGGAACGCGGTGAGCCCAGTTGGCATACGAGATCGACATCACCGATATCGATGCCGAGCTCCAGTGAGGCTGTTGCAACGAGCGCCTTCAGATCGCCGCGCTTCAGCCGGCTCTCGGCATCGAAGCGCAACTCCTTCGCCATGCTCCCGTGATGCGCCGTGACGTGAGCTTCGCCGATTCGCTCGGACAGGTGACGGGCGACCCGCTCCGCGTGCCGTCGTGTGTTGACAAACACCAGGGTGGTTCGATGCTCACTGACCAGCTCAGCCAGGCGATCGTAAACCTCAGTCCAGACATCGCCTGACATCACGGCTTCGAGCGGAGCTCCCGGGACTTCGATCGCCAGATCACGGTCGCGCACGTAACCCGTATCGATGATCGTGCAATCCGCCTGTCCGTCGGGACGCACGTTGCGTGTCCCCACCAGAAAGCGCGCGACTTCCTCAATCGGCTTCTGTGTTGCCGACAGCCCGACGCGGTTCAGGTGTTTGCCGGTGAGAGCTTCGAGTCGTTCCAGCGACACTGCGAGGTGCAGACCGCGTTTGCTGCCGACCATTGCGTGAATCTCATCGACGATCACTGTTCGGGTCGACCCCAGCATCTTCCTGCCGGACTCGGAGCCCAACAGGATGTAGAGCGACTCGGGCGTGGTCACAACAATATGCGGTGGCCGCTTCCGCATGCTGTTGCGTTCGCTTTGTGGCGTATCGCCCGTGCGCACGAACGTTCGGATCTCCACGTCCGGCAGACCCAGTGCCTGCAATTCTTCGCGGATGCCGGCAAGCGGGGCCTCGAGATTGCGGCGAATGTCGTTGGAGAGCGCTTTGAGCGGCGACACATAGACAATGTGTGTCTCGTCGCTTAGCCCGTGTTCCAGGCCGTCACGAACCAGCCGGTCAATGGCCGCGAGGAACGCGGCCAGGGTTTTACCGGAGCCGGTAGGAGCCGCAATGAGGACGTGCTGTTGCGCCTGGATGGCGGGCCACGCCTGCTCCTGGGGTGGAGTCGCGGCGTCAAAAGTCCTGTTAAACCAGTTGGCTACAGCGGGATGGAATGCGGAGAGGACGGTCACGCTCGCGGGTTCCTAGGGGGCTCAATCGACGGCAGGGGAGCTTCGATTGAACCACAGGAAGCCCGCGTTGGCCTCTCCCCATTTGGGTCGCCCAGCCCGGCCCGCGCAGGGGGCGGAAACGAAGGCGATGGCCGAAAAGCGCCGCAGGCGCAACCCGCCGCGCAGCCGCCAAAAACCACGCTTTTTGGCGGCGGCAAAAGGACCCGGGCTCCGCGCGAACTTTTTCGCGCTTATTGAAGATCGCGCTTATTGAAGACTGAAGTAGAAGCAGGCACCTCGATCCGCTGCCGCCTCGGCCCAGATTTCTCCGCTGTGCCGATGGACGATCCGCTGAACGGTCGCCAAGCCGATTCCGCTCCCGGGGAACTGCGACTCAGGGTGCAACCGGCGGAAGGGACTGAAGAGGTTGGCTGCATGACGTGGGTCGAAACCCGCGCCGTTGTCGCGCAGGAAGTAGGCGCGGCGTCCGGAGCGATCTATGCGCGAGCCGAATTCAATTCGCGCGCCTGTAGTCTTGGACGTGAATTTCCACGCGTTGGAAAACAAATGCTCCAACGCAATCCGCAGCAACGAAGAATCCCCCTCCACCACCATATTGTCAGCAACGACAACCGAGGCACTCCGATCCGGCGCACTTTCCCGCAATCCGCGCACGATGTCGTTCGCGATGCGCGACAGATCAACCGTCATGTGACGCATGGGCGCGCGCACTACTTTTGACAGCTCCAACAGATCGTTGATGAGTCGATGCATGCGCCGTGCGCTGCTGTTAATGCGCTCGAGATGGTTTCGGCCGGTGTCATCGAGCTTTTCGCCGTGGCTTTCCAGCAGTACCTGGGAAAAGCCGTCGATGCTGATGAGGGGCGAGCGCAGGTCGTGGGCGACCGAGTACGAGAAGGCTTCCAATTCGCGGTTCAACACCTCGAGCTCAGCCGAGCGGCGATGCAGCTCGCGGGTCCGTTCCGTCAGGCGCTGCTCGAGGTTGGATATCAACTCGACGGACTCGATGGCGACCGAGGTGCTGTCGGCGAGCGCCTGCAGCAGTTCGACTTCCTCGCCGGTGGCGCGATGTGGCCGGGCCCAGTAGACGGCGAGTGCACCGATGGGTGCCAGCGTTCGGATGGGCATCATCACGAGGCTCTTCACGAATGTCGGCCGGTAGGCTTCCTGGGCAATGCGGGCATCCTGGTAGACGTCCTTGATCACGGCCGGCTGCCGATTCAACATCGACCAGCCGCTGACACAGGAGCTGAGCGGGAAGCGGCGGCCCTTCCACAGAGGGCCGATCGCATCTTCCTCGGCGTAAAAACTGTTTTCGCCATCCCGCAGGATGAACGATGCACCGTCGGCCCCCACCAGATTCCGGGCTGAATGGCGGACAATGTCCATGATGGATTGCAGGTTGCGCGCCAGGGAGAGGCGCTGCACGACCGATACCAGCTGCTGCATTCCCCAGACGTACGAGGCGGTTTCGAGCTCCTCCTCCTGGGACGGCGTGACGCTGTGCAGGGTGTGGCGTATGACGGGCGCAAGCTGTTCGAGCTCGGACTTTGCAACAGCGGCGGCAGGTTGGATCCCGGCCGGCGTGCTGTCGCGCCGCGGTGAGCCTGACACGACGATGAAAGGCACGCTCGGGCAGTGATCGTGCGCTGCGGCCAGGGCGGCGCGGCCGTCATATCCCGGCACTGCGCTGTCTGAGAGAATCACGTCGAATTCCGGGCGCTGCAGCGCTGCAAGGTAGGCATCGCCGCTGTTGACCGGCAGGATGTCGCAATTGAGTCCGCCCCGTGCCAATGACGAGCGCACCAGATCGGCATCGGTGGCATTGTCCTCGAGATGCAGTATCCGCAGCTTCATGATCGGGTCCTACAGTCGCAACCAACACACATGATTATGGATACTCGCGACGGCTGCCGGCGTCAAACTGCAACATGTGATGTGAGACGCGTTACGCAGGTGCAACTGCACAACGGAATGCCGCGCCGCGGCGTATGAACTTCGCGCATCCGGCCGCGGAAATCGCAGCGGATCAGGAATCGCGGTGGGAGGCGAACGCCAGCCGGTCGAGCACGCCCAACAGGACTGCCGAGACGACGAATGTCAGATGCAAAACAACATACCAGAGGATCTTGTCGTTCGGCGTGCCCTGGGCGTTCATGAAGATGCGCAGCAGGTGGATGGAGGAAATGGCCACGATCGAGGCGGCGACTTTCAGTTTCAACGTGCCGGAGTCGAGCTTGCCCAGCCAGGCGGGCGACTCCTGCTCGTTGCCGGCGTCGATCTTGGACACGAAGTTCTCATAACCCGACAACATCACCATGACGATGAGGCTGCCGACCAGTACCAGGTCGATGAGTGACAGCACGGTCAGTACGAGGTCGGTCTCGGCGAGCTGGAAGATTCCGCCCAGGGAGTGCACGACTTCCTGAAAGAACTTGACGGCCAGTGCCACCAGGGCGAGTGACAGCCCCAGGTACATGGGTGCCAGCAGCCAACGGGAGGCGAACAACAGTTTTTCGACGCTTCGCTCGAGCATCGGGCCATTGTACATCCAGCTGGTGTAGCGCATGGCTGAGACTCCCCGCTGGCTGCGCGGCAGTAGTAAAGTAGCTGCAAGCCAAGCAATCAGCCGGGAACCGCACGATGTGGAATACGGAATCAGACGCTGACGAGTCGTTCAGGAGAAAGGTGATCTGGGGGTCTGCCGCCGTTGTGGTGCTGGGCCTCGTGGGAGCTGTCTACTATTACAAGTACCACAATGCCGTGCCGGTAGCGCCGGTGGCAACGGAAGCGCCCCATCCGCCGGCGGTGGCACCGCAGGCCGCCACTGAGCCCGCGGTTCGCAATCCGATTCCGGAGAGCGGCGATACCAAGCCGCTGCCACCGTTGAAAGAGAGCGACCCGGACGTGCGTGCGTCGCTCGTCGATGTGTTCGGCGCCAAGGCCATTTCACAATTTCTGGTACCGGAAAACGTAGTGCGCCACATCGTCGTGACCGTCGACAACCTGCCCCGCAAGAAAGTAGCTATCGAGCTACGTCCGGTGAAGCCAACGCCCGGCACGACTTCGACGACTACGCAGGGCGAGATCACGACGTTGGGCTCGGCGAATTTTGAGCGCTATGCGCCGCTGATGAAAGTTGTTCAGAACGCGGACACGAAGACGCTGACGACCGTTTATTTCAGGCTGTATCCCTTGTTCCAGCAGTCGTACGAGGACCTGGGCTATCCGGGTCAGTACTTCAACGATCGGCTCGTCGAGGTGATTGATGACATGCTGAAGACACCGGACGTCCCAGGACCCATTCAGCTGACGCAGCCGAAGGTGTTCTATGAGTATGCGGATCCCAAGCTCGAAGCCCTTTCGTCGGGACAGAAGCTGTTGTTGCGTATGGGGCCTGCGAACGAGGCTGTCATGAAGGCGAAGCTACGCGAGTTTCGCAAGGCGATTGTGAACCGGCCGGACGAGCCCGTGACTCACTGAAGAGCGACTCGACACAATGAGAGAAAAACAATGAACGACTCATTCGAACCGGTTGAGCCCAGCCTGCAGCGGCCACTCGAGTACCTGCGCTCAGTGCTCATTCCGTCCGAAACCCTGGAGGCCTGGGCCGTTCAGCACAGATTGTTTGCGCTGTCGCATCGGCGGGTGCTGGTGGCCGCCACGAGCGGTCGACTGATCATGATCACGCGGCATCTGATCAGCGGTTTCGATGTATCCGACATCCGTTGGCAGGATCTGGAGGAAGTTACGTTGCGGGTCGGTATTTTCGCGGCCGATCTGGCGATCCGCGCCGGCAAGGCGTCCGACCTGGCGTCACAAGGGTCGACCGGCTCGCGTCGTCTGGACTTCGCCGGCCTGCGCAAATCCCAGGCACAGGCTGTGTATCGTATCTGCCAGGCACAGGATCAGGCGTGGCGCGAGAAACGGCGGGTTCGTGAGCTCGAGGAGCTTCGCGCACGCTCAGGTGGAATCCAGGTGAGCTCGGGTCCGACACCCATGGCGTCGGCCGCGGGTGGAGGCGGCTCGGACGCAGTTCGACGGCTGCAGGACGCCAAGCAGATGCTCGACGCCAGACTGATTACCGATGCTGAGTATGAGGCTATCAAGGCGAAGATCGTTTCTTCGTGAGACTGCTGTCGGGCGCGCTGGTTCTGGCTCTGCTGTGGCTGAGTGGCTGTCATCAATCACAGCCTGTGCACGCTGATTGGATCATCCGCTCCCAACTCGTATTTCTATCGACGGACCTGGCCACGCAGCGGCCCCCATTACCCCAGACGCAGTTCCGTCTCTTCTTTCCCTACATCGCCGGGGATATCTATGGGTCGCCCACCACGGGTGACTTTATCAATCCGGCGTTGGGGGCGGACTATCACTTCGAGATCGACCTGAACCGCAGTCACAAGGCGCTGTTGGCTTCGTTGGAACCGACCGAGCTCAGCTTGTCATATCTTCACATTGAGCCGGCGGCGGCCCGCGTTGCACGTCTCGCGCCGATGGTGTTGCAGGCCGATGGTATCGAGCCTGTTGGTCGCACCGACTGGGTTGACGGTGACACCCACCGGACCCTTTTATTGTTGTATCTGGACCGTCCCGCCACGATTTCCGGGCTGGGACGCGCGGGGGACAAGCCCTTGCGCTACTCCATCCAGACCGCCGCGGCAGGTTATGTCTGGGTTGGGCAACAGGTGGCGGCGGATGAAAATGTTTATACAGTCATTCCCACACCGGCGCGGTTGTTGCTGGCCGTGACTGCGCCCGTTCCCGACCCGTAGAAATATCTGTCCATTTCCACCAGTTCGGACGGATCCGTGATCCAATCCTCGCTGTGATGAGGCAAAATCCAAGGGACCTTAGTCTTAGCAGGAAAGCAGCGCTCGAATGGCCCAGGAAGTCACCCAATACCACCTGACGACTCGTTGGTCATTGGACGCTCCTGTGGGGTCCGTTTGGGCGGAGTTGACGCGTCCGGAAGCGTGGCCCCAGTGGTGGAAGGGGATGGCGGCGGTCCGGTTGTTGGAGCAGGGTGACTCTAGTGGGATGGGGGCTTATCGGCGCATTACCTGGCAGGGAGTGCTGCCGTCGCGGTTCACGTTCAATATGCGGACAGTCAAAGTGCAGCCCCGTGCACTCATTGAGTCCGTGGCTGACGGTCAGTTGACCGGGGTGGGTCGCTGGCAATTGACGCGTTCAGGTGCCGGCACCCAGGTTCAGCACGACTGGATCGTCAATGTGGCGCTGCCGAGGATTCCGATTGTCGGCGCCATCGCCGGACTCCTCTTCAAATGGAACCACCGGGCGCTCATGGAGGCGGGCCGCAGGGGCCTGGAAAGCCGGGTCGGGACCCGCGGCAACCAGCCGCCTGCAACTTAATCCGCTACCCACAAGTTATCCACCGACAATCCACAACCGAGGGGGATTATGCTCGTCGCATGGCATTGAGATTGCGCAGGCGACCGAAACCCCAGCCACCGGTAGCGGTGCTCGGCACGTACACGTTCCCCACTCGCACTGTGCAGGTGGTTCTCATGGAGGACGACCGGATTCAGTGGATTTGTGATTGCGATAAATTCCGGCGCTGGACGACTCATAAAGAGCCGCCGTGGTGTAAGCACATCGCCAAGGCGGCGGCGCGGCGCTCGATTGAGCGGCTCACCCGGCGGGTGGCTGTGCCGAGGAACCTCGAGCACTGAATTTCCGCGGTGCGCCTGGCCTCTTCCTGACTTGGGTTCTTTAGCGCGGGCGCGGGCATATCGGTTGCTTCGACGTTCGGCGTGGGCATCTCCGAACCAGAAGTGACCGAGCAGCGGGCCGAGGCGCGCGGTGGGCGCCTGGAGCCCGGTCGCGGCCGGGATGCCCGGCATCCGGGGCAGCTTCCTGCCGCCGGCTGGCGCGACATTCTGTTGCGCGTGTGGCAGAAAATCGGGCAGGACAATGCCTCGCTCGTTGCCGCCGGTATCGCTCTCAACACGTTGCTGGCCGTTTTTCCGGCGCTGGGCGTCGCCGTGTTGATTTACGGCCTGTTCTCATCGCCTGCCGGTGTGGCCGCCGACATGAAGCCGTTCTTCGAGATCCTGCCGCCGGATGCGGCGAAGCTGTTGCAGGACCAACTGCAAAGTCTCGTCACCCCGGCGCACGTGAAGCTGGGTGTTGGCGCTGTGCTGAGCGCGTTGTTGGCCTTCTGGAGCGCTCGGCAGGGCATCGTCGCTCTCATGACAGCGACCAACATTGCGTACTACGAGCGCGAGCGCCGGGGCTTTTTCACGCAGATTGCCATCTCGCTGGGCTTCACGCTGTCCGCGGTAGCCGCCTTTCTGGTGATGCTCGGGCTGGGTGTGGCCGTGCCCCTGGTGATTCAAGTGCTGCCGCTGGGTCCCGCTGCCGCGGCTGCGATTCTGGTGTTTCGTTGGGTATTGTTGTGGCTGTTTGCCATCGGGGCGTTGACGGTTGTGTATCGCTATGCCCCGGATCGCAACCCCGCGAAATGGCAGTGGGTCACTTGGGGCTCAGCCGTCGCCGCCACGCTCTGGCTGTCAGGGAGTGTGTTGTTTGAGTTGTACGTCAAGAATTTCAGCAGCTACGGCGTAACTTATGGCGCCCTGGGGGGTGTCATCGTGCTGATCATGTGGTTCTACCTGGGTGGGTTTGCAGTTGTGCTCGGTGCAGAGATCAATGCCGAGATGGAGCATCAGACGGCAGTCGATACGACCGAAGGACCGCCGAAGCCGATGGGGAAGCGCGGGGCTTATGTGGCGGACACGCTGGGGAAGACGCCCGAATGAGGTGAGAGGTGCGCGGGCAGGCCTCGTCTCGCATGCGTTGCGCCCCCGGATAGTGCATGCGGTCCGTGCGGCGCGACCGTGCTGCGGTGCGGTCCCGCGACGGACGACGGAGGCCACCAAACTGCCGGCAGAAAACTCACCAAACTGATATATTATTCAGTTCAGCCTCTGCGGCCGACCGGCCTCCTTTGCAGCAGGCCCTGTCATCCCGAGGTGTTTTCAGTGCATGCGACGGTAGCCGTAACCGCGGCCGATTCTAATGGCTTCCTCGAATTAGGGCTCACTGAGAACGTCGTACAGGCGCTCCGTGACGTCGGATACGAGGCACCCACTCCCATTCAGGCGGCGACGATCCCGGTGATTCTGGCCGGCTCCGACGTCCTGGGGCAGGCGCAGACGGGTACCGGGAAGACGGGTGCCTTTGCGCTCCCGATCCTGTCGAAGATCGACGTTACCAAGCCTCAGACGCAGGCCATGGTACTGGTCCCGACGCGAGAACTCGCGATTCAGGTCGCCGAGGCGTTTCAGCGCTATGCCACGCACATGAAGGGTTTTCATGTGCTGCCCATCTACGGTGGCCAGAGCTATACCCCTCAGCTCAAGGGTCTCAAGCGCGGTGCGCATGTCATCGTCGGTACGCCCGGCCGCGTCATGGACCATATGAAGCGTGGGACCCTCCCGCTGGATGCGATGAGCTTCCTCGTCCTCGATGAGGCGGACGAGATGCTTCAGATGGGTTTCATCGACGCCATCGAGTGGATTCTCGAGCAGTCACCGCCCACGCGGCAGATTGCGCTGTTCTCCGCGACGGTGCCGCCGGCGATTCGCCGGATCGCGCAACGGCATCAGCGGTCACCCAAAGAAATCACGATTCGCAGCAAGACGAGCACCGCGCCGAATATTCGGCAGCGGTACTGGCTCGTGAGCGGGATGCATAAGCTCGACGCGCTGACACGCATTCTGGAGGTGGAGACCTTTGATGCGATGCTGGTGTTTGTGCGTACCAAGCTCGAGACGGTGGAGTTGGCAGAGCGGCTCGAGGCACGTGGTTTCGAAGCTGCCCCACTGAATGGTGACATTCCACAGGCGCAGCGCGAGCGAACCATCGCGGCGCTGAAGTCTGGGAAGGTCGACATCGTGGTTGCGACGGACGTTGCGGCCCGCGGACTGGATGTTGAGCGTATTTCGCACGTTGTGAACTACGACGTGCCGTACGACAGTGAGTCGTACATTCACCGCATCGGACGGACTGGCCGCGCGGGACGCAGTGGCGAAGCGATCCTTTTCATCGCTCCGCGTGAGCGCAACATGTTGCGCATCATCGAGCGTGCAACCCGTCAACAGATTACGCAGATGAACTTGCCGTCCGTTGCTGCGGTTAACGAGCAACGGGTAGCCCGGTTCAAGCAGCGTATCGCTGACACGCTGGCCGATGGTGAGACGGAAGCGTTTCGGGCCATCGTTGAAGAGTTTCAGGCCGAGCACGACGTGTCGGCTCTAGATGTCGCCGCCGCGTTGGCGAGCCTCGTGCAAGGGTCGACGCCGTTGTTGCTGCCTGAGAGGTCAGAAGCAGAGCAATCGCGGGGTTGGGGTCGACGAGACGACCAGCGGGATGGGCCGCCGCGCGATCGGGACCGCGGTACAGCCCCGGGGCGTGGGCGTTATGGCGAGTCACGGGGCCAGCGCGGTGGTCGTGGCGACCGTGCTGAAGTTGTTCGTAGCGACCGCGGTGAGGGTTACGGAGCGCGTGCTGATCGTGGCGGCCGAACCGACAATAGCGGTGAGCGAGCCCCCAATCGCGACAACGAGTCGCGTCGGCGGGGACGCGATGAGCGACCGGCCGAGCAGGCGGCGCCTGCTGATCGCGGCGAGGGTTACGGCGCTCGCGCTGAGCCCGGCGACCGTGGTGAGGGCAGGGGCGATCGCGGCGTTGGTAATGATTCGCGTGATGACCGCCGTGGCGCCAACGACGCACAAGGTGATCGCGACACTCGTCCTACGGGCGAGCGTCAGTATGGTGACGGCGCCGGCCATTCGCGCAATCGTGGCCGCGAGGACCATCGTCCTGTCGAGCAACCGTCCGCGAGCCCTAACTTTGGAGACGCCAAGGTTGATGGTGAGCCCGTCGGTGGATTCGGGGACGCCAAGGTTGGCGGTGAGGTCGTCAGTGGCTTCGGGGACGCCGAGATTGGCGCTGAGGTCGTGAGCGGCGAACACGATGCGTTCACCCTTGAGCGCGATGTACACGATACGGTGGACGGCCCCGTGCAGTTCGCTGATGTGGGCCATGCTGGCGACGAGGCCCACGGCGTTCGTGCGGCCGATGCGAGCGGTGACGAGCAGGCCGACGCAGCCCAGAGCGTTCATGCCGCCGATGCGAGTCGTGCGGTAGCTGCGAACGGTGCTGCGCAGGGCGACGCTTCGGCGCCGCGAGGCGACGAGCACGGCAATCGCCTGAGGAAGTTTGCCGATGACCGTGGCGGTGCTAGCGACGGTCACAACGCGCGGAGTAACCGCGGCCCTCGCGACCGAGGGGCCCGCGGTGGCCAGAGTGACGCCGGTCCGCAAGCCGCCCCTGGCGCGCGACTTAACGGCGGCAAGCGTGACGACAACGCCGACGTCGTATTCGAAACCTTCCGCCTCGAAGTAGGCCACACGCACGGCGTGAAGCCCGGCAACATCGTTGGCGCGATCGCCAACGAGGCGGGTCTCGAAGGACGTCACATTGGGCACGTCGACATTCGCGACGATCACACGTTTGTCGATCTGCCCGAGGGAATGCCCCGGGATATCTTCCGCAACTTGAAAAAGGTGCGGGTGGTTGGTCAGGAATTGCGGATCAGTCGCGTGGACGGCAAGCCGCCGCGCCAACACTGAGTCGAGGATCCTTCCATGCAGATCTGGGTGGACGCCGATGCCTGCCCGGTAGTGATCAGGGACATCTTGTTCCGGGCCGCGGAGCGAACCGGCGTGACCATGACCTTGGTCGCGAATAAACCGATTCGGCTCCCCGCGGCGCAGAACCTCCATTTCGTGCAAGTGCCTCCTGGATTCGACGCTGCCGACAAACGCATCGTCGAGTTGCTGGCCGCTGGAGACCTCGTGATCACGGCCGACGTCCCGCTCGCCGCCGCGGCGATCGAGAAGGGGGGCGTCGCGTTGAATCCTCGCGGTGAGTTGTATACGAGCGAAAACGTTCGTGAGCGTTTGTCAGTTCGTAACTTCCTCGACGAGTTGCGTGGCAGTGGCGTCAACACCGGCGGCCCCGCGGCTCTGAGTCAGCGAGAGCGTCAGCTGTTCGCCAACCAGCTCGATCGTCTGCTTGCCAAGCAGGTCAAGGCATCTGCCCGTTAGTGAGACGCGCGTCACGTTGCTGACGCCGTGCCAGCGCGCTTCGTTGGGATGCCCCGCGACCCTGCGCGAGGCCGCACATAACAGCCATCTGTCGTCGGGTACGCTCGTTGAAGATCATGGAACCGAAACTTTGCCCCGCGCTGGCGCAGTCGTTGCTTGCCCTGCTGACGCTGTCAGGCGCAGCAAGAGCGGGGGATGCAGCAGCAACTGATGTCGATGAGCCTGCGGCGCCCGTGGCAGCGTCAGTCGAGTCTGCTGAATGGGCATCCAATTCGAGTGCGCCCGTTGACTCCGGCGCCAACTCCAAACTTCCTCCACTGATTGACCCCAGCGTGGCTCCCGCGCGCGCGGGCGACCCGACTTCGAAGCCCAAACCGCCGCCAATTCGGCTTGGGTCGCAGGGCGACGAATCCGCCAAACCAGCGGACCAGGATGTCCCGTATCACTGGCTCGATACGACCCGGCGGGTGTTGTACAACACGATGTGGAAGTCTGCGGCGCACGTTGATCGTTGGTTCGGTTCCAAACAGGACGACGCTGTTTACCAACGGGTTTACGGGAGCATTGCACCGGCAATGCTGTACAGCCAATACGACGGACTGCGCACCCAGGTGCGATTCAACATGAACTTCCCATTGCCGGAGGCCAACGACCGCCTGCACGCGTTCGTCGGTCGCTTCGATCCGAACGAGTTCATCACGGAGCGGGATGAACCTTCGGGTGCTATCCCGCGCACGTACGGGCCACCAACCGAAGATCAGACGCTGCTCGGTATCGGATATCGCCAGCCTGACAAGCAGGGCAGCCGGTTTGATGCGGGCACAGGCATCCGGCTGGGGTTCCCAATGGATCCCTATGTCAAAGGCAGTTACATCTACGAGCGTGGAACGTCCGAGACAGGCCTGTTCAGCGTCCGTGAAACGCTGTTCTGGCAGAACAGCGATGGGGCCGGTGAGACGACTCGCGTGGACCTGGAGCGGATTTTCGATCGCACCTGGCTCGCGCGCTACACGATCTCAGGCACCCGCTCGCAAATGTCCCAAGGATTGCGCGGCTACACGTCCATCCTGCTCCTGCATGGCATGCCGGAGCGACGGGCGGTGGCTTTCGAAGTTGGATCGGACGGTCAGACCGAAGCGCCCGTTCAGCTTCACGACTATGGCTTCAAGGCTGCCTATCGGCAGGGGATCCTGCGTCGCTGGCTGATCATGGAAATTCGCGGCAGCGTCGATTGGCCCCGCGATTTCATCTATCAACGGCGCAGCGCCAGCTTCGGTGTGGGCATTGGATTCGAGATGCTCCTGGGAACCGAGGAGTTCCTGGCGAGGCCCATTACGTTCTAATCGCGCACGCTGCGTGCCTGCCTTAAGATCCTTGCATGGCCATTCGACCCGTTTTGAAGATGGGGCACCCGGTGCTGCGGCAAGTGGCGGCGCCCGTTGCTCAGTTTGGTGAGGAGCTGCAGGCTCTGATTGCAGACATGGACGAGACCATGCGTTCGCTGCATGGAGCGGGGATCGCGGCTCCGCAGATCGGAGTCAGTCAACGCGTCGTGATTTTCGAAGTGCAGGAGAATCCGCGCTACCCGCATGTTTCACCAGTGCCGTACACGGTGCTGGTCAATCCCGAGCTCACGCCACTGGGAAGCGAAATGGACGAGGGGTGGGAGGGATGCCTGTCGGTGCCGGGGATGCGCGGTCTCGTGCCTCGCTACCAGAAATTGCGTTATCAGGGATTCGACCAGCATGGTGCGCCGATTGATCGCACGGTCGACGGATTCCATGCGCGGGTGGTCCAACACGAAGTGGATCATCTCGACGGCATTCTGTATCCACAGCGGGTCCGCGATCTGCGCAACTTCGGATTCGAAGATGTGCTGGTGGGGCAGATGACCCCGATGCCGGACTAGTCTTCGTTTATTGGCGCACTCGTTTATTGGCCGCAAAAAGTTGCGGCGGAGACCGGGTTCTTTGCCGCCGGCAAAAGGCGCGACTTTTGCCGGCTACGAAGGTGCCGGGCGCCTGCGGTGCCGATGTTGAGACAGGGCTAGTTGCCGCCGCTGGGGCCGGAGGGCGCCGGCTGCTTTAGTCCAGGCACTGCATCGCGGCCTGTACGTACATCCCGTGCCATTCGGATGGCGTGCTCTACGCCTTGATAGTAACCCGACACCCGTCCTAACTCGCGATAGCCGAGTGCCCCGTAGAACGCGAACGCAGCTTGATTCGTCGCGCGCAACTCGAGTCCGATAATGAATGTGCCCGCAGTGAGAGCGGTCTCCTCGAGCCACGTCATGATCTTGCGTGCAATTCCCCGACGCCGATGAGCAGGATCAACCGCAAGCAAATTGAGGTGAGCGACGTCATCGCCGTAACGCATGATGGCGAAACCCACGGTTGCGCCGCCGTAGCGAGCGGTCAAGACGATGCTTTCGGGGTGGCGCATGTGCCAGGTTATGCGGGACGCAGACCAAGCTGGGCGTAGCCCTGCTTCAACGAATTCCTGCGACATCACCGCGAGGCGGCGGGCATCTGCTATACGAGCGGGCTGAAGGCTGTATTCGTGCACGGCCCAAGCATACCGCTTGAAAAGCGCGTCGCAAACAAACGTTGCCTGTAGGCGTCAGGTTGTCGTGAGTGCCCGACATCTTGCAACGCAACGAAGATTCTGCCGCGTCACCGCAGCCGTTAATTGGGGCGCACTCCCGCTCAATCGTGCGGGAACACGTGTTGGTCGTTCACGCCAGGGTGTGAAAAACCTTTTGCACGTCGTCGTCCTGCTCCAGCTTGTCGATCACGGTGAGAACTTCCGTTGCTTGCTCCTCCGGCAACTCGGTTGGAACCGTACAGATGTATTCGTGTTCGGCCGACAACGGCGTGATGCCGCGCGCTTCCAATGCCACCTGCACGTTGCCGAAGTCGGCGAACGCGCATCTGATAACCAGTTGTGGCTCACCCTTCTCGCCGGTGCTCTCGCCCATCTCGTCCAACCCGTGATCAATCAAATACAACTCGAGGTCGTCCTGATTGATGCCTTCGGGGTTGAGGCGGAAAACACCCATCTTCTTGAAGAGGAAACTGACACTGCCGTTGGTGGCCAGATTGCCGCCACCTTTGGTGATGATGTTGCGCACACCGGCTACGGTCCGGGTGGGATTGTCAGTCGCTGTTTCGACGAGTAATGCTACGCCGTGAGGTGCGTACCCTTCGTACACGACCTCGTGATAGTTGGCCGCGTCACGGCCTGAGGCGCGTTTGATCGCGGCCTCGACTTTGTCCTTGGGCATGTTGACGGCCCGTGCGTTTTGAATCACGCGCCGCAGTGTCGGATTCGACGATGGGTCGGGCCCACCGGATTTGACTGTCATTGTGATGTCCTTGGCGATCCGGGCGAATTGCTTCGCCATCCGGTTCCACCGCGCGAACATCGTGTGCTTTCTGACTTCGAATATGCGTCCCATGGCGTGAATGGTGCACGAAGGACCGTTGCGGTGCCAATGGGCGAACGGGCGGTGAAAAAAAACGGCCGGTGC
>JAXDQF010000222.1:0-20532 GCA_034668025.1 Gammaproteobacteria bacterium | reverse complement strand
GTCAATCACTACGCGCCGGGAGACGCGCTGATCACGGGCTCAACCGGCGATCGCTGGTGTGTCTCGCGCGATCGATTCGACGCGAAATACGACCCGGTGCCACCTACCGTACGTGGTGAAGCCGGTGGCTACCGCAACCGGCCTGTGTCCGTGCTTGCCAAACGCATGAACCAGACCTTCACCGTGGCGCGGATGGCGAGCGGTGACTCCTTACGCGGGGACGCTGGTGACTGGCTGATCCAGTACGCCCCCGGGGATCACGGTATCGTGGAGCGCACCCGCTTCGAGCGCGTATACCGGCTCTGCTAACATCGCGATCGGCGCCACGGCGCTCGCAGCCGTCCTGGTGAGCGCCGCGGTTGCACTCTTCGAAGCGAGTGCAGCAAAGGCGGAACGGCCAAGGCATTTCGCGCCGCGGTTGACAACCTTTCCCACACCGTCGATGCGGATCACCCGAAGCTGCTCCGTGCGCGGCAGCTCGCGGGTGCTTGACGACTACTTCGACAGATCCGTCAGCAGCGACAGCATATAAGCAATCGACGGGGAAATATCATCCACCGGCACGCGCTCGTTCAACCCGTGACTGAACTTGTCGCTGTCCTTCATGAAAATGGGGCTGATGCCATAGCTGGGTATGTGCTCATTGCGAAACCACATGCTGTCGCTCGCGCCCGCTGACATCGTGGGAAACACGGGCACGCCCGGATAACCGATGTGGATTGCCTTGGTGATGGCGGCCACCAGATCGGGGCGCAGGGGAGAAGCCTCGGTTGCAACACTGCCTTCCGAGATGTCCTTGAACTGAACTGCGGGATCCGCCGCTGCCCGTTGCAGCTCGGCCATGATCTCAGCGCGGGGATGGCCCGGAAATATGCGGCAATTGATATCGGCACTCACCCGTTGTGGGAGTGCATTGAGCGCGTGCCCTCCTTTGATCATCGTAGCGACACAGGTGGTGCCGATCTTGCCCACCGTCGCAGGATTCGCAGTCAACGCCGCAATCGCTTTCGAATCCGTTGGATCGGCCGCAAACGCACGCATCGCCGCGGCGACCTGCGGTGTCTCGTAACTCGCCGCCGCCTTGAAATAGGCACGGGTCAGGTCGCTGAGCTCCGGTTTGAACTTGTATTCGCCGATCCGTACCAACGCAGCCGACATCTGCGTGATGGCGTTCGGGTCATACGGACGCGAGCTGTGACCGCCCGCAGAGGTGACCGTCAGCTCGAAATCGGCATAGGTTTTTTCGGCGCCGGACCAGGCGAAGTATTGCGGCTTGCCTTGCGCGTCCAACTGGCCACCGGTGCCGTCGACGTTCAGGACCATCTCCGCGTTCGACAGCTCCTTGGCAATCATCGCGGTCGTTTTCATCGTCGTCTCTTCGTCACCCGAAAGCTCGAGGACGATGTCACGACGTGGCTTGTATCCCTGGCGCTTGAGCTCGATGAGTGTCGCTACGGCCAACGCGTCGTCCAACTTCATGTCGCTGGCGCCACGGCCGTACAGAAGTCCGTTCTCAACTACCGGGGTAAAGGGATCCCGCTCCCAGTCCGATGGCTTGGCTTCCACCACATCCATGTGTCCGGAGATGACGAGCGGTTTGAGCTTGGGATCGCGGCCCTGCCAACGCGCAATGAGATAGGCGGTGTCATCGACCGGAGTGATCGTCACGTCCGCATCGGCAAAGCCACCAGCGACCAATGCGGATTTGAAGAGTGCGGCCACCTGCGGCGCCTGATTGCCGGGGCCCCGCACCGAGCGCAGCGCGATGGCCTGTTTTGCCAGTTCGAGCGCCTGCGCATCCGCCCGGCCATGATCCATCGACTTGGCGTGGCCGCCCGAAAGCGTCATGAATGCCACGAACCCCAGTGTCGCCGCTGCCAGTTTCCGCACGCTGTCCTCGTTTTTGAGCCACCGCACCGCGGCGTATCGTTTCACGCGGCACTGGCCATGGCAACAGCCGTAGACAGGCATACAGCTGGACAATAATGCTTGATGCTATGCACAGAAACGGGGGAAAGTTAGGGCGATAGTACATATCACCATGCTGCAGGCCCTGTTACGTGAAGCTCGGATCCGGAAAACAATCTGGCAACGCAGATTGGCCACCTACCGGCTGCTCCATGCACAGGACAGCCTGCCGTTCCTGGTCATGCTCGGAGTGCCGGTACTGTGCATAGCCGGAATCATCATCTTCGCCTATGTGGGTGGACCCCGGATAACGCCTGTCGACACAAACGCTCTCAAGCGGGAAGTCGCGCGCGCGAACCGGCGCGAAAACGATCTGCAATGTCTGGCGGAGAATATCTACTTTGAGGCGCGCGGCGAGCCGCTCGAGGGCCAGTACGCCGTTGCCGAAGTAACTTTGAATCGAACCCAGGCCCAACACTTCCCACACACCGTCTGTGCGGTCGTTCATGAAATGCGTTGGGACCCCAGTCGCAAACGCACTGTTGCAGACTTCTCGTGGACGGAGCTGGGCGGACTATCCCCGCAGGACGGACCCGCCTGGAAACGGGCAATGACCGTAGCGACCGCGGTCTACGATGACGTGCACGATCCAATCGCCCCAGGTGCGTTGTTCTATCACTCGACCAAAGTCCGTCCGGGGTGGGCACGGACACGGACCGCGATCGCGACGATCGGCAATCACATCTTCTACCGTTGAGGTCCTATCGGGTGCCGTAGAGACGATCGCCGGCGTCACCCAGTCCAGGAAGAATGTACCCGTGGTCATTCAGCTGCGGGTCGATCGCGGCGGTCCAGATCCGAACCTCAGGGTGATGACTGTGGAGATTCGCGATACCCACGTCGGTCGCGAGCAGACACACAAACCGCAGATCGCTCGCGCCATGTTCCTTGAGCCGATCGATGGCCGCGACGGCGGTGTTGCCGGTGGCGAGCATCGGATCCACCGCGATCACCAGTCGCTCGGCCAGATCCGTGGGTGACTTGAAGTAGTACTCGACAGCGACCAGGGACTGCGGATCGCGATACAGCCCGATGTGGGCCACGCGCGCGGACGGCACCAGGTCGAGCATGCCCTCGATCAGCCCCATACCGGCTCGCAGGATCGGCGCAAACACGAGCTTCTTCCCCGACAGCTCGCGCGCCTGCATCGCCATCATGGGTGTTTCGATATCGATCGGGTTGAGGGACAGGTCGCGGGTGACTTCGTAGCACAGCAGGGTTGAGATCTCACGCATCAGCTGGCGGAAGCCCTTGGTGGAGGTGGACTTGTCGCGCATCAGAGTGAGTTTGTGCTGTACGAGCGGATGATCGACCGTAATTACGTTGTCCATCAAAACACCGTCCCGTCACTCGTGATGTTGAATGGAGGCCCTCCCCCGGCACGCCGGTCGCGCGCAATGAGGCGACCCGCCGCCCAGGTCCCTCCTTCGAGCACCCGGGCCAGCGGAAATGCGTCGGTCGTGAGCCCGAGCTGCGCGCTGACCAGCGGTGCAACACGGTCGAGCAGCGCGACCGTCAGGGCACGCCACCCAACCACGAAGGGATCCGAAACTGCGTAAGTTCTGGACCGGGCCTTCTCATCACGTGGAGTCAGAACGCCCATGTCAACGAACAACCCGCCGTTGCGATACTCGGCGAGTCCGGTCAACCCTGCCACATCGCAAACCGCGACGCCCGCCTTTTCGAGCGGCTCAATGAGCGAATAGGCCAGCCATTGAGAGAGTTTATGCAGGGGCGCGTAGTGATCCGCCGGCGCGTCGCCAGTAAGTGCCGGGTGGATCCAGCAGTCTCCCAGCGGCACACCCGCCAGGCTGGGTCGATTCTCCCAAATCGAGCCCAAACCATCGAGCAGCGTCTCCAGGATCACGCCGGCCGGCAGCGGACGCTTCGATGCCCGCCTGACCAACGCATCAAACAGCCCCCCGGGTCGCGGCGTGTCTTCGAGGGCAAACAGATCAGGTCGCGTCTGCAAGGCTGCACCAAGACGGTTCAACAACGACGCCCGGCCCTCCGAGCCCTGGAGAGGGTTGGTTTCCGTGACTTGGAACGCGGCGTTGATGGTTCTCGTGTCGAGCTGCCGAAGCGCTGCAGCATCCACTCGTAGCGGGTCGGCGGGATCGTCGGAAAGCCCCCCGTGTTCGAACCAGCGCAAACTGGCCAAGGCAAGACCTTCCGAACGCGCAGCCGTCAATCCGGTCGCGTTATCCCGATAGCGCCAATCTGCTCCTGCACCAGCATCGAGCAGCACCGACGTGATCGCGAGATCAAACGCGGCACGCGCCGCCTCGGCCGCATCGTTCGCGCCATGGACCTCACTCCAAAGATCGCGGCCCGCAAATACGAAGTGCCGCCATCGGGCATGAAATGGAGGATTGAGGAGCGGATAGCGGTCACGCACCACCTGCGCAACAAAACTGGCAACGCCAGGCATCCGATCGAGATCAACCCTCCAATCGTCCAACGAACCGTCGAGCGCTAACGTCAGGATACGCTCCGCGCTCCTGCGCACCGCCGCCGCACAGAGAAGGCTCCGCGCGCCCTCCGTCATCACGGAATCTGAGTCTCGGGAGAGAAGTACCCGGCCGCCTTCTTGGCCTCAATTTCAACAAAGGCGTCCTGCGGTACGAGCTCGGCCGGAAGCGCCACGCGCTCGCCGATCTCAATGCCCGCAGCGACGAGTGCGTCGTATTTGAGATTCGACATCGACACCAGACGATCAATCCGCGCGACACCTATCCAGTGCAGCGCATCGGGCATGAGCTGTTGGAAACGGGCATCCTGCACGCCGGCAACACATTCGGTTCGGGCGAAATAGGTAGCGGGTTGGTCGCCCCCTACCTGGCGCTTACGCGCGTTGTACACCAGGAACTTGGTGACCTCGCCCAGCGCCCGGCCCTCCTTGCGGTTATAGACGATCAACCCGGCGCCGCCGGTCTGCGCCTCCCGTATGCATTCCTCAACCCCATGCGTTAGATAGGGGCGGCAGGTACAGATATCGGAGCCAAACACATCTGAGCCGTTGCACTCGTCGTGTATGCGGCAGGTCAGACGCCGCGCTGGATCGTGAATCGCCGCGGGGTCGCCAAATATATAGAGTGTGGTTCCCCCAACCGGCGGGAGAAACACGTGTAGGTCCGGCCGTGTGACGAGCTCGGGATACATGCCCCCGGTCTGCTCGAATAAGGTGCGCCGCAACTCGTTTTCCGCCACACCAAAGCGCTTCGCCACGCCGGGCAGATACCAGACAGGATCAATTGCGGCTTTGAATACACTGACTTCGCCGCCGGCCCGTACGATGGCACCGTCCTCAATCAGTCGCCCGAGCTCAACCGCTTCGCGAACCTCCGGAAGGGTCAGCCGCGCCTTGGTGATGGCAATCGTCGGCCGTATATCCAGGCCCTCATCGATCTCCGTCGCGAAGTCCTCGGTGACGCGGTGCCCCCAGGGATCGAGCGATACGATCTTGTCGACTCCGCTCCATTGCGCGTGCGGACCGATTTCGATAATCGGGCCAGTGTCCTTCAAGTCGGGGCGCGCGAGTGGGTTCAGCGTGCCCGAGGACACGGCCAGCGCACGATAGACCGAATAAGCGCCGCCATGGGCACCGATCACATTCCGGTTGGTTCGTGCTGTTGTCGAGCCGATGACCGGGCCTCGACTGCGCGCCGCCGGCGCGCCCCAGTCAATGGGAAACCGCTGGGGTTTACCACCCGGGGAATGTGAAGTCAGACGGATGTGGCCCGAAGGATTTTTGCTCATCGGCTTACGATAGTGCCCCCGCCACCGCTCGCGGGAAAGTCCGTCAGACTGAAGTTGCCGGACGGCGTCACAGTGTATATGCAGCAATCCGACGTCGGAGCCGGCTCAAGCCTCTCCTATGTCCTCATTCCAAAGGTCAGGATGCTCGTGAATGAACGTGGAGAGCAGGCCTGCGCACTCGGAGGAGTCCAGATCAACGACATCCACTCCTCGCTCGCGCAGCCAGTCAATTCCGCCACGAAACGTCCGTGACTCGCCGACGACGACCTTGCCAATCCGAAACTGCACGATGAGTCCGCAGCAGTACCAGCAGGGAGCCAACGTGGTCACCATGACCTTGTCCTGGTATCTGCGCTGCCGACCCGCCTTGCGGAAAGCATCGGTTTCGCCATGGATGGAAGGGTCATTCTCCTGGACACGCCGATTGTGCCCCCGGCCCAGGAGCGTGCCGTGTCCGTCAAACAGAGCCGCCCCGATGGGAATCCCGCCCTCGGCCAGCCCCAGCCGGGCTTCCTCCAGAGCAACATCGAGCATTGCCTGGTATTCGGACTTCTCTGGCATACCGGACCCTCCCGACAACTGCTCACCGTTCAAGCCGTTGCGGCAATCTCCAGACTTCCCACCGAGTGCTCCCGTTTATCCGCACCACTGAAGGGCGACGACAGCACCACAACAGCCTGCGGGGCCGGTGCCAGTGGCTTGCGTGGAGTCATTTGCGGTCCCGGGATCTTCCGGTAGGCGACCCACGAGCGAATCATGCGCAAATTCAGGCTGAACAACTGGGCGACGCGCGGACAGCCGTCCAGTACGATGTCCCGGAACAAGCTCGGCAAGCATCTCCCGACGCGGTCGTGCAAATCCTGCAGCTCGCTCAGCAGCCTGGGCGACACACCATTCAAGTGCTCGCGCAGCTTGTCGTAGGCCGGACCTGCGGCCGCGATCAACTGGTGAACCGTCTTGCCTTCCATCGAATCCGAATACAGGTGGTCGGGTATCAAGGCGCCGATGGCATTCTTTCCGCCCCGCGTTCCGCGGTACTGCCCTCGCCCACTCGACGACACGCAGCCGTGCGCCTGGTTCAGCAGGTGCAATACTGCAATGTCAAAAGCTTCCTGGTTATTCATGCCCACGTCTCTTCATGCCCAGCATTCTCCAATTTGAGGGATATGCATACAGTTTATCGCATGCGGGGGATCGCGGGCTCAATTCTTCTCTTGCGGCAAGCCGGGCACCCGCTTCGGGCGAGTACGGGTGCGCTTTTTCGCGTAACGAGCGGGCTCAATGCGCCTGTCGTCCCATACCAACACTATCTGCGCGCGCGAAATTTCTGAGTTAACCTCGAAAGCACACCGTTGGTTTCGAGGGATGAACATCATGCTCAGGAAGCAATTGGCATGCGCGGTAGTACTCCAACTGTGCGCGTTGTGCGCACAGTCCCAGGAACGACACGCTCTGCAGACACACGTGGCGGCTCCCGCCAACGCCGCAATGATGGGGCGCATGCCCAGCGCACAGCGGTTGAGCATCGCGATGACACTCTCCCTGCGTAACGAAACCCAACTGGACAGCCTGCTGCAGCGACTGTACGACCCACAGAGTCCAGACTATCGTCGCTTCCTCACGGTGGCGCAGTTCACCGAGCAATTCGGGCCGACGGAAGCAGACTATCGCGCGGTCATCAGTTTCGCCGAGTCCCGCGGCCTGACGGTAAAGGCGTCCACCCCGAATCGCCTGGTCATCGAGGCCATCGGCTCCGTGGCCGCGATCGAAAGTGCGTTCCGGGTGAAGATGCAGGTCTATCGGCATCCGACGGAAAACCGGACTTTCTACGCTCCCGACCTCGAGCCTGCGGTGGATGCGAGTTTGAAGGTGGCGGGAATCAGCGGCTTGAGCAACTTCGCCCCACCGCGCCCCATGGATTCGACACATCCGTCCACCGACGCCGCTTGTGATGAGCCGATATTCAAGGCGTTCGCAGTCCTTGGGCAGACCACGTTCGTCGCGTCGGGAGACAGCAGTGCATTGACGGCCGACGGCAACCCGAAGATCAACTAGGCACTACCCGGGTTGAGGACGTCGTGACCTGCGCGATGACCGCATTCACCCTTTCGAGCACCCAGGCACGATGGTGCTCCACAAAGAAATGCCCGCCGGCAATCCAATGGATCGTGCAGTCGCTGCCCGCGACCTGTCTCCAGGCTTCCACTTCCTGTGAATTCACCGTCTCATCTTCCGTTCCTGCCAACACAACCAGAGGACAGTTGAGCCGGGTCGGTGCCGCGCAGTACAGGTCGGCGATCCTGAAATCCGCCCGCAACAAGGGCAACAACAGTTGAATCAACTCCCCGTTTGTCAGTATCTCCTCAGGCGTGCCGGCCAATTCGCGCAACTGGGCGACAAACTCGGCCTGCGGAAGGTTGTGTACGGGAAGCTCCCGTTTACGCAGCTGCGGCGCTCGGCTGCCTGAGGCGATAAAACAGGCGGGCAACGGCAGACCGCGGCGCTGACACTGCAGCGCCAGCTCAAAGCCAACACGGCTGCCGAGACTGTGCCCGAAAAGCACGTACGGCCTGTCGGTTACCTGCGGGAACACGCCCAGCAACTCCGCTATCAGCGGCTCCATTTCTGCGTGGGGTGTCTCGGCCATGCGGGCTCCCCGCCCCGGCGGCTGCAGGGCGATCAACTCGACCTCGGCAGGCAGGCTCCGGGCCCAGGACACATAGGTCGCGGCGCTCCCGCCCGCATACGGCAGGCAGATCAACCTCGAGGTGGGCGAAAGCTTCGGCACGGGGCGGACAAACCAGGGGCTGCTTCTCGCCGCGCCCATCAGCGGACTTTGGTGAAGACCCGGTTCGAGTCAACCGGCTGTGCTGTTGAAGAGAAGACTCGGGCGCGGGCCCGCAACGTTTGCTTGCGGACATCGACGGGCACGAGCGCCGGAATCTCCACCGTTTGCTCCGCGCCCACCGCAAGATGTCCCAAGGTGAAGACGATCTCATCGCCCTGCACTGTCGAATTGCCGCGGCCTTCGGCCGCTGGTGCCAGCCCCCGTGGCAACTGAAAGCGCACCTGGGTACCGCTCAGGGCGTACTGCGAATTGTTGCTGATGAACAGCTCGTATGTGAGTGTCTGTCCGCCGCGGATCTCGTTTGGGACCGCCAGTTTGGCTCGCAACGAGCGGCCCAGGTCCGGCTTGGTGACGGTCCATGCATCCAGCAAAGCCGGGGCGCCCGTCGCCGGCTCGGAGACGACCCGCCCATTGGCAGGATCCAACTGGGTGTCCGCAATGGGGTCATGCAACGGCGCGCCGTGGATATCAGTTCCAAACGGAGCGGGATTTGCGGGTGTTGCTGACGATGTTGACTGCAATGGCTCGCTGATCTGGTAACACGTGAGCTCGTTCCGATCCACGACCACATCCCCGAATGAAAACACCTTCGATTTGAATCGGGCGGTGATTTTCGGGCCCGCGCCCGCATTGGGGAAGAAGTTGATCATTTCCGGGTTGGTGAGGTGGGTATCGAGCCAGGATGCCGGGCCCTGCGGGACGGTCAGACCGGGAGCTGGGACAAACGTGCCGGTGGCAGAGTCGTCCTGATCCAGACCTGGCCCGCTGCCACGCGGCGCGGCGACCGCACCGTCGAAGTCGCGATTGCCACCTGCACCCTCCACCAGGTAGAGAACGCCGTCGGGCACGGTGCGCTGAGTACCATCAAATTGAGTATCAACTTCGACAGCCGGCGATCCGGCCGTCGTGACAGGACCCGCTGTCCGCTCGGTTGAGCGTATGGGCAATGAGCGCTGATAGTTGTGCTCGTGTCCGGCGAAAACGACATTCACGCCATGATCTTCGAGCAATTGGGCGACTGCTCGCATCTGGCCGTTGGCAATCGTTGCATCACCGGAGGTGAAGGCGGCTTGATGGTAAACGACGATCTTCCACAGTTGGGCGCTGGAGTCGAGGTCATTGATGACCCATTGCCCGAGCGCGGTCGGGTATGGGACAAAAGTCGGCGGTGGCGCGTTGAACGCCGTGCTGTTGGGCAGGTTGTCGTTGAACAGGTGCGGATTGGCGTCGAGGATGAGAATGTGCGCGCCACCGTAGTCGAACGAAAAGTTGCTCTGGTGATCAATCTGCGCGCTCGGACCCTTGCCGGTGTCAACTCGGCTCGACTCGCGGAATGCAGTGACGGCCGCGGGTGAGCTGTAGGTCTTTCCCTGGTAAGTGAGCATGAAACCGGTGGGCTTGGATTTATCGACGTTCCAGGCGTTCTGGATGTCAAATCCCACCGGTCCGTTCTGCGGGAAATACAGATCGTTGAAATACGCGAGCGCATCACCGCCATTCAGGTTGCCACTGAAGGCAGGCGCAGCATTGTCGGCGAGCAGGTTTGCGTCGACACCGGTGCGTCCCAGGTCATGATTGCCGGGAGCGACAAAGTACAGCCGGCTGCGCAGGAACGGAGCCCCCCTTTCATTGGAATCCACATCGCTGTTGTAGACCGGGAAGAAAAAGTCGCGGTAGTTACCGTCGCTACCCACGAAGTAGACGTTGTCGCCCGTATTCAGAACGAAGTCAGCCGCGGGCCGCCGCGGTACTCCCGGCACGTCCAGGTTTGCTACGTTGTGGATCAGATGCGCGATGCGGGCTTCGTAATTCACGACGCGGGCGGGATTGGAATTCGGCGCGCCGGGAAAAAAGCCTTCGTCGCCGGTCACGGCAAAGGAAAATACCGGACCGCGCGTGCGGGTGTGGAAGGTGGCCGTGAATCCGGTCGCCGGCAGGCCCGGTCCCGTGACTCGATACCGGTATTCTGTATCGTATTTGAGCTCTCGCAGCACAGCCGTGTAGTTCGAATGGGCGCCATAGGCCCCGGCTACCGTGGGTAGCGACGGGTCGGCGGCCAGATAATTGTCGACGACGCGGGCTGCCGGCACGGCGTCAACAACATGCCGGCCGCTTTTCGCCTGTAACAGCTCAACCTTGTAAGCAGACGCCTTGGGCGAGGCTTCATCCGTTTGCCACGCGATGACAATCTGGTCCGTGGCACCGAAGGCACCGCTGTCGCCCAGCTGTATGTAGGGTGCAAAGGTGACTTGCTGACTGAAAGCCGCCGGCGCAACCGTCGCACCGATCATGATTGCCGCGACGGACCGCTTCATACAGGTGTACATAGGACTCCAATGAACATTACGCGACGCAAGTTGCTCGGCCACATGAGCCTGCTGACCACAGCCGCGGCTGCGCACCGCCGCGTATATGGCAATCATGACATGCATGCGAGCCCGCAGTCCGGCGTCCCGCTTCTGGATACGAACGCCCTGGCAAGATACGTAAACCGCTTGCCGATCCCCACGATCGCCCGAAAGTCCGGCCTACGGCCCAGCCCGACCCGGCCGAGCCTGCAGATACCCTACTACCGCGTCGCCATGCGGAAGTTTCAAGCACAGCTGCATCGCGATATGCCGGCGACAACGCTCTGGGGATATGGAGGGACGTGCCCGGGTCCCACGCTCGAAGTCCGGCGCGGGCAACCCATTCTGGTCGAATGGGCCAATGAGCTGCCGCCAAAGCATTTGCTGCCCATCGATCACAGCATCCACGGGGCTGAAGAGGATAAACCCGAGGTGCGCACCGTGGTGCACCTGCATGGCGGCAGAACCCCACCCGGCAGCGACGGCTATCCCGAAGATTGGTTTGTTCCCGGAAAGTCAGCGCTCTGCCACTACCCGAATCAGCAGGAAGCGACCACCCTCTTCTACCACGACCACGCGATGGGAATTACCCGGCTGAATGCCGCCGCGGGTTTGGTCGGTCTGTATCTCATCCGGGACGAATTGGAGGATTCGCTGCATCTACCGCGCGGTCCCTACGAAATCCCGCTCGTGTTGTTTGATCGATCGTTCCGCCAGGATGGACAAATCTACTATCCCGTCTCGGGAAACCCGGCGTCGCCCTGGGTGTCCGAATATTACGGAAGCGCCATCCTGGTGAACGGCACCCTCTTTCCGTATCTCGATGTCGAGCCTCGCAAATATCGTTTCAGACTGTTGAATGCCGCCAACGGCAGCTACTACCGGCTGTCGTTTGCCGCGGATGCCACGATCGCAGCGGACGCCCTCGAGTTCCACCAGATCGGCAGTGAGCAGGGCTTTCTTGCCGCTCCCGCCGCATTGAGCACACTCATACTCGGTCCGGGAGAGCGCGCCGACCTGGTCATGGACTTCACCCAACATCGCGGCAAGGTGCTCTTCATGCGCACGGATGCCGCGGTTTTCATGCAATTGCGGGTCGCCGTAAATGAAAGCCGCGACGATTCCGCGTTGCCCGCGACTCTTCGACCTGTGCCGCGCACGCCGGAAAGCTCCGCGGTGAATATCCGCGAGCTGACGATCAACGACTCCCAGGACCGCCTGGGTCGCTCGAGCATCATGTTACTCAACGGGGCTCACTGGGACATGCCGGTGACGGAACGTCCGCTGCTCGGCTCCACGGAAATCTGGTCCTTCATCAACCTCACCGACGACTCGCATCCCATTCACCTGCACCTGGTTCGTTTCCAGGTGCTCGACCGGCGGCCCTTCGACCTGGCGGTCTATCAACTGACCCGCAGGATCGTGTTCACCGGCCCACCGGAAGCCTCGTCACCCGGCGAGCTGGGTTGGAAAGATACCGTCCGCGTCGATCCGCTCGCCGTCACCCGCATCATCGTCGAGTTTGCAGGATTCGCGGGACGCTATGTCTGGCACTGCCACATGCTGGAGCACGAGGACAATGAGATGATGCGTCCCTACGAAATTGTCGCTCAATACTCGTAAGTCACACCCCACAGGATGGTACGGCCACTGGAGGTGTTGACCTCGATGCGATGGGCGTAGATATCGGTGTATTGCACGATGTGCTGATTCGTGATGTTGAGCCCTTCCAGGGTTGCCTTGAAGTGCGGCGTAATGTTGTAGTGAGCCGTGAAGTCGACGTTGTTGGTCGCCTCGTAGCCTTCACCAATGTTGCCGTTGCCCCCGGCGCTATCCAGATACTTCCCGCGATACGCCTCGGAGATGCGCGCGCCCCAGCGCTCGGTCTCATAGTACAGAGTGGCGTTGGCGGAGTATTTCGACAAATTGACCAGCGGCAGGTTGACAGAAGCGCCGTTGATGATGGCGGCCGAGCTGCCATCGGCGTAGGTGCCATTGGCATCGATTCCGAAGTGATTGAAGGGCCACGGCAGGAAGTCAAAGTCGCGCTGCGCGGCCGCTTCGATGCCCTTGATGTTGGCTCCACTGACGTTCACGGGCTGGGTGACGTTGTACAAAATGGAGCCCGTCTGGCCGGGCAGCAGGAAAGACACCGGGTAGCCGGTGGCCGAATACGGCTCGACCGTGGTCTTGGAGCTGATGAAGGAGTTCAATTTCTTGTAGAAGGCGCCTACGGATACAAACGCAACCTTCCCGGCGTAATACTCCAGCGAGCCTTCCACCGCGTCAGCGGTGAACGGCTTCAGGTTTGGATTGCCGATACTGAGACTGCCACCGAAGGGAGCCGTCGAAATCGTGCCGGCGGCCGCCAGATCGGACAAGGCCGGCCGGCTGATGTCGCGGTTGGCGCTCAAACGTGCCACCAGGTCCGGTTGAATGTAAAAAGCGAGGTTCGCGGCCGGCAGCGCCCCGTGATACGTGTTCGCGACCTGCACCGGCTGCAGGCTGCCGCCGGAGTTGACCGAGCCGTCACTGTCCAGGTCGGTGGAGTAGTACCGTACGCCGGCATTCGCCTTCAGCTGATATCCCCACAGCATCGTGTTGAGGTCATATTGTAGATAACCGGCGATGGTCCGCTCGGTGATGCCGTAGTTCGAGCCGGGCGACAGAAACGCCGCCGACATGATGTTGCGTGTCTGTCCGATGTAGGCATACGTCCGATTCACGTCGCCGACAGTGTACTGCCCGAGTGTGTCGTACGGGACGCCGATCTTGTCCCCGGCCGGAATCGGACGATCGGCCGGCGTGTTGTAGAACACCTTATTGTTGTATTGCGCGCCGCGGTCCATGAAGCGCTTGAATTCCGTGCCGGCTTCGATGGTGGACCAGCTGTTCAGCGCGTATTCCAGATCGAGCTTCGCGTTGGTATAGGCGTTGACGATGCTGTTCGCCTGGGTATCCAGGCGCATGAGATTCCACTGCGCGGGGTCGGCCGGATTGAATCCATAGCTGTTGACCGGGACCGTGGGCCGATCGTCAAAACCGAAAGCCTGGTGCTGGCTCTCCAGGAACACCTTGTCGAAAAACGGCAGCTCATAGTCCGAGCGCGAATAGCCCACCAGCCCTTTCACCAGCAACTCGTCAGTCACCTGGTCCGAACCGTGCAGCACGGTTTGATAGAACCGGGTGGAATCGGTCTCTGTATTGAATTCACTGCGCATGTCGACGCCGGTGTAATTCGCCGCAACCAGCGTATTGCCCTGAATGACATCGGACTGGAGTATCTGAGTGCCGGCGACGTTACCGGTCAGCGCGTTGGTGCCTGCGGCGGCGAGCGCATAGTCGCGGCGATCGTTGGTCAAGCGGCTGTAGAGGCCGTCGAACCCGAATTTCAAGGTGTCGGTGGGCTCGTACTGCAGAGCAACCGTACTGCCCAGGCGCGTACGGTGGTCGTACCAGGTCGAATAGGTATCAGCCTGCGGAGCGTAGATTTTACCGGACTCGAGGAGCGCCGCGTCGGCGGCACTGACGCCCGGCCCGATGTTGGCCGGATTGACCTTGATCTGGCTCCAACCCCAATTGCGATAGCCGAACTCGTTCGAGTCGTTGGTGCTGTAGGCGATCGAGGCGAGCGCGCCGAACTCACCCCAGCGATCGCAGATCAGGCCCACGAGCCGCGGCGTGACGGTTTTCGTGTTGCTGTTGCTCTGGCCTTTGCCGCTGAGCACCACCTTGAAACCGTCGTAGTCGAACGGCTTCGCAGTGCTCAATTGCACGGTACCGCCGATACCCCCCTCATCCTGGTCGGCGGCATAGGATTTCTGAATGACCACGCGATCAAACAGCTCGGAAGCAAACAGACTGTAATCGAAGCTGCGAGTGCGACTGACGCCACCGCGGTTGTCCATGCCCGATGCGGTGTTGCCCAGGACTTCCATGCCGTTGAGCTGGGTGCGGGTGAAGTCCGGACCCAGGCCGCGCAGTGTGATCTGGCGTCCTTCGCCGGAGTCGCGGTTGATGGTGACGCCCGGTACGCGCTGCAGCGATTCCGCGAGATTCAAATCCGGGAAGGCGGCGATATCTTCCGCCACGATCGCTTCCACGTTGCCCACCGCGTTACGTTTGATTGCGCGGGCCTGCTCGAGGCTCTCGGCATAACCGCTGACGACCACTTCCTCCAACGGGCGCTCTTCGACCGCGGTGTTGGCGGCCTGGGGCTTGCTTTTGATGGGGGCTGCAGCAGCCGGCTGCGGCGTTTCCGCCAATTGCAGAATGACAACCTTGCCGTCATCTGAGGATACAACCAGGGGTGTGCCTTCCAACAGCCTGGCGAGTGCCTGGCGACGATCCATGTCGCCATGAATGGCCTGGGTATTGATGCCATCGAGCTTGCCCGCAGGCGCGACAATCTGGATCCCCGCCTGTCGCGCGAACATCGGAATCGCGTTCACAGCGGGCTGGGACTGCAGGTTGAAAGTCTGGGTTTGCGCCAGGACGGACGTAGCCGCGCTCGCGAGAATCAGGGCGACGCTTGCGGACACGGCGCGACGCAGGGGTACCAACATGGACATGAGCTCTCCGGGAAATCACGAAATACTCTGGTTAGAGCATTCCGCGGGAGACTGTCCGCCATGCGTCAAAAAACTTTCACATCCACCTTCAGGGGCGGTAGAGAACCAGCGCGTCCTGCTCGGTACGGATTTTGATTTTCAGACTCGCAGCTATGGCCCGTGAGAACGCCGCCGGATCGGCGGCAGCGAACAGCCCGGAAACACGCTCATGGGCCAGGGCACCGCGGATGAGTACTTTTTGCCGTGAATAGCGGGAGAATTCGGCGATCGCCTCCGCCAGGGTGACTCCCTCGAAGGACAGCAGACCCTCGCGCCACATCAAGCTGCGCTCAAAGATACCGGGCTGCAAGTCACGAATGGAGACCTGGATCTCTCCCTTGTCCAACCCGTCTTTACCGACGCGTACTTCCGCTTCCTGATTGGCATTCAGATAAGCGCCGTGGGTGGACTTGGACCCGAGCAGGTTTCTGATGGCGTCCAGAGGAGCCGCCAATTCAGGCCGAGGGGGCTCCACTGCGACGCGCCCGGAAGCCACGCGTATCTGCATCTGTCCGTCCTCATCCCCTAGCCGAACACTATAGGCCGTGCCCACTGCTCTGGCCTGTGCGCTCGAGCCTACGACGATGAAGGGACGCTCACTGTTTTTGGCGACCTCAAAGTAGGCCTCGCCGCGTTGAAGCGCGACCATCCGGGACTCTTTGCGGTATTCGACCTGCACTGCGCTGTCGGTGTTCAACGTGATCCGCGAGCCATCTTCCAGTGGGATCTGCCGAACCTCACCGAGCTCGGACACATAGAGACGCTTCTCGCTTTGCTCGCGACGTCCCAGCAGGAATGCCGAGCCGGCAAGTCCGAGAGCGGCGGCAGCGAGAAAGCTGCGCCTGGCCAGCGGTGAGGACACGACGTTTACAACGGGCGCGCGCCGCTTAATGGGTATGGCTGCCGCAATCCCTGGGCTGATAAAGATCGCCCGGGCCCGGGCAAAGGCCCCCAGGCAGCGCGGATCGCTGTCGAGCCACTCTTGCAGCTCCCGTTCCTGCGCTGGCGTCAGTGCGCCGGCATCCAGGCGGGCGACCCAGTCGGCAGCGACCTCATCGAGGAATCTTGCGCTGTGCTTTGGAGTCTTCAATCTCATCCGGCCTTTCTTTCTCCTTAGATGCCTGCACGGCGCTGTTTCCCCCACGTCCGAATTGCGCCAGCAGCAATTTTATGCCGCGAGAGATGTGCTTCTCGATGGTGTGTTCCGACAGCCCCATGCGCCGGGCGATCGCCTGCTGCGACAACCCTTCAACCCGGCGCAGGATGAAGGCGGTACGGGTCTGCCTCGGCAGAGCATCAATGGCGATTTCGACCTGCCGCAACTCATCGCGTGCAATCGCCGCATCTTCGAGCGACGGCTCGTCGACAGGAGTTTCCAGGGCCGCGATGTCCGCCACGGCGGCGATCGGTACTACGCGCGAGTGGCGCAGTTGTTGAAGAATGACTGAATAGGCGACCTGAAAGGCGTAGGTCTTGGGGTTATTGATGGCGTCGACCGTCCGCTTGGTCGCCAGAATTGCATAAGTCTCCTGCACGATGTCGTCAACATCGCAGCCCAGCGAGGTTTTCCCCTTGAGCCAGGCGCGCAACGCCGCCTCATGCGGAACGATGTGGGCGGCCAGCCATTGCGCCCGCTCATCCGAAATCGGCTTCGTCTGCTTCAGCATCAATCCGCCCAAACCTGAGCAACTACTTCTTAGATACCGCACCTCGGGCGGCTCCGTCATGTGTCATAAAAATGTTATGAGAGTGTCGTCGGCGCTCGAGGAAGCCGAGCTGGCGGGGAGCGGTGCGCCCCCCACCCAGGGTCCCGGTGCGGGTGCTCAATGGCCGCTTCCCGGCACTGTCACCCCGTTGCACGGCGGTGTTCCGGTCCCGTGTTTTGTTAGAATGTTCAGGCCTGAAGAGCTCGCCACGCAACAACTCATGAATTCGCCGCCTCCCGACCCGCCGCCCTGGCAACGGATCAGCGACGCCCTCGATAAGGGTCTCGACCTGTCCACCGCAGAACGACAGGCCTGGCTGACCGTCCTGGAGCGCACGGAGCCCGTTCTGGCACACCGGCTGCGCGAGCTGTTCGCACAGCACGAGCGCCTGGAACACAGTGGTTTTCTCGCCAGCTCGCCATCCGAAAGTCCCGGTTTCAGCTCACTGTTTTCCACCTCCCTGGCGGGCAAGCAGGCCGGTGCATACGTCATCGAACGCCTCCTGGGGCGGGGCGGCATGGGCGAGGTCTGGCTCGCTTCCCGCAGCGACGGCCGGTTCGAAGGCCGCTGCGCGCTCAAATTTCTCGAGCGCTCCATTGCCCAACCGCGCCTGGCGGAGCGCTTTCGCCACGAGGGGCGCCTGCTCGCACGGCTGGTCCACCCGAACATTGCACGATTGCTGGACGCAGGCACTCTCGAGGACCGGCAGTATCTCGCCCTGGAATACGTGGATGGCGAGCCTATCGATCGCTACTGCGAGTCGCACAGCCTCGACGTTCAGGCCCGGGTACGACTCGTTCTCGATGTCATCAGCGCAGTCGTCCATGCACACACCAATCTGGTCATCCATCGCGACATCAAACCCTCCAACGTGTTGGTCACACACGAAGGGAGCGTCAAGCTGTTGGACTTCGGCATCGCGAAACTGCTGCGAGCCGGCTCCGATGATGACGATCCTGCGCTGACTCGCTTCGAAGAAGTTGCGCTCACGCCGGAATACGCAGCCCCGGAGCAACTTCTAGGTGAGACTTCCTCAACGGCAACGGATGTCTATCAGATTGGAATGCTCCTCTATGTGCTGCTGACGGGGCGGCACCCGTTTGCGGGATCGGGCTCCCGCTCCGATCGGGTCCGTGCGGCCGTGGAGGGACGCGTGCCGCTCGCTTCAGAATTTTGTCCCGGACCGTTGCGCAAGCAACTGCGTGGCGACATCGACGCCATCCTTGCTACGGCCCTGCACAAGAATCCTGGTGAGCGCTACACGACTGCCGCAGCATTGCGCGAAGACCTCGTGCGCCATCTGAATCGCGAACCGGTGAATGCGCGACGCGGAGCGGCTCTATACAACTCCATCAGATTTGTACAACGCCATCGGCTGGCCGTATTCGCAACAGCCCTGGTGGCCATTGGCCTGTTTGCAGCGCTGTGGATTGTCAATGCGGAGCGCAAACGTGCTTTTGCGTTGGCAACGCAGACCGCGGCCGTGACGGGGTTCCTCGATACGTTGATCACGGAGGCGGCCGCGTCGGATGGGCCTGTCACCGTGAGCGACATGGTTACGCGAGGTGAGCAACTCATTTTGGCCGACAAGAGTGGCGATCGCGAGAGTCAGGCGGCAGTACTCCTCCTGCTGGGTTCGTATCGCGACAATGTTGGCGACCACGACGGGTCGATCCAGATGTTGGACCGGGGACTGGCTCTTCTGCGGGACTCGGGGGATGACGAGTTGCGCGCCCGATTGGTCTGCGGACGTGCAGTGGCCATCGCGCAGGCGCAGTCACCTGAGGCCGCCCTCCCCGCGATCACGCGCGAGCTCGGGAATTCGGCCGTGCGATCTTCGGGTCGGGCGGATTGCCTGCGCGATCGCAGCATCATTGCCCTCCATCTCGACGATCGAGAGGGCGGCTTGCGCTACGCAACTGAGGCGCTCTCCGTGTTGCGCTCAACACCGTTGGCCTCCAAGACCGAGATCGCGAACTACGTTGCGTTGCTAGCCCAAGGCTACTACGGCGTGGGGCGCAATCGAGAAGCCTTCAGCACATTCGCTGAGGCGCTGCAAATGTATGCCGAGCTCGGACTCGAACGCGGTGAGAATGCGATGACCGCGCGCAACAACCTGGCAGTTGCTTATCAGACCGCAGGAATGCCCCAGCGGGCGCTGCCCATCTTTGAACAGAATTTGCGCATTACATCAGAGCGTGGGAACGCGGCACCTCATCCCGTCCTGCTGATCAATCGTGCCCAGGCCCTGGAGTTCATCGGTCGATACGCCGATGCCCGGGCGGTTTATCAGACCGGACTGGACACCGAGGCCGGTCGCGACCACACCTCGAGGGTGACCTTCCTCATCGGCCTCACCAATACCTCGCGGCGCCTGGGGGATCTCACTGCGGCGGCGAAGTATCTGGACACGGCCGCTGAAGTGCTCGGGCCCGCCGAGCCTGCGGATTCATTCATCTCAACGAAGCTGGCGCTGGCCCGCGGTATGTTGGCCCTGGCGACCGGCAGACTCGATGATGGGCAAGCTCAATTCGCGCGTGCCTCGATCTCACCGCACGGGATGACAACCCCGTTGGACATCGACCTCGGCAAAGCGGAAGCCAACCTGCTGGGAGGTGATGCCGCAGCGGCGGCACAGAACGCCAAAGCGGCGCTCAGCAAAGCGACCACCCTGCAGGGTGATCTGCCCTGGTCGTTCCGCACCGGACTCGCATCGTTGATGCTGGGGCGCGCACTGCAGAAGCTGGGGGATCACGCAAAGGCTCACGACGCCTTCGATACCGCAGTCAAACATCTTTCCAACACAGTGGCAGCCGATCATCCCGAGCTGGTGCGCGCCCGCGAGTTGCTGTTGAAATAAACAGCCTCGGCCTGTTGGATCGCGGGTGCGCGATTGCCGGGCTCAACGCCGCAAGCACCCATCGCGGCGGTTCTGCCGCTTTGCCAGCCCGCGGCTCAACGAGCTCAGCCTCAGACTCAGCAGAACCGGGACGCCGTCCGGATCTTTCCCCGCTGCGCCGCGTTATTCAGGTAGAACCGCCGAGAAAAGGCCGCGAGGAGCACAATTATGGATCGTATTGCCAAAGCCAGCGTTTTAGTGGGATTGATGGCACTCATGTCTGCGTGCATCGTTGCGCCCCGTGAGGGCCACTATGATCGCGATCACCATCGCTATTACCACGAGCGTAGTTGGCACGATTGCGGTCCGCACGACGACCATTATTGCCGTTAGTCGAACGTCGGCCTGACCGGTGGGGTGCGGACCCTGTGCCGCACCCCGCTCCCAACCTCAT
>JAXDQF010000221.1:0-3336 GCA_034668025.1 Gammaproteobacteria bacterium | reverse complement strand
CCAACACCAATACCGAGAGCGCAATACCTGCCTCCACTGGGGGCAGCGGCACACTGAACATCGCGAGCACTGCGCCGCCCACCATCATTGCGGGGAAGACGATGGGCAGCGTCTGTATCAACGGCGGGCCCAGAAATGCCCCCCAAAGGCCCACGCAGACCATCGCCAGCAAATGATCGAGGCCCGTGAGCGGATGCATAAAACCCGGCACGAACCCGCCAGCCAGGCCCGTCCCGGTATGAGCCGCTGCGGTACCGCTGAACATCAGCAGCGCGCCGAGGGCACTCGTACGAGCGCTCATCTACGGTGCCGCCAGGAATGGAAACTCGGTCGCCGAATGCACCTTCTCGTCGCTGTGTACCCCGTCGTCAACGCTGGTATTGGTACCGTCGACCAACACCGACCTGTAAACGTTCACTGCATCGTAGTTTGGGGTTCGTCCCCCACAGTCATTGCGCAAATCCCTGCGGCCCGCGAGGCTTGCCAACTCAACGGCGAATAGCTGTGTGCAGACACCCGACGCACTATTGACCCAGAGCCGGTCGTCCGCGAGCACAGTTGCCATCGCGCGATAGCGCATCGACGGCTCAGTCTTTTTGTCGGCGAGCAATTGATTTCCGCAATGACCGTCAAACGCGTCGTAGAGACCGAGTGCCTTTTGGATCTCCGGAATAAACTGTGCGGACGTGTCGGGAGTCGCTGCGTTGTAGTCTTCCTTCAGCCTGTCGCTGTCCGTGTCCGGAGCCAGCAGTCCCAACAGGGCGTTACCCGTGAGCGGCCGGCCTTCGCGATCGATCTGTCTGTTGGGTCCTACCGTCGCACCCCAAACAGCCAACAGCCTGTTGCCCTTGTTGACCAGTCCGAGGTCCACTGAAACCACGATGGAGGCGGGCGTCCAGCTCTTCAGGAAGTTCGTTCCAGGACCCCCATCGGTTTGCCGCCACTGGTCCAGAATCGCCTTCGAGGTCGCTGAGTCGAAGTGGGGGCAGCCGGATCCGTCAGCCACAGCGCTGTTGCGCAAGGCCGTGGCGGCCATTTGATAAGCCGCTCTCGTTCCTCTGACGTTGTTGAAGAACGGGTCATCCCGCAGCCCCGCAAACACGCGCAACCGATGATTGGCGTCCTGCAGGCCGCCGGGCACGCTCGCGTCGCCTCGGACGCGATCGGCATCACCGACCTGGCAGTCAGCTTCCTGCGTTACCGCGAACCGGCAAACGATTGCTGTCGTTGCAGTGGTCGAGCCAAATTTCGCTCCACTGTCAACGTGAAACACGTACGCGAGCTTGTCAGAGAATGTGTGACCCACAATGGTCATCACCAGATTCAGCCGCTGGTGATCCGGCGAGGTCCAGGCGTAGACATCCCCAATGTCGGCGCGTGGATCCGCAATCACCGTGGGCGAGTCCAGATGGTCGGACGCCTTACAGTGGCCGGCCGCAGTCAAAGACAGCACTGGGATCAGCATCGCCAATGCCAATCGTGATGAGCGAAGCATGCGCATCTCCTGAACGGGTGGTGCGCAAGGAGACCGCAGACCGCCTGCGGCCGCTATCAGGATCTTTAGCGGATTATTTTTTCTGTCTGACCTTCATCGCCGCACCCTTGCCGGACAGCCAGTAGGAGCCCATCTCCCTGTCAATGGTGACCGGGTCGCCGGTGTGCAGGTTGACGTCTGCCGGGGCTTCCTGGATCTGCTCCCAAACCTGGTTGTTATCGAGGTGTACGACCATGGCATCGGGGAAAGGCTCGATGCTGAGGATGTGAGCTGCAATGTGTCGAGGCTTGTCGGGGGCGGGTGCCGCAGGTGCAGGCGGGGCAGGTACCGGTGCGGCAGCCACAGCAGGCTGATCGGTGGATCTGTTCGGCGGCGCTGGCGGTGACGGCGCGGCGCCCTGTGTTGCCGGCGGCTGGCCCATATACCGCGCGACCTCCTTGTCAAAGCAAACCAGGCGCTTCAGCGAATCGGTCTCCAGAGTACAGGCGCGCACGCTGGCGGGAATGGTCTGCGCCCAGGCAGCCGGCGCGAACACCCAGGCAGCGAGTGACGATACAAGCGCAATCCAGCCTGTTGCCCTAACGGTTTGAGTGCTGCCACTTCGAGCCATCCGAGGTCTCCAAACGCCGCTTTAAAGGCGGCATTGTAACCCGGGGCGAATGCTGGCCAGCGCTGATTATCGGCCCGTGGCGATCCGGTGGAAGCCGGCTATCACAGCGGGTTCCGGACGCCTGATCGGCGGCAATTCCTGGTACGACTCCCAGCCGCCACCCAGCGCGAGACACACGTGGATGAACGCCTCCGCAGTATCCTGCTCAGCGGCGGTGTACTGGTCCTTCAGCGAATATTGCTGATGCTCGGCGTCCACGACATTCAGGAAGTCTGTCAAACCGCGATCGTAACGCTGCTGTGCCAGGCTGACGGCGCGCTCGCTGGCGGTCAGCGCATCCCGCAGGCTGTTCAGGCGCTCGCGCTGCGCTGCGAACTGGTTGATTGCCACATCGGCGTCCTGAACTGCCGCAACGACCGTCTTCTTGTAGTTGATCAGTCGGGCCTGTGCCTCCAGATCGGCGATTCCAACGCGCGCGTCGAGGGCTCCGAAATCCAACAGCGGCCAGTACACGGCAGGGCCGAACGCCCAGATGTGGCTTCCCTGGATTCCCAAAGAGTCGGATTGCGTGCCCAGGCCCCCACTGAGTGACACCTGCGGAAATAAATTGGCAGTCGCCACGCCGATTCGGGCGGTGGCGCCGGCCAGGTTGCGTTCCGCCTCACGGATGTCCGGGCGGCGCCGCAGAAGATCGAGGGGCAAACCCGCCTCCACCTGCGAAGGTACGGCGGGTAACGTTCCGGTTGTTTGCAGCTCGGTCGTGAGATCTTCCGGATACCGGCCCAGCAGGACGGCGATGTTGTACTGCCGGGAGCTGATTGCACTGCGTATGAGAGGCAGACCGGCACGCAATGTCTCGAGCTCTCTGCTCGCCAGCTGCAGATCCAGTTCGTTGGTAATGCCGCGATCGAACTGTGCTCGCTGCAGGTCGCGGGCTTCGGTGGCCGCCTTGATGCTGTCCACGGTTATGGCCAAACGCGTCTGCAACCCACGCATTTCGACGTAGTTGCGGGCAACATCTGCGATGACGCTGATCAGAATCGCGTTGCGGGCTGCTGCCGCTGCGCCAACATCGTAACGGCCCGCCTCGAGGGTCCGACGAACGCCCCCGAACAGATCCAGCTCCCAACTGGCGGAAAAGCCGGCGATCTGCCGGATTTGATTCCAATCACCTTTGTTGTCTGCCTCCCGCAGCGGTGGTGCTGCACCGGCACGCGTAAGGTCACTGCCG
>JAXDQF010000220.1:0-10455 GCA_034668025.1 Gammaproteobacteria bacterium | reverse complement strand
GGCAGGGGCTCGCCTGTCAGCATCGACTCATCCACGCTCGATTGTCCGCTGACGACGCGGCCATCGGCTGGTATCTTCTCCCCCGGCCGGACACGAAGTTGGTTTCCGACCACGACCGATCCCAATGGGACATCCTCCTCCTGGCCATCTGTAATTCGGCGAGCCGTCCTGGGCGCCAGGCTCAATAGCTGGCGGATAGCGGCACTGGTACGCCCCCGCGCCGAAAGCTCGAGCCATTCACCCAAAAGCACGAGCGTGACGATAGCCGCCGCCCCTTCAAAATAGACGCCGATCATGCCGTGCTCATCTCGCATCGCCGCCGGGAATCCACTCGGGACGAACGTGGCGATGACGCTGTAAGCGAAGGCCAGGATTACTCCAAGCCCAATCAGCGTGTACATGTTGGGCGAACCATGAACAACACCGAGCCAACCGCGACGGTAGTACGGAACGCCAGCCCACAGCACCACAGGTCCGCTCAACGTCACTTCCAACATCCGAAGTGTCCACGCCGTAGTTGGCATGAGCATGCTTCCCAACACGTGTGGAACCATCGCGATCAACATGAGCGGAATAGCCAGCGACGTTGCAATCCAGAATCGCCGCCGGACACTGCGGATTTCACTGTCATCCGTCGTCTCGGTCGGCATCAGGGGTTCCAGTGCCATGCCGCACTTCGGGCAATGTCCCGGCCCGTTATGGCGGATTTCAGGGTGCATGGGGCACGTGTAGATAGTCCCGGCAGGTGCTGGGTCAACGCCAGGGGCTGGCGAGCCCCTGGAGCCGCACGAATGGTGATGTGGGTCTGGGTTATTCATATCGTCTCTTCATCGGTCAGCGCTTTGAGAATCGGACAGTCGGCGGCTCGACCATGGCCGGGGCATGCCGCGATGAGCTTCGCAAGTCCGTTGCGCACGCGTTCCAGTGCGGCGATGCGCGCCTCGACGTCCAAGAGCTTTTTCTGAGCCGAGCGCTTGACGCGCGCGACATCGCGCTGTGCCGAGAGTGCCAGCAGATCCTTGATTTCCTTCAGCGTAAATCCCAGAGTCTGCGCTCGCCGGATGAAGCGCAGCCGCGCAAGCTCGAGCTCGCCATAGCGACGGTAGCCTGACGCGAGCCTCGTGGACGGCGCCAGAAGCCCATTGCGCTCGTAATAGCGCACGGTGTCAATGCCGACGCCGCCGCGCTTGGCCAGTTGGCCGATTCCCAATGCTTCCATCTGCGTACCTCTTCAGACTGCCGCCAGCTTAAACCCGGGACTCAGGTCCAGAGTCAAGGGTACGGGTGGTTACTGACAGCGCTGCCGGGTCCCACGGTGGCCGCATTCATCGCAAGTGGGATAATGTCTGAATACGTTGCCGGCCCGTTTCGATGGGTTGCACGGCATAACCGCCGAATGAGTCTCGTGAGGCAGTGGGGAGAGTCTGATGGCCGCTCTGACCGTTCGTCTTCTGACTGTCTTCAGCCTGGTTCTCATTTGGTGCCCCGCCGTGAGCGAGGAAGCGGCATCCCCGCCCGTTTCCATACTCGGCTTCTCCCCCACTCACGCGGCCACCGAGGGTGAGCTGGAAACTCTCTTCCAGTCGCTTCCATCGGCGCACAAAGCGCGCGAGTGGCATCGCATTTTCACGGCAAATCCCCACCCCGCGGCCTCCGCGCAGAACAACAAGCTTGCGGCCTTCCTCGAGCGGGAATGGCGCAACCAGGGTTGGGAGGACGTCACGCTGCGAAGGTATGACGTCCTGCATTCCAGCCCGCGGTCGGTCACTCTCGAGATGACGGCGCCCGTGCATTTCAAAGCATCGCTGCGAGAGGATGCCTACAGTCGCGATCCGTCCACGGGAAATTCTGGAATCGACAGCGCGTATTTCGGGTACTCAGCCTCGGGAGATGTTACAGCCGAGTTGGTCTACGCCCACAACGGAAATCCCGAAGACTACGACTTGCTGCGGAAGAACGGCATCAGCGTCAAGGGCAAGGTGGTTCTGCTGCGCTATTCAAACCCGTACAGCTATCGAGGCTTCAAGGCAATTACGGCGGAGCGTGAGGGTGTGGCGGCCCTGCTGATCTATTCCGATCCGGCTGACGACGGCTACGCGCGCGGCAAAGTTTTCCCGGACGGTCCGTGGGGGCCTGAGAGCCACATCCAACACGGTGCGATCACCTACGACTTCATCGTACCCGGCGATCCGACTACACCGGGCTGGCCTTCCGTGGCAGGGGCCAAGCGAGTCGACCGGGCAGAGGCACGGTCCCTTCCGAAGATCATCGGACTGCCGCTGTCATGGCGTGATGCCAAACCCCTGCTCGAGCGCATGAATGGCGCGCAAGTGCCAGAGGAATGGCGCGGCGCGCTGCCGATTACATATCGCTTCAATGGCGCTGTCACTGTTCATGTCCACGCGGACATGGACACGAGCATCAAACCTTATACGGTTGTCGAGGCCCGGATACGCGGCAGCGAAGTACCGGATGAGTGGGTGTTGATCGGCAATCATCGTGACGCCTGGGTGTATGGCGGAGTTGATCCCGTCAGCGGTACGGCCTCGATGCTGGAGCTGACACGATCCTTGGGAGAGTTGAAGAAACGAGGTAAGCGCCCGCGAAGGACCGTCATCGTCTGTAGCTGGGATGGTGAGGAGTATGGTCTCACCGGGTCCACTGAATGGGGCGAACAGTTTGCTGACGAACTGAAGAAAAAGCTCGTCGCATACGTCAACGTCGACGAATCTGTTGCGGGCGCGGCCACAACAGCGGGCCCCGACGGTTTGCGCTTCGAGCCCTCAGCCGTTGCTTCCCTTGCGCCGATGCTGGTCGAAGCGTCAAAGAGCGTACGCGCGCCGTCCGGTAAGTCCCTCTATGAGGCATGGCGTGTCACGGCAAAGTCGAACCGGAAGTTGCCCGCACTTCCAGCGGATTCCGACCTGGTCGAGACGCGAATCGGCAGCGGCTCCGACCACACGGTCTTTCTCAATCACCTGGGCCGGCCCGTCATCAACCTTCAGTTCAACGGTGACTACGGCGTTTATCATTCCGCCTACGACGATCATTTCTGGATGACGAGCATCGGTGATCCCGGTTTTGAATATCACATCGCGATGACACGCATCTGGGGCCTGGTCACGCTGCGGCTTGCGAATTCAGACATTCTGCCGTTCGACTTTGCGGCCAATGGCGCAGCGCTGCAGCGATTTGTCAGCCAACTGCAGCGCGACAGCAGGATTGAGCCCGGGCAGTTGTCGCTGCAGCCATTGCAGAATCACATTACCGAGTTTGAGACGGCGGGCGCCCGGCTTCGCGACGTAACGTTGCAGGGCCTCGAGGCCGGAACTGCCAGCCCAACTCAGATCCGAGATCTCGATGAGCAACTGCTCCGCGTCGAGTCCAACTGGCTCGACCCGGCGGGTATTCCCGCGAGGCCTTGGTTCCAGCACTTGCTCTACGCCGCCCGCTACACCTACGCCCACCTGGAGCTTCCAGGTCTCACAGAAGCGGTGGAAGCCGGGAATTGGCAGCAGGCCGCCGTGCAGGCAGGTGTGCTCGACGCAGCTGTCCAGAAGAACACCCAACTGTTGCAATCAGCCGCTGCGACGTGGCGAAGCGGGGCATCGCACTAACGCTCCTCGATCGGCAAACTTTCACAGGACCCGCCGGGCACACTCGCACCCGGCGGGCAGGGGCGCAGTGAATGTCAGCCTATCTTGGTCGAGACGACAGCCGAATTGACGCTTTCAGTTCCGTCGCTGGCGTAGCTCGTGACGGTGAAGTACCAGGTACCGGGCGAGAGATCTTCTACTACGTAAGCAGTCAGGCCGGGGTTCGAGACCTTGATCACCTGCGTGAGCTGGGTGGGGCTGTTGCCGTAATGAACCTTGTAGCCCGCCAGGTTGGTGAGTACTGATCCGTCGTTGTTCTCGGTCGGGGGAGTCCAGTCCAATGCGGCGTTGCCGGCAGACATCTGGTTGACGGCGACCGTGAACGCCGGCAAGGCGACGCGAGTGTGGCTATCACTGACCGAGATCTGGATATTCGCGTACGTGCCGACATCGGCGGCGCCTGGAGTTCCGGACACTGTGCCGGAAGCGGTGTTGAATTTTGCCCAACCCGGCAGGTTGGTGACACTGAAGGTGAGCGAATCGTGATTCGCATCGGCCGCCGTCGGGGTGAAGGTGAATGCGGCTCCGGCATTGACAGCCGTCACCGCGTGCCCCGAGATCGTCGGGGCAGCGTTGACCGGGACTGCAGCCGCTACCGGCGGGCTGGTGACCGTAATTGAGAAAGGCTTCGTGGTAACGAATCCGTACCAGTCCGTCAGCCGGATCGTGATGTTGCTGTAGGTACCGACCTGGCGACGATTCGGGCTGCCGTAAAGATGGCCGGTTGTGCCGTCGAAGGTGGCCCAGGCCGGCTTGTTGTAGATGTCGAATTTGATGCGGCTTCTGACCGTATCTTTTGCAGTGGGCTGAAACGAATAGTTGCCGGCCACCATCACGGTGGAGGCGGGTTTGCCACTGATCGACAAAGTCTTGCTGGCGGCACTGGCGGGGGCTGTCGCGATGACAGAGCCACCGACCGTGCACAGCAGGGCAACGTGAGCAACGATACGAGCCGAAACTGAATACGTCATGAAAACCACCTCGAGCTGTCGTTAAACCGCACAAGGTGGCCATGAGCCAATGACGACGGTGCTGATGTGATTGCACCTGCCGGCAACCCCGCTATCTCACACTGTTATGTTTGAGACCGGAGGCTTTGCGTCCCCGCCTTGCGGCGGGTTTGCCCTTGCGTTGAGTGGCCAGTAGAACCGGACGGCCTGAATACCGCAAGTGACTGCGTTGGCAGACAACGGCGTGTCGCAACATGAGAACTTGGAGCCGGGTCTCAGTCCGCGCGCGGGCTGTATGACCGGTGGCGCACTGGGGAGGCTTTGCAATGCGATTCGGAGCCCGCTTTGCGCAGCAGTAGCGTGATTGCAACATCCCGCAGATGCCGAATTACGCACTTTTCAGTGGGTGCCCGAGCAGCCCTTTTACATCCGGAAACGCTTCGATTCGGTGGCGGGACCCCGCCAATTCCGAGTTTTTCACGCCACCGAACGGCACCACCTCGCTGGAGATCTACCCTGCTCCCGTCCGCTCGTTCATTGGCGGCGGCCCGAGCGTTAGAACACGCGATGCGACCTCCTCTGTAACCCGGATCAGCGCTTCCACGAGACTTTGATCGACGTCCAGATAGCCTTCGTATTCTGCGACGTTTCGTTTGCGGTGCGCCTGATCGAGCACACGCCACTGTGCCGGCGGTAGCTTCACTGTGTGTTCGAGACACTGGAACACAGTAAAGCGGTTCTCGGAACGGTACCCATGCCATCGTAGTGCCGCCAAAGAGAACGCATGCGCCGAGTTGTAAGCCAGATCAAATCGGCTGTCGAGGCTCAACGTCGGAAGGTGCGCGTCTTTCAGGCGTACTTTTCCAGAGCGGATCAACCCGTCGATTTCCGCCTGCGCGGGAGATTCCTCCTTAAGCTGTCGGATGCGGGCCAGATTTTCGAGTTGCGGCAATCCCATCTGTATCTCCAATCAATACAAGATGTTCGCCAGCGAGGACCTTTGAAAGAAACGGACTCTTGTCCGTCAGCCGTCGCTCAAACTCCTCCCGAGAGAACAAAGTGACATTGATCTTTCTGGATATCGCCTGCTCAGCGGGCGCTAAGGCGGCGTACGCTGTTTCCAGCAAGATACCTTCAGACACGATGAGCAAATCCACATCACTCGAAGCCGTGTCTGAGTGCTTCGCTACAGAGCCGTAAACCAGAGCCAAACGAATGGGCTCCTTCAAACTCGCTAGCGCTGCCTTAATCGGTTCCACGAGGCCAAGAGTCTTCAGAACAATTCCGCGGAGCTCGTCAAATATGGGAGCGGCTCGATTGGCTTGAAAGTGCTTTTGGTTTCCTTGCCTGGTCGCGACTATGAGCCCGGCGTCATTCAGGCGTCGCAGCTCGCGTTGCACAGCCCCGGTCCCTGACTTTGCGAGCGCGATGAGTTCCCCTGTGAAGAATGTTCGGTCGGGTTGACCAAAAAGTAGGGTTAGAACCCGTTGCTGCGTGGAAGTGAACAACGCATCGATCAGACTCGTGCGCAACTCGGGAGCTCGGCTATCCGACACTCTCGATCTGCCGCGCGAAGAGGTATTCCTGACGGCCTTTGTGCGCATACCCATTTTGGGTATCTTAGTACCCATTTTGGGTATTTTCAACATCGACTCGTGCAGCGCTGCTGTGTCGAATCAGCGGGATGCGACGCTCATCACGCGGCGAATTCGGCCGGCGCGAACTCACGGCGTTCATTGGCGCGGCTTCAGCAGGTCCAACGTCGGAATGAGGCACAATGATCGCTTCCCCATTTTAGGATTCACCACCCTTGAGCTCCCTTCGACACGCCGGTGATGCTCGATTGTCCCCCGATCTGTCGGCCGATGAAGTCGCCAGCAGCGTTGAGCCGCCGGCTCGGCTGCGCGAGATCCCCTACAACTACACCTCCTTCTCGGACCGAGAAATCGTCATTCGTCTCCTCGGAGGACGCATTTGGGAGCTGATTCAAGAGCTGCGGCAGGAGCGGCGCACCGGTCGTTCCGCGCGCATGCTCTATGAGGTACTCGGCGACATCTGGGTCGTACGGCGCAATCCCTACCTGCAGGACGACCTCATCGAGAATTCGAAGAGACGGCGGCTGCTTGTCGAAGCCTTGCATCATCGCGTAACAGAGGTCGACCGTCGCCGCGATGCCGCTGACGGCCGGCGCTACGAGCGCGTGGGGGAGTTACTGTCTGCGGCCCGCGAAGCGGTGCGCAGCTTCGAGGCCGATTTCGAGACGTGGGTGCGCCTACGGCGCAAGACCAGCCGCGTGCTGAGCCGCCACACACGCACCGATAACGTGCGATTCGATGCACACGCTCGGGTCTCTCACGTGACCGACGCCACTGACTGGCGAGTCGAGTATCCGTTCGTGGTGCTGATGCCGGATACGGAGGCGGAGATCCCGGGATTGGTCCGGGCTTGCATCGAGCTCGGACTCACAATCATTCCGCGGGGCGGCGGCACCGGTTACACGGGCGGGGCGGTTCCCCTGACGCCTTTGTCCGCCGTCATCAATACCGAGAAGCTCGAGCAGTTGGGCACTGTCGAAGAAGTGCTGCTACCGGGTCTCTCGTCACCAGTACCGACGATTTACTCCGAGGCCGGCGTCGTTACACGTCGCGTCACGACGTCGGCGGAGAAGGCTGGGCTCGTTTTTGCGGTCGATCCGACATCGGCCGACGCCTCCTGTATCGGAGGCAACATTGCAATGAACGCCGGTGGCAAGAAAGCGGTGCTCTGGGGCACAGCGGTCGACAACCTAGCCTGGTGGCGGATGGTTGACTGCGAGGGGAACTGGCTCGAAGCGACACGCGTCGCGCACAACCGGGGCAAGATCCACGACGTTGAGACGGCGCAGTTCGATCTCGTATGGAAGGACGGCGGCGCGCCACCCGAACAGGCGCGAGTGTTGCGCAGTGAGACGCTGCGCATCCCTGGGCGACAGTTCCGCAAGGTGGGTCTCGGCAAAGATGTGACCGACAAATTCCTGGGAGGCCTGCCCGGTGTACAGAAGGAAGGCTGCGATGGGGTCATCACAGCGGCACGGTGGGTACTGCACCGCATGCCGAAACACACGCGTACGGTGTGCCTCGAGTTCTTCGGTCAAGCGCGTGACGCCATTCCCGCAATTGTGGAGATAAAGGATTACCTCGACAGTCTAGCAAGTGTGCGGCTGGCCGGTCTCGAGCATCTCGATGAGCGCTATTTGCGCGCGGTCGGCTACACAACGAAATCCAAACGCGGCTCGCTGCCCAAGATGGCGCTCTTCGGCGATATCGTCGGCGACGACGAGGCCGCGGTCGCTAGCGCAACCTCAGAGGTCGTGCGCATCGCCAATGCGCGCAGCGGCGAGGGCTTTATTGCCGTGAGCGCCGAAGCCCGGCGCAAGTTCTGGCTCGATCGCGCCCGCACGGCGGCAATCGCGCGTCATACCAACGCCTTCAAGATCAACGAGGATGTGGTGTTGCCACTCGCCCGAATGGGCGAGTACACCGATGTCATCGAGCGCATCAACATCGAATTCTCCCTGACCAACAAGCTCCAGCTCATAGACGAGCTCGAGCGCGTGTTCGCGGCACACCTGCCGCTTGCGCGGGCCGAAGACATCGAGCTCGGCAATCTGCCGGACAATGAGGTCATCGGTGATCGCCTGCTGCAGACGGAGCAATTGCTCTCGGCCGTGCGCGAGCGTTGGCGCTGGCTGGCGGCCCATCTCGACCTGGGGCTTGCTGAAGCACTGCCGGAGCTCGAGAGACTCGGATATGAAGAGCTGCTGCCTGAGCTGCGTTCGCGGGCCGCGCGCCCCGGGGCGCTGTGTTTGATTGATGTGTTACAGGATCGCACGATACGTGTGTCCTGGAAGCGCGAGCTCAGGGCCCCGTTGCGGCAGATCTTCAGCGGCCGAGTGTTCGCGCCGATTCTCGATAAATGCGCGGAGGCGCACCAGCGTGTGTTGCGCGGGCGGCTCTTCGTCGCGTTGCACATGCATGCGGGCGACGGCAACGTTCACACAAATATTCCCGTGAATTCGGACGACTACGACATGCTGCATGCGGCGACCGCAGCGGTCGCGCGCATTATGGGCGTCGCGCGAAGCCTCGGTGGAGTCATCTCAGGCGAACACGGCATCGGCATCACGAAGCTCGAGTTTCTGGATGACGCCGAAATACACGACTTCCGCGCTTACAAGCAGCGCATCGATCCCGAGGGTCGGTTCAATCGCGGTAAGCTGATGCCCGGAGGCGACCTGTCCAATGCCTATACACCGAGCTTCAACCTGTTAGGGCACGAGTCCCTGATCATGCAGCAGTCGGACATCGGCCACGTGTCCGATGCAATCAAGGACTGTCTGCGCTGCGGCAAGTGCAAGCCCGTCTGCGCCACGCACGTGCCGCGCGCCAACCTGCTCTACAGTCCGCGGAACAAAATCCTCTCCACCTCGTTGCTGATCGAAGCGTTTCTGTACGAGGAACAGACCCGTCGCGGAATCAGCGTTCGACATTGGGACGAATTCTCGGACGTCGCCGACCACTGCACGGTGTGCCACAAGTGCGAATCGCCCTGTCCGGTGGATATCGACTTCGGCAACGTGTCGATGGCCATGCGGGACCTGCTACGCCGGATTGGCAAGAAGCGCTTCAACCCCGGCACGGCAGCGTCGATGTTCTTCCTGAACGCGACCAATCCACAGACCATTCGCGTCGCGCGCAAAGTAATGATCGATTGGGGCTACAAAGCCCAACGCACAGCCAACCGCGTGCTCAAGGGGTTTGCGCGTGCGCAAGTTCGGCACCCGCCGGCCACCACCGGCAAGGCCCCGGTGCGCGAACAGGTGATCCACTTCATCAACAAGAAGATGCCAGGCGGCCTGCCTAAGAAGACTGCGCGCGCGCTGTTGGACATCGAGAACGCCGATTACGTGCCGATCATCCGCAACCCGGCTGCAACGAACAGCGAGACCGAGGCCGTGTTCTACTTCCCGGGCTGCGGCTCGGAGCGACTGTTCTCGCAGGTCGGCCTCGCGACACAGGCGATGCTCTGGCACGTCGGCGTGCAGACGGTCCTGCCGCCGGGCTATTTGTGTTGCGGTTATCCACAGCGCGGCGCCGGGCAGTTCGACCGGGCCGAGAAGATCACCACGGACAACCGTGTGCTGTTTCATCGAGTCGCTAACACACTCAACTATCTTGACATCCGCACCGTCGTCGTGAGCTGCGGCACGTGTTACGACCAGCTGCAGGGTTACAAGTTTGAGGAAATCTTCCCGGGCTCCCGCATCATCGACATCCACGAGTATCTGATGGAGAAAAACGTCCGGCTCGAGGGCATCACCGGGACCCGCTATATGTATCACGACCCGTGCCACTCGCCGATGAAGAGCTACGACCCGCTCAAGGTGGTCAACACGTTGATGAACGAGGCGCAGAACGGACATATCGAAAAGAACGATCGTTGCTGCGGTGAGTCCGGCACACTAGCGATTACACGCCCCGACGTGTCGACCCAGGTTCGGTTCCGCAAGGAAGAGGAAATGCGTTCTGGGGCCGACAAGCTGCGCGCGGGCGGTGCCGGGCCAATCAAAGTACTGACGTCGTGCCCATCATGTTTGCAGGGCCTCAAACGTTACAACGAAGACGCGGACCTCGACGCCGACTACATCGTGGTCGAAATCGCGCGGCACCTGCTCGGCAATAACTGGATGGCCGATTACGTGGCGCGCGCAAATAATGGCGGAATTGAGCGAGTGTTGGTGTAGCGGTCCGATTCACCGGACAATCGCCTTCGGGTCTGACTGCGGGGATTCGAATGAAGGCACAGATCAG
>JAXDQF010000219.1:0-11334 GCA_034668025.1 Gammaproteobacteria bacterium | reverse complement strand
CGCTCCATTCGTTGCAAGAGCAGGTCGACTTGCGTGCTCCGGCTCTCGCCAACTTGACACCAGTTGCAGAAATGTTCGCAGTTGTTCCGCAGAACGTCATAGCAGCGCTCGCCCAATCTCGAGCGGGCGCGGCGCACGATGTCTTTCCCATGCTGCGACTCCCAAGGCGCGCGGCCGATGCGGACAGGGCATCTGCCGGCGAAGTCTGCGACCGTAACGGTTTCAATCAGCCCGCGCGAATAACGGACCCAGCCGGCGTAGTGGATGACGAGACCCTCCCCGATGTAAATTCCATGATGCCGGTAACCCAGACGATCGACGATCAACTCGGTCCCTGGTTTCAGGCTCTGGGTTCGAACCGGGCTCGCTTCCCCGTCACACACTCGGAGTACCGATCTGAGACACAACATGACAACCTCGTTTGAGATCGCAGCAGTGGGATTCGTCGCGGGATAGCAAACCACCTTTGGCAGCACTAAAACCATTGCACATGCGTAGTACGCAAGCGCACGCGCGGAAGAATGCCTAGCCGCAGATAGGAACGGGATGTACGTCGGTGCAGGTTGGCTACGACTTTCGAGATGAGGGGCTTCAGCCAGGTCGTCGCGAATACAAGAAGACGTTTACGGGTTGTCAATCTCGCGTCCGTGAATGGCGCGGCGCACGCAGTTGAGCAACTCCTCTGCTTCGAAGGGCTTCGTGAGATAGCAGACGAGGTTGGCCTTCATAGCCTGCGCCCGCAGCCGCTCGTCCGGGTAAGCGGTCATTAGAATGGTGGGAATCGCATGATTCGACGCGACCAGATGCTGATGAAGCTCGAGCCCGGTCATCTTTGGCATGCGCATGTCCGCGATGAGACAGCAGACGCTTTGCAGTCGCCGGGACTTCAGGAGGCGTGCGGCGCTCGCGAACGTCGCAGCCGACAAGCCTGCGGACTCGAGCAAATCCTTCGTCGTGTCCCGCATTGACTTGTCATCGTCGATGATCGCGATCAGCGGCCCCTTCAGCACCACGGACCTCCCGATGCGCTTGTTCAAGAGCGAGACTAGTCCCCGCCGATCGCGCAAATCCATTGCACCACCGTAGGGCGGAGCTACGACGTTGGTATAATCGCCTACGACGTTCTGGTGGGCCCGCCGAGCCGGTTGGCCCTAGAAGCGGGTAATCACGGTCACCTATAAGCACGAGGTGCACCGGGGGAGCAAATATCTCCGTATGAGATGGCCGCAGTGATCGCCCCGGCAGTGATCTCCTCCACCTGGGAACTGCCACGGATCCTCGAATGCTGCTTGTGCGATACACACGATAGGGATATACGGCTAACCACTTCTGTCATCTTCCGGCCCGGGGAGCGCTCGTCCGCCATGGCAGCTGTAAGTTCGGCAGACCTCAACGCCGTCACGTTTGAAAGGCGGCGGCGCGCGCATGTCTTCCCGCTCATGCCGCTCATCGTGACGTCAACCCTTCTGGGCTGGCTGGCAGGCGCAGCCAGAGCGCATGCCGAACTGCCGACCGCAGCTGACGCCACGCCAGAATCCGGGACGACCACGTCCGGGAACGAGGCGCAACTGCAGGAGGTCACTGTCAGCGCGAACCGGCGCACCGAGCCGAACCAACGAGTCCCGCTCGGGATAGTTGCGCTGAGCGCGAACACCGCGGAGAGATTGGGCGTCACGGATGAGCAGTCCCTGGCCGCCCTGGTACCCGGTCTGCTTTTCAACGTTCAGTCCAATGTCTCGATCCCGTTCTTGCGCGGAGTGGGTACCCCCATTGCAGAGTCCGGCGACGAACCCTCGGTGGCCCTGTATGTCGACGATGTGTATATCCCGGCAGGATCGGCCGCCCTGCTGAACCTCACCAGCATCGATCACATGGAGGTTGAGAAGGGGCCGCAGGGAACGCTCTTCGGACGCAATGCCACTGGCGGCGTCGTCCAGGTATTTACGCGAAGCCCCACGGCTAAACCCGAATTGGACGTCACCGCAGGCTACAGTAATTACGACACCTGGTCCGCCAACACCTACGCAAGTGGTCCGCTCACTCAGCAGTTGCTGGCCAACATCTGCGTGTACTGGTCAAATCAATCCAAGGGCTGGGGTCGAAACGTCACAACCGGGGTGCCGGCTTTCCGGTCACGCGATTACGGGGCCCGCATCAAATTCCTCTGGAATTACACCGAAGGGACGAACGCGCTGCTCACCCTCGACTTCGACAAGACCGTAGCCCAGAAGGGGCTCGGCTTCAGGGCATTCCCAGGCACCGGTTCGCTCGACCCCCAGGCACCGTTCCCGAACGGGGGTTTTCCGCCTGCTCCGGCCTACTATGATCCCAATGAGGATTTCGATTCCAACAGCAACGATCGTCAATATGGCGCGAGCCTCGAGATCACACACGACTTCGACTGGTCGCACCTCGTAACCATCTCCGCGTACCGCGACACGCGCGCCGACTATCGTCTCGACGAAGACAGTGGACCGCTCCCGATTGTTAATGCACAGATCGTAGCGCCCGAGACGACCTTCACCCAGGAGCTCCGTCTGATCTCCCAGCCAGGCTCCAACCGCTTCTCGTGGATCGCCGGCCTCTTCTACTTCAATGACAAGGCCGGATTTGATCCAATCCACTTCACCGGCGTGGCCTTCGCGCCGCAGCCATTTGTAGACGCGTACGGCATCCAGACTACGAAGTCGTACGCAGCATTCGTCCAGGCAACAGGAACGATCCTCCACAACACCCATCTCACCGCCGGTGCGCGCTACACTCACGATGAGCGCACCGAGCACGCAGGTGCCCTGTTTGGCGGCGGCGCGTTCGTGGCGGCTCCGAACTCCCCGCAGTCGAAGAGCTGGTCACGCCCGACATGGCGCCTCGTGATCGATCAGCAATTCACGCCGGACATCATGGCGTATCTCGGCTACAACCGCGGCTTCAAGAGCGGTCTGTTCAATCCGGCGGTCCTACCCGGTGCTCCGATCGACAAGGCAGTCGATCCCGAGACGCTCGATGCCTACACGGTCGGTCTCAAATCCGAGTACCTGCAGCACCGCCTGCGTGTGAACATCGAAGGGTTCTACTATGACTACAAGGACATCCAGGTACAGCAGATCCTCTCCGGGGTCACTCATATCACGAACGCAGCTAGAGCCACGATCAAAGGAGTTGATCTGGACATCAGCGTGGTGCCTGTAGATCGGTTGACCTTGACCGCATCGCTCGAAGCCATGGACGGGAAGTACGATTCGTTCCCCGAAGGAACGTACTTCGTCTACGACCCGGCGGTGGGCGGAAACTGCACATGGGTCGTTGCGCCACCGCCAGCGCCGCCTCCCTGCCAGGGAGTGACTCCTCCCAACTATAATGCCACAACCGGAAGCTGGGACCTGAAGGGAAATCACACCATCCAGACGCCGCCGTTCTCTGTCAGCTTGATAGGCCAGTACGAGATCCCGACCCCGGCCGGGCGCTTCGACCTGAACGTCTCTTGGACGCATACCGGCAACTACTACGCCTCTGCCGACAACGGAAAGGGGCAGATCCAACCGAGCTCGTCAACGAACAATAGGCAGAAGTTGATCGAGCTCCTCAACGGATCGCTCGGGTGGACCTCCAGGAATTCTGATTTACGGGTACGTCTGTGGGCGAAGAACCTGACAGGTGTGCACTATTGGTCCTACGCCGATGAGATCTCGTTTGTGACTCTCTACAGTCCAGCTCCGCCACGTACCTACGGGATAACGATCACGAAGCGCTTCGAGTGAGCGACGGTTGAGAGAGCTATGTCGTTGAGATAGGTACGCCCAGCCGGTCAGCCATCCGCACGAGCTCGGGTAGGGATCCCGCATGCATCTTCCGCATGACTTGCCCGCGGTGAACCTTGACCGTCATCTCGCTAAGGTTGAGCTCGGCCGCGACTTGCTTGTTGGCGCGCCCAATGACCACGAGAGTCATGATCTGGCGCTCGCGCTCGGTCAGCGTGGCGTACCGCTGTTGAAGGTCGGCAACGAGCACCGCCTCCTGGCGCCGATCCCTATCACGCTCGATCGCCGTGTGTATCGCATCGAGCAGCTCCTGGTCGTGGAATGGCTTGGTGAGGAACTCGACGGCGCCCGCCTTCATCGCCCGCACACTCATGGGGATATCCCCGTGACCGGTGATGAAGATGACGGGGAGACCGACCCCCAGCCTCGCGAGCTCCTTCTGAAATGCCAATCCGCTCATTCCGGGCAGCCTCACGTCCAGCACGAGACAGCTGGGAGCATCCGGCAGCTTGCTTTGCAGGAAATCCTGGGGCGAGGCGAAGGGCCGCACCTGCAGACCGACCGACACGACGAGATCCTCGAGCGATCCGCGCATCGATGGGTCATCGTCGATGACGAAGACGACGGCTGGCACATCGGGCATGACGAGGTTCCCCTAGTCGATTGGAAAAACGGCCTGCGGGCTCGGCGCCCCCCGGGGCCCAAGAATTGCCGTTATATGCTAAGCGAATTGCGCGGCCTGCGGCAGCGGTTCCGCGCCGGCATCTGGGCCTATGACACCGGTTCCTCCAGCGGCACCGAAAACCGAAACACCGCGCCCTGCGGCAGGTTCGCGGCGGCCGACAGGTGCCCGCCATGCGCCTCGACGATGGTGCGGCTGACCGACAACCCGATGCCCAGCCCCTCGGCCTTGGTTGTGTAGAAGGGTTCAAACAGATGGGCTGCGCGCTCCGGGTCCACGCCCATCCCTGAGTCGCGCACTTCGACCGCCACGGCCTCTGGCCCGTCCGAGGCCGACACAATCGTCAACTTGCGGCGCCGCTCGTTGATCCCGCTCATCGCGTCGATAGCGTTGACGATCAGATTGAGAAGCACTTGCTGGAGCTGCACCCGGTCACCGCGCACGAGCGGCAGACCATCAGCAAGCGATGTCTCGAGCAGAATGTCGTTCCTACGAAGCTGATGTTGCGCGATCGCGATGACCTCGAGGATGGCTTCATTGATCTGCAGCCACTCCTTTTGCAGTGCCTGGCGCTTCATGAGAGCCCGGATCCGCTTAATTACCTCGCCCGCTCTCCTGCCGTCGTTGGCGATGCGTTCCAGCGCGCGCCGGGCCTTCTCCATTTGCGGAGGCTTTGCGGCCAGCCAGCGGTCGCAGGCGCCCGCGCTCGTAACGATCGCGCCCAGTGGCTGATTCACCTCGTGCGCGATCGACGCGGTGAGCTCCCCCATCGTCAGCACACGTGTTGTGTGCGCGAGCTCAGCTTGCGTGTTGCGTAGATCTTCTTGCGCTTGCCGCCAATCATGCACGTCAGTTGCCGTACCGACGAATCTGACGATGTTTCCGTCGCCGTCACGTACCGCCACGGCGCGATTGAGATGCCAGCGGTATGTCCGATCGCGCGCGCGCAGCAACCGTGCTTCCATCGTAAAACCCAGGCCAGAGCGTATCCCGTCCCAGTAGATCGCCGCTGCTTTCTCCCGATCTTCGGGATGAAGCGATGCCATCCACGCCTCGGGATGTGAATTCACGTACTCAGGTGTCTGGCCGGTGTACTCAAACCAAAGCTCATTCACGATATCGGGAGTCCCGTCCGGCATCACCGACCAGGCCGCGACGGGAATGTGTTGCAACATGCTGACCCGCAGTTGCAGCTCATCGACCGCTGCGGCGCGCTTCGTGAACTGCCCGAACTGGCTGCCGATGGTTGCCATCATGTCGAACAGGTTCTGGTCAGGTTGCAGGACGTCACGGCTAAAGAACTCGATGACGCCGAGGACCTCGTGACCTAGCAGGATCGGAGAAGCGAAGCCCCCCTGCAAGCCTTCGCGTGCGGCGATGCCCGCGCGAGGAAAATTCGGGTCATGGAGAACGTCCGGAATGTTTGCCGGCGCACCGCTCGCCCAGACTCGGCCCGGCAGCCCGCTGCCTGGCGAGAAGGTGCTCGCGCGAGTGAGAGCCACGAACTGCGCAGCCTCGAGGGAAGGTGTCCGCCACAATTCGGCGCAGCGGAGCACGCCCGCTTCCGGGTCTATGCGCCACAGCACACCAACGTCCCATTCCATGCATTCGCACACCGCCTGCAGGATCTTTGGCGTCGCTTCCTGCACCGTGGCAGCTTCCGCCAGGATACGCGCGACGCGGTGTTGTGCGAGCAGGCGTTGCTCAGCACACTTGCGTTCGGTCACATCGCGTACGGTTCCGATGTATTCGACCAGGTCTCCCGCCTCGTTGAGCACCGGATGCCCAATCGCGTGCAGATGCCGGACCATTCCGTCGGGCAGCACGATCCTGAAGTTATGCTCATATTCGATCTTGTCGCGCACAATCTGCGCGAGCTCTTCCAACACCCTATCGCGTTCCTGCGGATGGATCAGTTGGATGATCTCTTCAAACTCCGGTAGGCGACCGCGCCGCGGGTCCAGCCCGAACACTCGGAACGCTTCGTCGGAGTAGTATAGGTGCTTCGCGGTGACGTGGCTGTAGACCCAGCTCCCCGTGTGCGCGAGCCGCTGCGCTTCGGCGAGATGCGCTTCACTTTGCCGCAAAGCCTTCTCTACGCGCTTGTGCTCCGTGAGGTCGAGTATGAAGCCAATACCTTGGCTGCCTTCGAAACTCGCGCCACCAGCCAGTACGGGTATGCGCCTACCGTCCTTGTGAAGGAATTCCCATTCGAGCGCTTGCACGCTCCCGGTACGCGCAATCTCTGCGAATACGTCTTGACGATCGCGGCCGAGATAATGGGCAGGTGTCAGATCTGTCCAGCGCAGGCGGCCGCCGACGAGATCCTCGCGCTCGTATCCCACGATGCGCAGAAACTCGTCATTGGCCTCGAGAACGGTGCCATCGAGGTCCCAAGTGTCGATCCCGACGATATTGGCGTCTACCAGCCGCTGGATCTTCGCCTCGCGTTTGGCGAGGTCACCATACAACCGAGTGTTCTCGAGCGACATGGCGGCCTGCGACGCGAGAAGCTTCAGCACCGCGATACGGGCCGGCCCGAAAACACGAGCCGCGAGGTTGTTCTCGAGATAGAGCGCTCCGATGAGGTTGCCCTGGTTGATCAATGGCAAACACATAACCGAACGGGCGTGATGCTGCACCAGGTACGGATCGGCAGAAAACAGATTCTGAGATGATGCATCCTCGAGGATCACGGTATCTCGAGTACGCATTACGTACCGAACGAGCGACTGCGGCAGCGCACCTTCAGTGTGGTCGCTGTCTCCAAGGTTCACGGTTACATCCGCTCCACTAACGGTCCCTTGCGCCTGTATCTGCAGCTCATCACCTCGCTCGGCAATCAACAGACCGCGCTCGGCGCCCGCGTGCTCGATGGCTGCGCGCATGAGTCTGTCGAGGAGTCGGTCCAGAATCATTTCGCCCGAGACCGCCTGCGAGACTTTCAACACGGTCGCGAGCTCCAACTGCTCGACCGGCGAGCCGCTCGGGTCGCGTGCATCGAGTGCCGGTTCGTTGTGCCTCAGACCGGGGTGCAACTCGGCGAGTTGCCGCACCTTGCCATCGGCTCCCCATCGCTGGTAGCAGTGCCGGGCTTTCCGCAGGTACAGATCCGCGAATGATTCGAAGCCGCGCGCCGCATGGAACCGCGCGGCCAACTCGTACGCCAAGCCTTCGTTCTGGACGAACCCCTGCTCGCGAGCTGCCCGGATGGCCTGCTCATACAGGCGCTCGGCCTCCAGTTCCTGGCCGTCCAGGCGCGCAATCTCGGCGCCCACCAGCGCGACCCGGTTTGCCAGATTCTCGGGACAGTTCTGCGCCCAGAACGCGAGGCGCCGGTGATGTTCGGCCAGCGCCCCGAAGTGCTCCCGGCGCTCGTCCGCAGTTGCAGAATCCGACGCGGCGGCTCGTGCGAGCGCCGCATAGAAGTGGTAGTCGGTCTCTTCAAACACATTGTTCATTACGTCGAAAAGTGATCGTGCCTTCGCGGCCGCTGCGACCGCTTGCCCGTAGTCACCTGCAAGAAATCGCGCCTGTAACTTACGAACCCAATACCAACAGGCGGGCCAGATGAGGGCCGGACTCTCCGCGAGATGCTGTTCGAAGCGGCCCTCGTCGAACGCATCATCGAAAAGCGCGCCGAACTGCGGTGTCAATCCCCTTAGAGTCCTGATGAAACCGAGCTGCCCCAGCACAACATCAACAGCCAGGGCAAAGCGCGTTTGTTGCGTGAATTTGAGCGCAGACTCCGCTTCGCGTTGCACCTCTTCGAGTGGATCTGCGCTGCTGAGGCGATTCGAGGCGAGATGGCAGTAAGCATAGGCTGTATATGTCTGGTCGCCCGATTGCAGTGCGGTCTGCAGGCTACGGCGGATCAACGGAAGGGCCGCTCGAACGTGCCGCCCCCAGGGAAACACGGCAACTGCGCAAGCGAAGTAGACGCGCGCCTCGAACCGGTCGAGGCCCTTCTTCTCGATGAGATCGAGACTGAGTTGGCCGAAGCGCAAACCCGCCCGGGGGTTGCCGAAACGGGCCCCCACGATCGCGTTCATGAAGCTGTAGGCGTAGCACGATCCGTCGCAGTTGCCGTGCTCGCGGCTCACGTTTACCATTCGCAGCAGGACCAGGCACTGCAGATTCGCGTCAACAAAGAAAGCCGGCGCCGAGAGTTCCGTGAGGACCTCCATCGTGGCTCGCCAGTCTGGATCGCACATGAGCGGCAGGTCGAAAAACGCTTCGATCGGCAGACTGTCGAGGTGCGCGCGCAGTCGCGCATACTCTTCGTGGACCTCTTCGTCCGTGGGGTGCAGCGACCAGGCGATGCCGGCCTCGCGCAGGTATTCGAGGCAGATCTCCACCGCGCGACCCGCAAGATCGATTGTTGTGTAAAGAGTTGTTCGTAAGCAGACGACAGCGGCCTTGTCCACGAGACTCACACCGCGAAATGACAGCGTCGAGAGTCGCTGCTCGGCTGCTGCCGGATTACCCGTCAGGAATTCGCATTCAGCGCGATTGAGCTGTAGCGAAAATACGAGTGGAAAGTTTCTCTCCCAGCAGTCCTGGGGTAACAGCGCCTCGCCCATGACCAGATAGTTCAAGGCGGAGCCGTACGCAGTGGCCGCTTTCGCGCGCTTGCCGGCGATCAGGTTCAGCTCTGCCAGTTGCGCGCGGTCCTGATCTGAGGTGATCGCGGCCGCGCCGCGGTTGAGCTGATTGACAATCTCGTAGATCGCCGTGTCTCGCTGTTGCGTCGGTGTGTTCGCCGCGAGCAGCCGTCCGATGCGCAGATGCGCCTCGGGGCGCGAGATTTCCGGAACGAGCAGATAGGCGGCCTCTTGAATCCGGTCGTGGATGAAGTGGTACGAGTCTATGCGGCGCTCCAGCAGCTCAGCGCGAACCGCCTCATCCAGCAGCGAGTGAATCTGCGCCTCTGTTGTGTCGTGGACCAGGGCCAGCGTTGCGACTGCGGCACCATTTCCGAGACACGCCAGATGCCGGACCGCATTCTGTGTTGGCAGGGTCAGGCGGGTCAGCTTCGCGACCATGAGGTCCACCAGGTTGTCGGTGTACCCCTTGGCACGAATCCGACCGAGATCCCAGGACCAGTGCCGCGCTTCGTGATCGAAGCTGAGCATCCCCTCTTGCGCGAGCGACGCAATAAACTGGTTGGCGAAAAACGGATTGCCGCCTGTTTTCTGGTGTACCAACTGCGCAAGCGGCGCGGCGCGCCCCGCCTCGCAGCGAAGAGCTTCCGAAATCAACTGTTGGAGATGCTCTGGAGCGAGCGGACGAAGCGTGATCTGCACCACCTTGCCGCCAGCCGCCTCGATTGCCTCGAGCTTCTGCCGCAGCGAATGGGCGGAAGTGACTTCGTTGGCGCGATAGGCACCGATCAGCATGAGATTCTGCAGATTCGCGCCTTTTAACAAATCCTCCAGCAGATCGAGAGTGGCCGCGTCGATCCATTGCAAGTCATCGAGGAAGAGCGCCAATGGATGTTCCGGCCGGGCGAACACGCCGATGAACCGCCGAAATATCAGCTGGAAACGCCTGCGCGCGTCCTGGGGAGGCAGATCAGCAGGAGGCGGCTGGCGTCCGATGATGAGCTCCAATTCCGGAACCAGCTCGATGATGAGCTGTCCGTTGGAACCGAGGGCGTCGCGGAGCGAGTCGCGCCAGGGTGCCAGGTCGGCTTCGTTCTTTCCTAGAAGTCGCTGGACCAGGCTCTGAAACGCCTGAGCGAGGCTCGCGTACGGCATGTCCTTGTATTGATCGAATTTGCCTGACGCGAACAGACCCCGCGGCGCAACGAGCGATTTATGGAGCTCATTCACAACGGAGGACTTGCCGATGCCGGAGTATCCGGAAACAAGAACCAACTCCGGCTGACCGCCGGTGACAACGCGGTCGAAAGCTGCGAGCAACGCGTCGAGTTCCGATTCTCGGCCGTACAGTTTCTCTGGAATGAGCAGCCGATCCGGCGTGTCATGTTCGCCAAGCGGGAATTCGTCGATGCGCTGCTGCGTTTCCCATTCAGTAAGACAGCGCCGCAGGTCACATTCGAGGCCAGCCGCTGTCTGATAGCGCTCCTCCGCCGCCTTGGCCAGCAACTTCATGATGATTGCTGAAACTGCGCGCGGAACTGCGCTCACCTCGTCTCGGGGCGGTGTCGGTCGTCTTGCGATATGACAGTGCACCAACTCCATGGGATCCAACGCTGTAAATGGAAGAGTCCCTGTGAGCATTTTGTAGAACGTGACGCCCAAACCGTACAGATCGCTGCGCGAATCGATTGAGCGGTTCATGCGCCCGGTCTGCTCGGGGGCCATGTAGGCCAGCGTCCCGACCAGGAACTCCGACAGCTGTCCCGATTGGCGCTCGCGCTGAAGGCGCGATGCAACCCCCAGGCCCATCAGCCAAGCCTGGTCGCGAGCCGTGTTCACGAGAATGTTGGCTGGACTGATGTCCTTGTGCACGAGGCCCCGGGTATGCACATGGCCGAGGGCAGCGGCGATGCTGACGGCGAGGGCCAGAAATTCTGCTATCTCCATCGCACCATTCAGGAGCAGATCGAGCGGTGTGCCACCCGGGTCCTGAAGGACCAGCATCGGGCCGCGCTCGGCCTGCGCCAGCGCGAGGGGTTGGACCACATAGGTCGGATCCAGCTCGGACCGCAACGCGTATTCGTGCTGCATTTTTCGCAGGGTTGCTGCCGAGGGTGGGTCAACGACCGCAGCTCGTACCAGAATGGAGGGTCGGCCCACTTCGCCGAGCCCCTTGTGAAGGCCGCGAAAGAGCGCGAACTCGGCATCGCCCTGCAGCAGCAGCAGCGCGTATTGCGCTAAATCGAGCACACCCTGCAACGAAGGTTGGGCTCCTTCCGGAGAGCCGAGC
>JAXDQF010000218.1:0-28516 GCA_034668025.1 Gammaproteobacteria bacterium | reverse complement strand
TTCTGACACGGTCGAGCATGTCGGCCACGAGGTCGATGGGCACGCCGCGATTGTCCTGCGCAATCTCACGCCCGCTCTCATAGGCGAAGCTCGACCACAGACCGAGCACGTTGCCCGCCTTGTCGGTCAGCACTCCGTCGAAATCGAGCGGCGGATTGACCAACTGTACCGCCTCGAGGTTGCTGTCACGGAAGCGCATCGTGCGCGACAGCGGCAGCTCCAACGGATCGATGCTCGCGATCTGCGTGTTCCGTGAACGCAACTCGCTGTCACTTCCCAAGCCGACGACCCAGATCGATTCGCCGGCCGCGAGATCGCGGGGCGCGAGCTTCGCGGACTTGACTGGCGTATTGCCGATCAACTTAGGGTCATACGCAACCATCGCCAGGTTGTGCTGTGGATGAACGTAGACGACGCGCCCCGGAACCTGAACAGTTCCCGCGAGCGTGATCGTGACATCGCCCACACCAACGGGGACAGTATTGCGGTCGACGACAACCAGTCCGCGCTGTGCGTCCACAATGAGGCCGGTGCCATGATAGTTGCGCTCAGTGATCCCGGAGATCGAATACGGCATGTCGAATGCAACCATGGCCAGCGACGGTGCCAGAGCCTCGAGTCTCGGGTCTTTGTACTTCGGATACTCGGTGGCCATGACCTTGATCGGCTTCGAGGGCGGTCCCGCTTCGAGATCCTTGCAATCCCACAACCCCTGCCGGTCATCCCGCTCACAATGATGCGCGGGGAACCAACGCCGATCCATGCGGACGGAACGCAACTGACTGCCGTTGGGATCATCGATGGTGATGTAGCGGATCGTGGTGCGATCGCCATCGCCGAGCTGCCCGATGTGCTGCTCGACATCGCTGAGCGTATCCACGGGCTTGGAGTCCATCGCGGTAATCACCGCGCCCCTGGGAACTCCCGCCGCCGCGAACACGTACCCCGGGTTCGCAACATAGACGCCGCGGACCGGAACGTTGAAATGCCGCGCCTGTTGATATGACAGCGTATTGAGGACTGCATCGCCGAATTCAGCATAGGCGCTCGGTGTGATGGCATGCAGGTCGCCCACCGGCAACTTCGCGGCCACGGGCTTGCCGCCGCGCTCGAGATCCAATTGAACCTGTCCGCCGACACTCGAATCCACCACGTCGTCCAGCGGCTCAAACTGAGTCACATAGCGGCCGTTGACCTTGACGAGGATGTCACCCGGTTGCAGCACATTCTCACTGGGCGAGCCCGGCAGCACTTCGGTCACAACCAACATGCCGGTGTACTTGGGAAAGGTCTGCCGCACAGCCGCCTCGGTGGTGCCGTTCAGGCCCAGCCGCTTCAGCTCGTCATACGGGGTGTAGTTGAACACCGAATACAGGGTGCCGCGGGTGACCGGCTTACCCTGTTGTATCAAACCGAGAGCACGGCGCACCCTCCCCAAGGGCAGATAGAAGCTGGAGGCATTGCCATTGGCCCCGCCTGCGTTGAGCGCCACGACCCGGCCCTGAATGTCGATGACAGGTGAGCCTGAGGAGCCGCCCGAGGTGCCGGATGCGGCCTGAAAATAGAAGGTGTTGAAGTCGTTGTACTTCGCAATGCCGTACTCGGGAGCATCCCGGTCGAGGCGGGCCAGCGTGCCGGCCAGAATGGACAGCTGCTCGCCGGCGTTGTTGCCGACTACGCGGATTTCGCGGCCGATCTGCGCGCCTTCCGGATACAGGGCCAGGGCCTTCGGCTTGATGAAATGCAACTTGCTGGGATCGTAGCGATACAGCCCGAAATCGTGGACCGGATCGCGATACACGGGGTAGAGCTGCACTTCTTCCCGATTCAGAAAGGTGGCTTCGGCGGTCACCGGCCCCGGCGTCACGACGTGGCGGTTGGTCAGAATGAGACCGCGCTCGGCGTCCACAACGAAACCGGTCGCCTGGGCAGTTGAGTTCCACTCGGTGTCGAATGCACGGGTGGAGTCCACATCAATAGATACAACACTGCTGGCGATCCGCTCCAGGGTCACCGCCCAGTCGGGGTTGCCCTCAACTGCAGCGGCCTGTTGCGCAACCTGTGCGTTTTGCTCTGCAGCAGCCGGTGGTGGCGTTGGCGGGGGCTGGACCGGAAGTGGCGTCGAGGGGCCCTGCTTCGCTGGTTCCTGCACAGCGGCTGTTGTCCTGGCAGCTGGGGGATCGCGCGCTTCGCACAGAGGGGCAAAAATGAGAGCCAGGGACAGCCAAAGCAGTCTTGCAGAGCGCATAGGACTCCTGAAATGAGGGCCTACACGGCCCGGGCGCCAAGCCGGCGAGCCGCCAAAAGTCGGCATGGCCAAGTCGGCATGGCCAAGTCGCGGCATGGAAATAGCAATCGCAATAGCACGGCCCGTACTACGTTTACCGGCCGAGCAGAACGAGCAGCCAGACCGTGCCCAGCAGAAACAGAGACATGAGAACCGCAGCCGAGCCAATGTCCTTGGCCAGGCCGGCGAGGGCATGCCGCTCGAAACCGATCCGGTCGACGGTGGCTTCGATGGCACTGTTGATGAGCTCAACCACGAGAGTCAGCAGCATCGGAGCGATGAGCAGAGCGCGCTCCACGCCGCTGTGACCCAGCCACATCGCCAAAGGTATGACGACCAGAGCGAGGGCAAGTTCCTGGCGAAAGGCCGCTTCCTCCCGGAAAGCGCCCCTCAGGCCGCGGATGCTGGCCCCCAAGGCGCGCACCATGCGGGTGGCGCCTCGGGGCTTGAATCGATCTATGACTACGCTGTCGGCTTCCATCTCAGATCCAGCTGCTTCGCCGCCCGAACGTCGTCGAGCCGTCGCACCGGCATGGTATGCGGTGCGCTCGTCACGCGCTCGGGTTCCTGCTCGGCCTCCTGCTGAATCTGGACCATCGCGCTCACGAAGGCGTCCAGAATGTCCTTGCTCTCGGTTTCCGTCGGCTCGATCAACAGGCATTCCGGCACCAGCAGCGGAAAATAGGTCGTCGGGGCGTGGAACCCATGGTCGAGGAGGCGCTTGGCGAAGTCCATGGTTGTCACATCAAGTTCACGGGCCTGACGTTTGAGGGTGATGATGAACTCATGACTCGCCCGACGGGAAGGGTACGCTGCATCAAAACCGGCGTTTTTTAACCTCGACAGCAGATAGTTGGCGTTGAGTGTGGCGTATTCGCCCACTTGGCTCATGCCCTCGCGCCCCAGCATGCGCATGTAGATATACGCCCGCAGCAGCACTCCGGCGTTGCCCATGAACCCTGACAAGCGGCCAATGGACTGCGGCAGGTCCTTCTCGGCAAGCCACCGGTAGCGGTTGCCCTCCTCCATCCCGACGAGCGGAATCGGCAGGAAAGGCCGCAGGCGGGTGCTCACACCCACGGCGCCTGCGCCCGGACCGCCGCCACCGTGGGGCGTCGAGAAGGTCTTGTGGAGGTTCATGTGGATCACATCGAATCCCATGTCACCCGGGCGCACCTTCCCCAGAATGGCATTCAGGTTGGCCCCGTCGTAATAAAGCAGGCCGCCTGCCGTGTGAACGATCCGGGCAACTTCCTCGATCCGCCGCTCAAACACGCCCAGTGTCGACGGGTTGGTCAACATAATACCGGCGGTATTCGGCCCAACAGCGGCCCTGAGAGCGTCCAACCGGATGTCACCCTCGTCATCAACGGGAATCTCCCGTACAACGCAGCCGCACATTGTCGCCGTCGCCGGGTTGGTTCCGTGCGCAGCCTCCGGAACGATGATCTCGTTACGGGCCAGGTCGCCGCGTGAGCGATGGTAGGCGCGGATCATCGCCACCCCGGCGAACTCTCCATGCGCACCGGCCATGGGGCTCAGCGCCACGCCTTGCATCCCGGTGACCTCCTTCAACATCTCCTGCAGCTCGTACATGCAGGCGAGGAAGCCCTGTCCATGCGACTCCGGCGCGAGGGGATGCCTGCCCAGGAACTCAGGCAGCATCGCGTACTGATTACAGGCCTTCGGGTTGTACTTCATCGTGCACGACCCCAACGGGTAGAAGTGCGTATCGATGGAGAAGTTGAGATGCGACAGACGGGTGAAATGCCGCACAGTCTCGAGCTCACTCACTTCCGGCAACAGCGGCCGCCGCGTGCGCAGCAGCTGTTGCGGCAGGTCCGCAGTGGCCGCTGCCGGCAACTCCTGCGGCCATTGATCCATGGCACCACGGCCAGGATGCGAATATTCGAAGATCACCTTCTCGTGGCTTTTCTCTTGGGCTCGCATGGGGATCTCCTCAGGCTGCGCGCACGGCCTGCACGGCCTCGCCGAGCGCCGTGACATAACTATTGATATCGCTTTGCGTCTTCGTCTCGGTCGCGCAGACCAGCAGCGCGTAACCCAACTCGGGATACAGCTCGGAGAGGTCCAGCCCTCCCAGGATCCCCTGACCGGCCAATGAAGTCAGGATGGGCGCCACCGGCCGATCGAACAACAACACCGACTCGTGGAAGAACGGCCCCGCAAAAGCCCGTCGCACTCCCTTGACCGCCGTCAGTGCCGCCACCAGCTCCCTGGCACGCGAATGAGAGGCAGCGGCCGTCCGCTCCAGGCCCACGGGCCCCATCAGCGACATGTAAATTGTGGCCGCGGTCACCAGCAGGCCCTGGTTCGTACAGATGTTGGAGGTCGCCTTGGCGCGCCGGATGTGCTGCTCGCGAGCCTGTAAAGTCAGGGTAAAACCGTCACGGCCGCTCAGGTCGACCGTCCGTCCCACGATCCGCCCCGGCATCTGCCGGACATACTCCATCCGGGTCGTCATGAAGCCGAAGTACGGACCTCCGGAGGACAAGGGCACACCGAGCGGTTGGCCATCGCCGACGACAATGTCAGCTCCTTTGCCATTGCTGCCCCACTCACCCGGCGGCCGCAACAGCGCGAGTGAGGTCGGGTTCACGACGGCAATGACGAAAATACCCCGGGCATGCGCCCAGTCGGTCAGGGCATCGACGTCCTCGAGCTGACCGAAGAAATTGGGCTGTTGGATGACCAGCGCCGTGATGTCCTCACCCTCGTATTTCTTCAGAGCATCGACGGGCGTGACGCCGCTGTCGGGGCTGTACGGAACATCTTCGAATCGCAGGCCCTGATTGCCGGCAGTCGCCACGGCGACGCGGCGATACAGCGGGTTCACGGCGCGAGGAACGAGAACGCGTAGCGATTTCGATTTGCGATTCGCACGAACCGCCATGAGGCTCGCCTCCGCGACCGCTGACGCTCCGTCGTACAACGACGCATTCGAGACATCCATTGCAGTGAGGCTCGCCATCATCGACTGATATTCGTAGATGAGTTGCAGCGTGCCCTGGCTCGCTTCTGCCTGATATGGCGTATAGGCGCTGTAGAACTCGCCGCGAGTAGTGATGGCCCAGACCGCGGACGGAATGTGATGCTCGTACGCTCCAGCGCCGATGAAGCACAGGGGCCGTCCATCGGCGCGCGCGCGCTCACTCATGAGCCGCCCGATCTGCATCTCGTTCAGTCCAACCGGCACGCCGTCCAGTGACTTCACGCGCAACGAAGCGGGAATCTCATCGAACAGTTGCTCGATGCTCGACACGCCGATCGCACTGAGCATGGCCTCGACGTCGGCGGGCGTATGAGGAATGAACGCCATCAGGCGGCCTCCGTCTGCAATAACTTCAGATAGTCGGTCGCTGACATGAGTTCAGCGGTCGCAGCTCCCTTCGTGGGACGCAGACGCATCAGCCAACCCTTGCCGTAGGGGTCGTTGTTGATTGCTTCGGGCTCGGCTGCGAGTCCTGGATTTCCCAGTGTCACTTCCCCGGCAATGGGGGAGTAAACGTCCGACGCGGCTTTGACGGACTCAACCACGGCCGAAGGCTCGCCCACCGCCACGGACCGCCCACCCTCGGGCACCTCTACGAAGACCAGGTCGCCAAGCGCCTGTTGGGCGTGATCGGTAATCCCGATCTCGACCGTGCCATCGGCCAGGGTTCGCACCCACTCGTGGGTCTTGGTGTACTGCAGCTCGGGAGGAACATTGCTCATGCGTTTACTCCGGTTTCAATCATCGCTTTGCCGAATCGCACAAACGGGGGTTTGACCACGCGTGCGTTGAGAAGCTTTCCACGTATGTCGACCTGTACCTGCTGCACAGCGCCAGCCGGGACACGGGCGAGCGCAATCGAGCGCTCGAGAGTTGGAGAGAACGTGCCACTGGTTATATCCCCAGCACCGGCGGGGGTAACAACTCGCTGATGACTGCGCAGAACGCCGCGGTCCTCGAGCAGGAGGCCGACGAGTTGGCGCGAGGGAGTGATGTTCTCGAGCGCCGCGCGCCCGATGAAATTCCGCTCAGCCGGCTGCATCGCCACCGTCCACGCAAGACCCGACTCGAACGGATGCGTGCTCTCGTCCATATCGTGGCCATACAGGTTCATCCCGGCTTCGAGCCGCAGCGTATCGCGCGCTCCGAGGCCACAGGATGCAACACCAGCGGCATTCAACTCGCGCCAGGTACGCACGGCATCGGCTTCGGGAATCATCACTTCAAAGCCGTCCTCACCCGTATAGCCCGTACGTGCAACGAACCAGCCGTCGATCTCACGACCGAAGAACGGGCCGAGGGCCATCGCCGCATCCGCAGCAGAAGCTGACAGCAGTGAGACAGTCTTGGCACGCGCTTCGGGACCCTGAATCGCCAAAATGGCGAGATCCGTCCGCTCAATGACCTCGACATTGAAATTCCCGCTGTGCGCGCGGATCCACACGAGATCGCTGTCCCGCGTGCCCGCGTTGACGACGAGTCGGAACCAGGACTCGGTCATGAAGTAGACGATGAGATCGTCGATGACGCCGCCGGCCTCATTCAGCATGCAGGAATAAAGTGCTTTGCCCGGACGTTTCAGCTTCGCGACATCATTCGCCAGCAGGTGCTGAAGGAATTCGCGTATGCGCGGACCTTTGAGATCCACAGGGCACATGTGCGAGACGTCGAAGACGCCAGAGGCCCGACGCACAGCATGATGCTCGCCAATCTGAGAGGAGTATTGAACCGGCATGTCCCAGCCGCCGAAGTCGACGATCCTGGCGCCAAGTTCCTGGTGAAGCTCAAAAAGAGGTGTTTTGCGTCCCACGGGTCCTCCAAAACAAAAGACAGCACTGCCAGTGCACGTGCCGCCCATCTGTCCTTGGACCTGAGAGATCAGACGCCTCGTTCGACGCCGCTCCCCTTCGGTGGGCGCCCCTCTATCAAAAGGGACACCACTCTCCAGAGCCCGCTCGAGACACCCTGTCTTACATTAAGACAAAGTGCCCTCTGAGGTCTGCCGTCCTGTTGCCTGAGCGTTTCCGGGCGGAAACTTGCGCCTTCGGCGTTCCGGTCAGCACCGGACCCTCTCCGAACAGACCCCTGCAGCGAGCGTCGCGATCATAGCATGTAGAATAGGGGCCACTCATTTCCGACCCCCATACCCCAATACCTATGGCATCTCCACGCAGAACAACCGTTCAGGTTTCAATCGCATCCGTCCGAGTCGGCGGCAATGCGCCCATCGTCGTGCAGTCAATGACGAACACTGACACGGCCGACATCGAAGGAACCGCACAGCAGGTGAAAGCACTCGCACGCGCGGGATCCGAGCTGGTGCGGCTCACCGTCAACACGAGCGAAGCCGCCGCTGCGGTTGCACCCATTCGGGATCGACTCGCTCAGATGGGTGTCAACGTGCCGTTGATCGGCGACTTTCATTTCAACGGTCACAAGCTCCTGCGCGAGCATCCGTCGTGTGCGGAAGCCCTCGCGAAGTACCGCATCAACCCGGGCAACGTCGGTCGCGGGAGTAAGCGCGACCCGCAGTTCGTGGAAATGATCGAGACCGCGTGTCGTTATGAGAAGCCGGTCCGCATCGGCGTCAACTGGGGAAGCCTCGATCAGGATCTGCTCACGCGGATGATGGATGAGAATAATGCTCGCGCAGAGCCGCTCACCGCTCAGGAGATAATGCGCAACGCGGTTGTGGCATCGGCGATCGACAGCGCGCAGCGGGCTGAAGAAACCGGCATGCGTCACGATCGAATCATCCTGTCAGCGAAGGTCAGCGGTGTGCAGGACCTCATTGCGATCTACACGGCTCTCGCTTCGCGCTGCGACTACCCCCTGCACCTGGGTCTCACCGAAGCAGGCATGGGCTCCAAGGGCATCGTAGCGTCGACCGCGGGCATGTCAGTGCTTCTGCAGCAGGGCATCGGCGACACGATTCGTGTGTCACTGACGCCGGAACCCAACGGTGACCGCACCAACGAGGTGATCGTTGCACAGGAGATACTGCAGACGATGGGATTGCGCTCCTTCACTCCGATGGTGGTCGCATGTCCCGGGTGCGGACGCACGACGAGCACGGTCTTCCAGGAACTGGCGAAGCAAATCCAATCTCACATCCGACATCGCATGCCGCAATGGCGTCGCGAATTCGAAGGCGTCGAGGATATGACGGTCGCGGTGATGGGTTGCGTGGTCAACGGCCCCGGAGAGAGCAAGCACGCCAACATCGGCATCAGCCTGCCCGGGACCGGTGAGCGACCCATTGCGCCGGTATACGAAGATGGCGAGAAGACCGTGACTCTCAAGGGCGACCGCATCGCGGAGGAGTTCCAGGACCTCGTCGAGAAGTATGTCGCGCGCAGCTTCTCTCGTAAGGACAGTGAAATCTCGGAAACCGACGTCGCGGTGGACGCGTGAGCGACCTGGCGCAAAAAAAGTGCAAACCCTGTGAAGGCGGCGTCGCACCGCTGACACGTGCAGCCGCCGAAGCCCTGCTCGGCGAGGTGGAAGGCGGCTGGCAACTGACGGCGGATGCTCACTCGATCCGCCGTGAGCTCGCCTTCAAAGACTTCTATCGGACGATGAGTTTTGTGAACGCCGTCGCACATGTGGCCAACATCGAGGACCATCACCCGGACCTCGAGGTGGGCTACAACTACTGCCGGATCGTATTTTCGACCCACTCCATCGGGGGTCTATCGCAGAACGACTTCATCTGCGCCGCGAAAGTCGATCAGATACCGCGCGTCTGAAGCCGCACCGCGGCAATTCACTCAGTCAGAACCTGGATGCCCTGCCCCGTACCCACGATGAGCACATCGGCGGGACGCTGAGCGAATAAACCTACCGTGACGACACCTGCGATCTGATTCAGCTCGCTCTCCATGGCAGGTGGGTCGTCGATAGTCAGTCCGTGAACGTCCAGAATGTAATTGCCATTGTCGGTCACGACACCCTGACGCCATACGGGACGACCGCCATAGGTCGCGAGACGTCGCGCAACGAGTGAGCGCGCCATCGGAATCACTTCGATGGGGAGTGGGAACGTACCCAACCGCTCCACCACCTTGCTTTCATCCGCGATGCAGATGAACCGCGCCGCAGCGGCGGCAACAATCTTCTCGCGCGTGAGGGCAGCGCCGCCGCCCTTGATCAGGTGACGGGCCCGGGTGGCTTCATCCGCGCCATCGACATACACGCCCAGATCCGTAACGTCGTTCAGGTCCAGCACGGTGATTCCGCCGGCAATGAGCCTCTGAGTGGAGGCGTTGGAACTGGAAACAGCGGCTCGAACGCGGTTGCGGCACGGAATGAGAGCTTCAATGAACAGATTCACCGTGGAGCCGGTGCCGACACCGATGACGGCGCCGTCGATCACGTAATCCAGTGCAGCCTGGGCCGCCAACCGCTTCTTTGCGTCACCTTCAGCAGACATCGGGTACCTCCAGAAACGACTATGCCCGCTTGCGCGGGCATAGTCTGTAGAGAAGTAATCCTCGGCAGCCGATTACTCGGCCGCCGAGTTGAAACTACTTCTTCTTGGCGGCTTTCTTCTTCGCCTTCTTCTTTGCTTTTGCCATGTTGGCTCTCCAGTTAACAGGGTTAGTCCGAGGTCGGAGTATATAGATGCGAAATTAAATTACAAGCGAGCGAGAGTATGCTAGGCGCGTGAGTGTGAAGTCGCTTCACTCACGAGCACGAGTGCAGCACGTCCGGATCACTCACGAGCGCTCTCCAGGCAGAGGATGAATTTCCAATGAGCGGCTTCCACCGGCAGCACTGACAAGCGATTGCCGGGACGCAGGAGCACCATGCCGCGCAGCTCTTTTGCAGCATGTTTGCGCAGCTCTTCCAGTGTGATGACGCGCGCGAGACGGCGCTTCAGCCGCACATCCACCATGAACCAGCGTGGCTTCGCAGGGTCGCTGTCCGGATCGTAGTGGTGATCCTTCTTGTCGAATGCCGTTGTGTCCGGGTAACCCTCCTTCACGACCTCCATCACAGCGACGATGCCGGGCACCGCGGTGCTCGAGTGGTAGAGGAAGACCTGGTCCTTCAGCTTCATGTCGTCGCGGATGGTGTTGCGAGCTTGGTAATTGCGCACGCCATCCCATGAGGTGGTGGAACGCGGAGCAGCGGCCAGATCATCGACACTGAACGTGTCGGGCTCCGTCTTCATCAGCCAGTAACGCATCTTACGACCCCTTTTTCCGTCACCACCGCGTCGAGCAGCACGTCGTGTGCGGCGGGAATGATTTGATCGACCTGCTGAAACGAATACCCGAGACCGATGAGCTGCGGCGTGTGCCACACGCTGCGCCAACGTCGGAACGCAAACGCGCGATCGTAATAACCACCGCCGGTTCCCAGTCGCACACCGCGCGCATCAAAGCCCACGAGCGGCAGGAACACCACATCGAGCCAGCGCGCACCGATGATGCGCGAACCTTCCGGCTCCGAGATCCCCAGACGGTTGGATCGCTGCCGAGTGCTCATCTCCACGAATTGCATCTTCCGACCGAGACTGTGGCGATCGATGCGCGGCAGATAGATGCGGCAGCCACGCGCACGCGCGAGCTCGATGAGCGGTGTCGAATCGAGCTCTTCAGGAAGCGCGGCATACAGGGCAATACGCCAACTCGGTCGCAGATGCAGCCAGCAGTCAACGTTGTGAGCGATGCGCTCCGCGCATTCGCTGCGTTGAGCGGGAGAAAGGGCGCGCCGCTTGGCACGCAACGCCTTACGCAATAGTTTGCGAGAGGCCGAAAGACTGAGCTGAGGTTCACTCATGTGGCGAGATGCGGCCATGACGCCCGATGCGGCGCTTGGTGCGTTTCACGAAGGGATCTTCCCGGCGCTTCGCGCCGGCCACATGTTGCCGGTCGCCTCACCGGCAGGAAAGTTTGCGCGCTTGCGCGCATGGGGGAGTGCGTCACCCGCAGGTGCCGGTGCGGACCGTTGCTCTCGGACCAGAGCAACAAGTGGGACGAGCTGCAGCAGGTAAGGCTTTCCGCTCGAGGCGGACTTGCACAATTCTGACCGCAAGCCCTGATGTCCCGGGGTATTTCAAATAAGGCCCGAGGTAACCCGGCCAGCTTGTCGAACACCGCAGGCGACGCCCGATCGACTCTACACTAGTCATGGGTCGAGTGCTGCGGAAGCCGTCTCTACAATTCGAGTTGCTGACCCTTCTCGAGAGCGCCTTCCACGCGCTCGCGCATGGCGCGCAGGCGGGGGGTGACCTCACCCTCGAGCTTTGCGTCACGACTTTTCAGTCGCAACAACTCGTTCGCGAGGTTGAGCGCCACCATGACAGCGATGCGGTCGTGACCCACGAGCTTGCCGCTGTCGCGGATCTCACGCATGCGGCCGTTCAGGAATTCGGCGGCATCGAGGAGTGCCGAGCGTTCCTCGTAAGGGCACGCGACGACATATTCCTTTTCCATGATGCGCAGACTGATCTGCGCCCGGTCTTGGGAATTCAAGCGCCGTGCTCCATCGTCTTCAACCGGCCGATCATCGCCTCGACGCGTGTGCGAACCTGCTCATTCTTGTGCAGCAGCGAGGCGCGTTCCGTGGAGAGCGACTCGTGTCGCTGACGCAACGCGCGGTTCTCTTCCTTGAGGTGTTCGACAGTGGCGACGAGCTCTTCGATGCGCTTTGCAAGTCGCACCAGCTCGAGATCGAGCTGCGTTTTTGTTGTATCGCTCATGCGGAAGCACTATAGAGCCGCAGTCTCAACGCGGTCAATCTGAGTGCGCGATGTACTCATGCAGCAGCGCTGCGCGCTGGCCGGAACAGAAGGCATAATAGCCGCCTGATGACACCTGAGAACTACACGGAAATACAGCGCGTGCTGACCGAAGAGCGCTCGCTCGCGGATGCCGCCGAGGCCCATGGGACGTTGGCCGGCTGTCTGTGCGCGGCCATCGGCTACCGGTTCGAAGACTGGCTGCTGGAGATTTTGCCGGAGGGTCAGGCACATCCGATGGCCAAGGAAACCCTGCGCGAGCTGTATGTAGACACCGCGGGGGCCCTGGAAGGGCCGGAGATGGAGTTTGAGCTGCTGTTGCCCGAAGACGAAGAGCCTATCGATGCACGCACGGCGGCGCTCGCGCAATGGTGTCAGGGCTTTTTGTACGGCCTCGGCACCAGCGTCGTGCAGGATGAGTCGGGCCTTCCCGGCGACATCGGTGAGATCGTGCGCGACCTGACCGAAATCACACATGTTGCGGTCGACGCCGAGCAGACTGACGAATCGAACGAGAGCGCCTACGCCGAGCTGGTGGAGTTCGTCCGTGTCGGCGTGCAGCTCGTGTTCGATGAGCTCGGGCCCTTGCGCGATCAACCCGGTCCGCCGAACGTACCGCTGCATTGAAAGCCATCAAATCCGTTGCGAAGGATGAGTTCGCACGCCGGCGCCGTCAGTTGACGCGCCTGATGGGCCGCGACTCCATCGCGATACTGCCCGCCGCACCGGTCCGGCATCGCAATAACGACGTCGAGTACGCATTCCGGCAGAACAGCGACTTTCACTACATAACGGGCTTCGCCGAGCCCGAGTCCGTGGCAGTGCTGATCCCCGGCCGCGAGCAGGCGGAGTACGTCATGTTCGTGCGTGAGCGCGATCCTGCTCGCGAGACTTGGGATGGACGACGGGCGGGACCGGCTGGTGCGACCCGCGACTATGGCGCGGATGATGCGTTTCCAATCGGCGACATCGATGAAATCATTCCCGGGTTGTTGGAGAACCACACCAAGGTGTTCTACGCCATGGGTGTATATCCCGATTTCGATCAGCGGGTTGTCGGTTGGGTGAATGGCTTGCGCACGCAGGCGCGCAACGGTCGGCACCCTCCACAGGAGTTCGTGGCTCTCGACCACGTGCTGCACGACATGCGGCTGTTCAAATCACGCACCGAAATCGAGCTGCTGCGCGAGTCGGCGCGGATTGCAGCCGCCGCGCACGTCCGGGCCATGCGCTTTACCCGGCCGGGTCGCCAGGAATACGAGGTGATGGCCGAGATCGTTCACGAGTTCCGGCGATTCAACGCCGACACCTCGTATCACCCCATCGTGGGAGGCGGTCCGAACAGTTGCATCCTCCACTATCGGGATAACAACCAGACACTGAAGGAAGGCGACCTGCTCCTGATCGATGCCGGCTGCGAATACGAGTGTTACGCCTCGGACATCACCCGCACCTTTCCGGTCAACGGGCGCTTCTCGCCCGAGCAACGGGCCGTGTACGAGGTCGTCCTCGAGGCCAACGAGGCCGCCATCGAGAAGGTGAAGCCCGGAAATCATTGGAACGACCCGCACCTCGCCGCGGTCCACGTGATCACACAAGGGCTGGTCAAACTCGGACTGCTCGAAGGGCGTGTGTCGAAATTGGAACGTGACGGCGCGTACCGGCGTTTCTTCATGCATAGAACGGGCCACTGGCTGGGCATGGATGTTCATGATGTCGGCGACTACAAGGTCGGCGATGAATGGCGCGTGCTGGAGCCCGGGATGGTCATGACGATCGAGCCGGGTATCTACATTCCCTCGGGCTCACGCGGCGTCCCGAAACGGATGCATAACATTGGCGTGCGGATCGAGGACGACGTGGTGGTGACCAGGACCGGTGTCGAGGTGCTGACTTCGCAGGCGCCGAAATCCGTGGAAGCCATCGAAGCGTTGATGTGCGGGGGCGGCTGATTTTCTGTGCTCATTCAATGACCCAATGACCGACACACGAGTCGACGTTGCCATCATCGGTGGCGGGATGGTGGGTGCCAGCCTCGCGGTTGGATTGGCGGGCACCGGTGTCTCAACCCTGCTCGTGGAGGGAACGGCGCCCGGATCGAAGATCCAACCCAGTTTCGATGACCGTACCACCGCAATCGGCAATGCGAGCCGGCGGATTTTCCAGGGATTGGGGGTCTGGGAGCGTCTCGCACCCGAGGCAGCCGCGATTCGCACCATCCACGTTTCCGACGCCGGCCGTTTTGGCTTCGCCCGGTTGATTGCCGCGGAGCAGGGAATCGATGCATTTGGTTATGTCATACCCAACAGGGTGATCGGCGCGGCCTTGTGGGAGAGGCTGCAGGGCGCGAAGGATGTATTGCTCAGGGTGCCGGTGCGCCCCGAACAGGTGGAAATCGGCGACCGGGCTGTCACCTTCCGGGTGGGCAGCGAATCGGTGTCGGCGCGCCTGGTAGTGGCCGCCGACGGCGCGCACTCGGTCGTCAGGGCCGCGGCCCACATCGAAGCGGATGTTGAGGACTACGACCAAATCGCGATCGTCGCCAATGTCGCGGCTGATCGGCCTCATGACGGGACCGCCTACGAACGATTCACGGAGTCAGGTCCGCTCGCGGTGCTGCCTCTACATGACGGCAGTTACGGCGTAATCTGGACGTGTACCCCCGCGCGCGCCACCGAAGTGTTGTCGTTCGACAACAACACGTATCTCCGGGAGCTGCAGGAGCGCTTTGGCTGGCGCGCCGGCCGGTTTGTACGCGCGGGCGTTCGCGCGTCCTATCCATTGAAGCTGACACGCGCCGCAACCACAGTGGCCGCACGTACCGTGCTGATAGGCAACGCCGCGCAGGCGCTGCATCCTGTTGCCGGGCAGGGATTCAACCTGGGGTTGCGGGATGCGGCGATGCTTGCGGAGGTGATTGTTGGCGCAATCGCTGGGCGTCGCGTAGGTGCCGGGCCGCTTGGCGGCGCACCGGCGGTTGGTGCGGACGCCAATTCACGTCCGGATGTCGGCGCGCCGGAGCTGCTACGTCAATTTGCGGCCTGGCGCGAGGGCGACCGCACTGGCGTGGTCCGCTTCACCGATGGCCTGGTGAAAATGTTTGCCAGTACCCGCCCCGGCGTCGGGGCGCTGCGTAATCTCGGCCTGCTGTTGTTTGATCTGTCCCCACCGGCCAAAAGCGCTCTTGCCCGAGTGAGCGCCGGTTTCAGCGGCCCAACACCGCGACTGGCGCGAGGCCTGGCTCTGCTATGACCACGATGTTTGACGTGTTGGTAGTTGGCGGCGGCCCCGTTGGAGCGTGCGCAGCCACCCTGCTCACCCGCGGATCGTCCGGCAGCCTCGCTCCCCTGCGTGTTTGCCTGCTCGAACCAAATCGCCCGCAATCACCGACTATTGGAAGCGCGCTGGAGTCTCGCGTCGTAGCCATCTCGCGCGCGAGCGAGCGCATCCTGAATTCAGCGGGCGCTTGGACTCGCCTGCTCGGACCTCGGATCGAAGCCTACGAGCGAATGCGGATCTGGCACGAGACAACCTCCCCTATCAACGCTCTGGTGTTTGATGCCGCGGAGGTTGGTGAGTCCAACCTCGGTTACATCGTCGAGAACCGGCTACTCCAGGCGGCATTGCTGGACGAATTCATCGCCTCGGGCGGCCATCTGGAATCCGCGGAGTTCGAGGAATTGGAGGTCGGCGCGGACCTCGTTACCGTCGATACGAGCGCCGGCACACTGTCCGCGAAGCTCGTGATCGGCGCGGATGGTGCCAAATCAGCAGTGCGTCAATCCGTGGGACTGACGGCCGACATTGCCGATTTCAACGAGACCGCCATTGTCGCGACCGTCGCAACGGAACGTTCGCATGAGAAAACGGCCTGGCAGCGCTTTATGCGCAATGGAACGCTCGCGTTTCTGCCACTCGCCGACGGAACGAGCTCGATTGTCTGGTCAGCAGATAACGCGCTCGCAACCGACCTCGTTGCCATGTCACCGACGGAATTCGAGACTGCTCTGAATCGCGCTTCGGATCTGGCGCTCGGATCAACACGACTCGTCAGTGAGCGCATAGCGTTTCCGCTGAAGAGGGTCGGTGCTCATAACTACGTCACGCAACGATGCGCCCTCATCGGGGATGCAGCGCATGTCGTGCACCCGTTGGCCGGCCAGGGTGTGAATCTCGGTTTGCTCGACGCGGCCACTCTCGCCCAGTTGATCCTCGACGCCCGCGCGGAGCGCGAAGACCCGGGCGCGCTACGTGTGCTGCGGAAATACGAGCGCTGGCGCAAGAGTGAAGTTGCTTTCATGAGCATAGCAATCGAGGCCTTCGATCGTTTTCTGGCGCACGGGTCCGGCCCCCTCTCCCGTCTCGCCCAGCGCGGACTGGGTTGGGTGAACCGCAGCCAGGAGATCAAACGGTTGTTTGTGAATCGGGCGTTGGGTGTGGCCGGCGAACTGCCGCGCACGGCCCGATAGCCACCACCAAAGCAAAGGGCCCGCCTCGCGGCGAGCCCTGCTTTAGTGGCTGGGGGACTAGGATTCGAACCTAGGTAAACGGAGTCAGAGTCCGTTGTCCTACCACTAGACGATCCCCCACGATTTCTCGCAAAAATCGCCGAGGCGATTTTCGCAGATCACGTCCGGGCGAAGCGGGCAAAGCGACAGCTTTGCCCACCGTAGCGCGTTAGCGCTTGGAGTACTGAGGTCCGCGACGGGCCTTGCGGCGACCGACCTTCTTACGCTCCACCTCACGGGCGTCGCGCGTCACGAATCCAGCATCGCGCAATGTCTTACGCAGTGACTCGTCGTACTCCATGAGAGCACGGGTGATGCCGTGACGGATCGCGCCGGCCTGGCCGGTGATGCCACCGCCGTCGACCTTCACGGTGAAATCGAACTTGGATGTCAGCTGCACAGCCTCGAGGGGCTGGCGGACGATCATGCGTCCTGTTTCGCGGCCGAAGAATTCATCGAGCGAACGATCGTTCACCGTGATCTTTCCGCTGCCGGGCTTCATGTACACGCGGGCCGTCGCTGTCTTGCGGCGGCCGGTGCCGTAGTTGATTTGCTGAGTGGCCATTTAGTGCTTCGGTCCTTACTGAATCTCGAGCGGCTTGGGCTGCTGCGCCTGGTGCGGGTGCTCTGTTCCGGCGAACACGTGGAGCTTGCGAAACATCGCACGGCCCAGCGGATTCTTCGGAAGCATGCCCTTCACGGCGATCTCAATGGCGCGCTCAGGGTGCTCGGCAAGCAGCTTTTCGAGGGCAATCGACTTGATGCCGCCGATGAAGCCGGTGTGGTGGTAGTAAATCTTGTCGGAGAGCTTGCGTCCGGTGACGCGGATCTTCTCGGCGTTGAGAACGACCAGGTGGTCGCCCATGTCCACGTGCGGGCTGTAATCAGCCTTGTGCTTGCCCTTGAGTCGGTGGGCAAGGGCCGTAGCCAGACGACCAAGGGTCTTGCCCTCAGCGTCAATGACGTACCAGTCGCCGCGGATGGCGCCGGCTTTGGCGAAAACCGTCTGGGGGCTCAGAGCCACTTTCTGAGTGGTGGAAGGCTGATTCATAAATAAGGCTGCCAAAAAGGGGGGCCGAAAAAAGGCCGGGAAGTGTACTCGAGGAGGTCGCCCAATGCAAAGCCGCGGCACAAAGCCCCTGCAGCCTTGCTTATAATGACAGTAATGGAGTCCAGACATCCTATAGACCCTCTCATTTCGGCGGCGGACCGGGCTTTGCGAGCCATATTCGCCCCCGCTCACGCTTCGCGCCCCGTTCCAGACGCTCCCCCTCCTGCACCGGGCACCGCCCCGGCAGTCATGTCCCAGGCTGACCGCCGAGAGTCCGCGGCACTGATGCGTGTAAATCATTCGGGTGAAGTCGCCGCCCAGGCCCTCTATCACGGCCAAGCATTGGTCTCCCGATCTGCGGCCACGCGTGACATGTTGCTGCACGCCGCGCATGAAGAGGCTGACCATCTGGCCTGGTGCGAAGCACGTCTGAAAGAGCTGGATTCGCGGCCGAGCCTGCTAAATCCGTTGTGGTATTGCGGGTCATTCGCCATCGGTGCGCTTGCAGCGGCGGCCGGTGATCGGACGAGCCTTGGGTTTGTTGTAGAGACCGAGCGGCAGGTTGAAGGCCATTTAGACGAACATTTGACACGTTTGCCTTCGGATGACACGCGCAGCCGTGCGATACTGAACGTAATGCGGACGGATGAGATCGGACATGGTGCAACTGCGAAAGCGGCTGGAGCTTCAGAGCTACCGGCACCGATCCGTATGCTCATGCGTCATGCAGCGCGGGTCATGACAACCGCGGCATATTGGATTTGAGTTCTCATTTGAGTTCAAAAGCAACACGGCGGCGGGCGCAGCGCTTGCAGTTCTGCGGACATATGTATAAAAAAGCGGGCCGCCGCCAACAGGCGACATTCGGGGAGCCGTGATGGAAGAAAACATCAAGCCGTTGAGCGATATCCCGGCTATCAACCGATTTTTGAGTTATTGCCGGATCCGGACGGTACCGTCCAAGACGGTAGTCATTCATGCCGGTGATTTGCCAGACGTCCTTTATTACATCATCAGCGGCTCGGTCGAAGTGATGATCGAGGATGAGGAAGGCAACGAAATGGTGCTTGCCTACCTCAACCGGGGACAATTCTTCGGTGAAATGGGCCTGTTCTACGAACAGCCCACTCGCAGCGCCTGGGTGCGTACCCGCAACCAGTGCGAGCTGGCGGAAATGACGTATCCGCGCTTCCGGCAGATTGCCGCGGAGAGCCCGGGACTGATTTTCGAGCTGGCAACCCAGCTGGCCACTCGCCTGGACCGGACGAACCGGAAGCTGGGCGACCTGGCATTCGTCGACGTCACCGGTCGTGTTGCACACGCGATCATGGACCTTTGCGGCGAACCGGATGCGATGACCCATCCCGAGGGGATGCAGATCAAGGTCAGCCGGCAGGAGCTTTCCCGCCTGGTGGGGTGCTCGCGTGAGATGGCCGGTCGCGTGCTAAAGGTTCTCGAGGAACAAGGGCTGCTTCGCGCCACGGGGAAGACGATCGTGGTCTTCAATGCCCGGCCGAAGATGAAGACCCGCCCTGTCATCGTTCCGGCCAAGCCCGCCGCGGCAGGTGCCGTGAAGTCCGGCAGTCGGGACATGGACGATGATGAGGATGATGACGACGATGAGGATGACGAGGATTAAGCGTCGCAGCGGCCAGGGAGGCCGTTAGCGCAGGGCGCAGGTACCTCCGGGTACGCCGCTACTGGCGCAGATGCCCTTTCGACACGCGGGTGGGACCCAATCAGCCCGCGTAGTCCACGACCCACCTCTCGTGATTGGCAGCTGCAATCGCCACGGGTCGGGCCCGTCTCCCCGGCAGCCCGCTCACTTCGCGGGCGATTTCGCCGCTTCGATCTCGTCGTGCATCTGGCGAATCGTCTTCGCGTAGTCCTTGCTACCGAAAACCGCCGATCCCGCCACAAACGTGTCTGCCCCCGCACGGGCGATTTCCTGAATGTTGTCCACCTTGACGCCGCCGTCGATCTCCAGCCGCACGGGCCGATCGATAGCGTCAATGCGCTTGCGGGCCTCTGCCAGCTTGTGCAGCGCCGACGGGATGAATTTCTGCCCGCCGAAGCCCGGGTTCACCGACATGAGCAGCACCATGTCGAGCTTATCCAGCGTGTAATCGAGATAATCCAGCGACGTTGCCGGATTAAAGACGAGCCCAGGCTTGCAGCCGTGCTCGCGTATCAGCCCAATCGTACGGTCGATGTGCTCACTTGCTTCCGGGTGAAACGAGATGAAGGTAGCACCCGCCTCCGCGAAGTCCGGGATGATCCGATCAACCGGCTTAACCATGAGGTGTACGTCAATCGGTGCGGTCACTCCATGCTTGCGGAGTGCGGCGCAAATCATCGGACCAATGGTGAGGTTCGGAACGTAGTGGTTATCCATCACGTCGAAATGGATGACCTGCGCGCCGGCTTTGAGTACGGCATCAACCTCTTCCCCCAGCCGTGCAAAGTCGGCGGAAAGGATGGAGGGAGCTATCCAGGGTGTTTGCATGGCGTCAGTCTACGCGGGGCGGCCCTTGGCGAGCGAGCCTGGCGGCTTGCTGCAACAGCACATGTTGATGGATCCGGCACATAGGTGTGCCAACACCGAACAGCTACGCCGTAGCGGTCAGCCGCGCCAGCGCCTCGAGGTAATTGGCGCTCGTCTTCTGGATGATGTCCGGTGGCAACGGTGGCCCGGGTGCCTTCTTCTTCCAATCCAGCGTTTCGAGGTAATCGCGTACAAACTGCTTATCGAAGCTGGGCGGGCTCGTTCCAACCCGATATGTGTCGGCCGGCCAGAAACGCGATGAATCCGGCGTCAACACCTCGTCAATCAGCGTCAACTGCCCCGCGGAATCCACTCCAAACTCGAATTTCGTGTCGGCAATGATGATTCCACGACTGCGCGCATGCTCTGCCGCAAAGTTGTAGAGCGCAATTGCTGTATCCCGCACGCGGGCAGCAAGCGCAGCACCCACCAACGCTTCGACGTCTGCGAACGAAATATTCTCATCGTGCTCGCCGGGCGCCGCCTTCGAGGCCGGAGTAAACAACGGCGACGCCAGACGCTCCGCCTGCTTCATACCCGGGGGCAGCGCAATCCCGCAGATGCCGCCACTTTTCTGATAGTCCTTCCATCCGGAGCCGATCAGATAGCCGCGCACCACGGCCTCGATTGGCAGTGCTTTCAATCGGCGCACAACCATGGTGCGTCCCCGGAGCAGGGCCCGCTCATCCGCATCTTTCACGATGCTGTCGACTGCCCGCTCCGTTAAATGATTCGGCACGATATGTCGGGTACGGCCAAACCAGAAATTCGATATTTCAGTGAGGACTCGGCCTTTCTCGGGGATGGGATCCGGGAGCACGACATCAAAGGCCGAAAGTCGATCTGTCGTTACAATCAGCATCATTTCGGAATCTATCGCATAGATATCGCGGACTTTCCCCTCATGAATCCGCTCGAGGCTCCGCAGAGCGGTGCGGAACACGGTCGGCGACTGTGACCCGTTCGATGACATTGACGACGGCATGTTTGCTTTTTGCTTCAGCGCCTGAAGAGGTGCGCCGGGCTTGGTACTATAGCAGCGCATGAAGTTCGCCGGAAAAGTCGTCGGGGGGGCCATCGGCCTGCTCACGGGAGGCCCTGTGGGCGCCGCCGTGGGCGTCCTCCTGGGTCATCAATTCGACGAGTACGCAGGCAGCTCGCGCGCTGAGCCACGTCTGCGAAGCGATCCCGACGCGCTTGCGGTCGGCGAACAGTTCTTCCGATCGGCGTTCCGTGTGATGGGGCACGTCGCGAAGTCCGACGGGCGGGTGTCGGAAAGCGAGATTGCTGCCGCACGCGCTGTCATGTCCGACTTGCGTCTGAATCAGTTCCAGGTGCGGACCGCCATTGACCACTTCAACGCGGGCAAACAGGCGGATTTCAACCTCGCCACCGAGCTCGGGTCACTGGCGTCGGCCGCCCGCGGCCGGCCGGGGCTGTTGCGCACGTTTTTGGAAATCCAGGTGCGGGCCGCGCTCGCCGGCAACAACATGGAGGGTCCGTCACGACAGCTCGTCGGCTACATGGCGAACCGCCTCAACGTCTCCATGGTCGAGCTGTCACAAATCGAGGCGGTACTTCGCATTCGCAGCGGCACCTTCCGCCAGCAAGCAACACGGAACACCGGCAGCGAGCAGCTCCAACAAGCCTACAGTGTGCTCGAGTGCACGCCCGCGGCCAGCGACGGTGAGCTCGTCAAAGCGTACCGCCGGCAACTGAGCCGCAATCACCCTGACAAACTCAAGGCCAACGGCCTGCCGGACTCGATGATTGAGCACGCGAAACAGCGCACTCAACAGATCATCGAAGCCTACGAGTTGATCAAGGAACGCCGCGGCATCTAGGTTGTCGAAACGCAGCCCCGATCGAGACAAGGTGTTTCCGGGGCCGCCGTGAACCCATCCATGGGGGCTGCGAGAAAAACATCCTGTTTTTCACGCCCCCGGAAACACCTTGCCTCGCTCGCGTCTGCGGCTTGCGTTCTTCCGCCGTCTTGCTGTTAGGTGCGCGTCGCGGCCCACTCGACGATAACTTCCTGTATTGCCCGCACACCGTCCGTCAGGGCCGCGGGGCCGGGCTGCAGGATGATCGGCGACTTGATTTCGCGCACGAATCCACTGCGAATCGCCGGAACATCCGCCCAACCGCGCCGCGCTGCGACCTGCGTGGGTTGAAACTTCTTGCCACACCACGACCCCAGGATGATGTCGGGTGCGCGCCGTGGCACTTCCAACGGATCCGCCATGATCCGGTTGCGTCCCAACGACTCGACCGCCAACTCCGGAAAAATATCCTCGCCACCCGCAACCGCAATCAGCTCCGAAACCCAGCGAATGCAGGAGATCTGCGGCTCATCCCACTCTTCGAAATAAACCCGGGGCCGGCGGGGAAGCGCGGCACCGCGCTGTCGTACTTCATCCAGGCCACGGGTCAACCGCTCAACCAGTAGTTGCGTCTTGGCCTCACACCCGATCATGCCGCCCAACGTGCGAATCATGCGGAGCGTTTCAGCGACGCTACGGTGATTGAAGACGTGTACTTCGATACCCGCACGCACCAGCTCGGCGGCAATGTCTGCCTGCAGGTCGGAGAATCCCAGCACGAGGTCAGGTTGCAGATCAATGATTCGGCCGATCTTGGCGCTGGTGAATGCCGACACCCGCGGCTTTTCCTTGCGCGCCCGTGGGGGACGTACGGTAAAGCCTGAAATTCCCACGATCCGCCAGTCTTCCTCCAGCAGATACAGCGTTTCGGTCGTCTCTTCTGTCAGACAAACGATGCGCTGCGGGTGGCCGGGAGGGTGCGTCATGCGCGCAATGTTACCCTGTACACTGCAATGATGATGCTACGGATCTGGGCATTCCTCGATTGGTGTTTCTTCGGGCCGGCCGCAACCCGCCCGGGGCTGCTCGCTCTGCTGATCCGGACGTTGAGTTATCCCTATGCCGTGATCCGCGATCTGTGGCGCGGGGACATCAACCTGCGTGCCATGGGACTGGTCTACACCACCCTGCTGTCGCTGATTCCGCTGCTCGCCTTCAGTTTTGCCATCCTGAAAGTATTCGGCGCACACCACGACCTGGAGCCGATTGTCTACGAGTTCTTCCGGCCAACGGGCCCGGAAGCCGCTGGCCAACTCACCCGGCGGGTCATGCAATTCGCCGATCGTGTCAGCAGCGGCATCGTGGGCTCGGTGGGCTTTGCACTGCTCGCCTGGACACTGCTGGACACGATCAAAAAGGTGGAAGACAGTTTCAACTATCTGTGGCGGGTCGAGCAGCCCCGCAGCTTTGCGCGCCGGATCGCGGAATATCTGACATTGCTGATCGTGGGTCCCCTGCTGCTCGTAGCGTTCATCGGGTTGTCGCATGCGACCATCGCCAGCGCGCCGATGCAGGAAGTGGCCAGGATGCCGTTTATGGAACGGCTGCCGGGGACACTGATCGCAATCGCACCCTACGTCATGGTGACGGCGTTCTTCATGGGCGTGTACATGTTTGTTCCCAACACCCGGGTGCAGTGGCGTCCGGCGCTCGCCGGTGCCCTGGCGGGTGGCGTTGTTTGGGCCGCGGTCGGCAAGATGTTCACCGCGTTCGTAGTCTATTCAACGCGACTCACCATCGTGTATGCGGGCTTTGCGTTCATTGTCGTCGCGCTGGTGTGGACTTACCTGGGCTGGCTGATCCTGCTGGCGGGCGCACAGCTGTCGTTCTACATCCAGAATCCCACTTACCTGCGTGTCGGTCTGCAGGAGCTGCGGCTCTCCTGTGTAGAGCTGGAGCAGCTCGCACTGAAAATGATGTACTTCGTCGGTGAAACGCATTTGACCGGCGACCGGCGCTGGACCGTGAACCGGATCGCGCGGGAGTTGGAATTGCCGGGGATTGCGGTGGCCAAAATGGCGCGTGCCCTGGAGCGCGCGGGGCTGGTGAAGATCACTGATGACGGCGAGTTGCTTTGCGCCCGCGACATCAGCCGCATCACGGTGTACGAGATCCTGGACATGGCGCGCAATCAGCGCAGCGGGCACATCGCCCCGCGAAACAGGTCCATCCCGACTGTGGATCGATTGATCGCGAATCTCGATGCGCAGCGGCGCGATCGTTGTGGCGATCTGACTCTCAGGGACCTGGTCGAGGAATCGGACCGCTCACGAGGCGACGACGATTCCGCGAGTTTGATCCGGCGCTGAACAGCTCCCGGCCTCTCCCGCGGTCAGTTAGGCTCCCCGGTCCGTCAGGTGCCGCCCTCAATTACCCGCAATCGTCATTTCGCCGATGAGCACCGAGCCGGTGCGAATCCCGCCGCGCACATCAACGTCATTGCCGATGGCAACGATGTTTCGATACATGTCTTTCAGGTTGCCGGCGATGGTGATCTCATGCACCGGGTACGTGATGACACCGTCTTCCACCCAGAAGCCGCTGGCGCCCCGCGAATAATCGCCGGTTACGCCGTTCACGCCCTGCCCCATCATCTCGGTAACCAACAAGCCGGTCTTCATCCGTGCGAGGAAGCTCGGCATGTCCAGCGCCTTCCCGGGGGCTGCGACAATCAGATTGTGAACACCGCCGGCGTTGCCTGTTGTTTTCAGACCCAACTTGCGAGCCGAGTAGCTGCCCAGTACGTAACCTTGTAAAACGCCATCGCGCACCAGGTCGCGATCATGTGTCGCGGCGCCTTCGCCATCGAACGGCGCGCTCGCCAATCCTTTGAGAATGTGCGGCCGCTCCTGCATCTGCAGGAATGACGGAAAGACTTCCTGACCGGCCGCGTTCAACAGGAACGAGGCCTTGCGATACTGGGCCGCGCCCCGGATCGCACCTATGAAGTGTCTGAACAGACCCCGCGCCATATCAGGCGAATAGGCAATCGGAGCCTTGCGCGTCGTTAATTTGCGCGACCCCAGGCGGGCAACCGCCCGTTCGCCGGCGCGGCGGCCGATCAACTCGGGCGTGTCGAGCTCAGTGGCATCGCGCATACTGCTGTACCAGTAATCGCGCTGCATCTCGTCAGCCTGCTGAGCAATCAGTGAGCAACTGATCGAGTGACTGGTCCCCGCAGACCCCGCTAAAAACCCGAGCGAATTACCGTACACGCCTATGTGGCGCTGGGTGTTGACCGAGGCGCCCTCAGAATTGGTGATGCGGGAGTCCACGGCCAACCCTGCAGCCTCACACCGCAGCGCGAGCTCGATCGCCTGCTCCGGCTGCAGCGCCCACGGATGATCCAGATCCAGATCAGGTATATCCCGTGCCAGTGCCTCCGGATCGACGAGACCGGAATACGGATCCTCTGCGGTATAACGGGCTATGGTGCAGGCTTTCTCGACGGTGTCGCGCACTGCTTGCATTCCCAGGTCCGCGGTACTGGCTGAACCCTTACGATGACCGAAGTAGACGGTGACACCCAATCCGCGATCACGCTGGTATTCGACGGTCTCGACTTCGCCCAGTCGTGCCGTCACGCCGAGGCCCTGGTTGATGCTGGCGTCGGCCGCAGCCTGGGTCGCACCTTGGCGTGCAGCCTCTTCCAGCACAAATTTGATTACGTCCTGTAATTTCGCAATCCCTTTCTCGTCGGCCGGAGCCTGTTGCATTACGTCTGCTTGAGTTGCCTAGTAGTGAGGCACAATTGTACCAGCCGCGGCCTACTGCAAGGCCGCGGCGTCCATTCATAGGAGAAAACTTGGCCGCCCGCGACGAGGAAGACGACGACCGTTACGACAAGCCCAGCAAGAGCCAGCGCAAACGCGATGCTCATGCAGTTCAGGACTTGGGCGAGACACTCATTGGAATGCGTGACTCCGACCTGGTGGCGCTCGACCTTCCCGAGATCCTGGTTGATGCCATCCGCGAAGCGCGTCGGATTCCGACCCGGGGCGGCGGTGCGCGTCAACGCCAATACATCGGAAAGCTGATGCGCGACATTGATCCCGAGCCGATTCGCGCGGCGTTGGCTGCGCAACATGGGAGGTCCGCGCTAGACGCTGAGCGTTTCAAGCGACTGGAAACGTGGCGGGAAAGACTCGTCAAAGAAGGCGTCGCTGCGCTCGACGAACTCGAGCGCTGGCGCCCTGGTCTAGACCGTACGGAATGGATCCGGAAGATCAGCGCTGCACAATCCGAGCGGGAACGCGGCAGCACAGGGACTGCGGGCCGCGAATTATTTCGCGCACTGCGCTCGTTGTTCGAGGTTGAGCCGTCGTAACGCGAGAGCGAGCGATGTGCTGCAACCCTCTGTACAATGCCTAGATGAAACCACTCGTCGGCATCATCATGGGCTCTACCTCCGACTGGGAGACGATGAAGTCGGCGGCCGACCTGCTGGACAAATTGTCTATTCCGCACGAAGTACGCGTTGTGTCGGCACACCGCACTCCTGACCTGCTGTTCGAATACGCCTCGACGGCACGCCAGCGCGGGCTCGAAGTCATCATTGCCGGCGCCGGCGGGGCAGCCCATTTGCCCGGAATGACAGCGTCAAAGACCAGCCTCCCGGTGTTGGGCGTCCCGGTTCAATCTAAAACTTTGGGCGGCCTCGACTCCTTGTTGTCGATCGTGCAGATGCCTGCAGGCATTCCGGTTGCAACGTTCGCCATAGGCGTTGCGGGCGCAACCAACGCCGCCCTGTGCGCTGCCTCGATTCTGGCGAACAAGCACGAAGCTATTGGTACCGCGCTGGAGTCCTTCCGCGAACGCCAGACCAGCGGCGTACTCGACAATCCCGATCCTCGAACGACCAACAAAGCATGACTGTAGGCATCGTGGGCGCTGGCCAACTCGGCCGGATGCTTGCTTTGGCGGGCTATCCGCTGGGGCTCGACTTCCTGTTTCTCGACCCCGCGGCAGACGCGCCGGCGAGACAGGTTGCACCCGTGCTCACCGGTGCTTTTACTGAAGCCCGATTGCTCACCGAGCTGTCACAGCGCTCCGAAGTGCTGACTTTTGACTGGGAAAACATCTCGGTCGACGCGCTGCGAGCCCTGAAAGGTGACACGCGGATTGCGCCGCCGATACCGGCATTGGCGACCGCGCAGGACCGGGTGAGCGAAAAGAAGTTGTTCGAGCGCCTGAAAATTCCAACAACGCGCTGGATGGCCGTCAGCTCGCGCGCGCAGCTCACTCGTGCGACGCGGGACGTTGGTCTTCCGGCAGTCATCAAGACCAGGCGGTTGGGGTATGACGGCAAGGGACAGGCTGTCGTGCGTACTAAGGAAGACGCTGAGCAGGCTTGGGAGCAACTGGGCGCGGCCCCCCTCATTTACGAGGAGCTGATCCCGTTTGATTGCGAGGTGTCGATCATTGGCGCGCGAAGCCCGCGGGGCGAGGTCGCTGTGTACCCCCTGAACGGTAACGTCCACTCGCAAGGGATCTTGCGCCTCACTCGTGCGCCCTACGGCCCACCTAGCTGGCAGCGGCTAGCGGCGGGGTACTTGGAGAAAGCGCTCACGCACTTCCGCTATACGGGCATTCTCACTATTGAATTCTTCGTGAAGGGCGGCAAGCTGATTGCGAATGAGATGGCTCCCCGCGTGCACAATTCGGGGCACTGGACCCTCGAGGGCGCCGCAACCAGCCAGTTCGAGAACCACCTGCGCGCAATCCTCAATCTGCCGCTGGGTTCGACGCGACCCCTGGGGTACAGCGCCATGCTCAACCTGATTGGGACACTACCGCCCCGCGAAGCCCTCCTGGCGGAGAAAGAGCTGCATCTCCATGACTATGGTAAACAGCCGCGTCCGGGTCGCAAGCTCGGACATTGCACCCTGGTGGAGGCCAGCGCGGGCGCGCGCGACCGACGGGCACGCCGGTTGCTCGCACAATTGGCGCCCGGGGTAGGCATCCCTTAAGATCGCAGGAGGGCGCAGGGATCCGCGATTGCCGGTTTCCCCCGGTTATCGCACGCCAACAAACAACGCGCCGGCTACCCGGCTCCGAATACGAGCACGCATGTATCTCGACCCGTTCAAACTGAAGGAGCTGCCGTTCCGACTGAGTCCGGACCCGCAGTTCCTCTATCTGTCCAAGCAGCACGCCCGCGCCAAGGCGTACATGGAATCGACGATCTGGTTCACGGACGGCTTCGTCGTGATCACCGGCGAGATCGGTTCGGGCAAGACCACCCTGATTGAATCGTTCCTGAAGGAAATCCAGTCTGATGTCGTGATCGCGCAGATCAACCAGACGCAGGTCTCGGCGATCGACTTCCTGCAGGCCGTGCTGGTGCAGTTCGGCTTCTCCCCCTTCAAGATGAAGAAGGCCGAGCTCATTGCAACGCTCAACAACTTCCTCATCGAGCAGTACGCGGCGGGCCGGAAGGTGCTGCTCATCGTGGACGAGGCGCAGAACCTGTCGATGCGCG
>JAXDQF010000217.1:0-7338 GCA_034668025.1 Gammaproteobacteria bacterium | reverse complement strand
CCGCCACGCGGCGAGCGCCATTGCGCCGGCGATTCCGGACAGGGGAAAAACATATCGAAAGGGAGAGTGGGCCGACGCAGCGGTTTCATGGAGCACCACGTGAGATCGCCGGGCTCGGGGGAGCCCGTGCGAGGTGTGGTGTCATTCGTGCCGCCTACGCCAACGCCGGTGCGCCTTGGGGCAGCACCTGAGAATCCACGTCCTGCTCGATCTCAGCGTGACAACGCCTCGGAATTCTTCCGGTCGCGGAAAATCAGCGGCTGCTCTACAACCGGTGGTGGTGCGCTTGGGGCGCTAGCCTTCTCCACCATCTCCGTTACCAAGTGATGGTGCGGCGAAAGATCGCAAACCGGGTCGGCGTTGTCGGCGTCGCCGGTCAGGAGATAGGCCTGGCACCGGCAGCCGCCGAAGTCCTTCGCCTTCTCCGGGCAGCTGCGGCACGGCTCCTTCATCCAGCTATCGCCGCGATAGTGGTTGAAGCCTGGTGAGTCGCGCCAGATCCACTCAATCGAGGCGTCTTTGACGTTGGGAAACGTGAGACCAGGTAGCGTTTTGGCGGCATGGCATGGGAGCGCCGTGCCGTCCGGAGTTACGGTCAGAAAGACCGATCCCAAGCCGTTCATGCAGGGTTTGGGGCGGCGCTCGAAGTAGTCGGGGACTACGAACAGCACTCGCATCTTCTTGCCGACGCGGTCGCGGAAGCGGTTGGTGGTTTCCTCGGCGCGCAGGAGTTGCTCGCGACTGGGTAACAGCCGCTCGCGGTTGTGCCACGCCCAGCCGTAGTACTGGGTGTTGGCCAGCTCGACGTACTCGGCCTGCATGGACTCCGCCATCTCCAGGATCTCCTGGACATGCTCAATGTTGAGTCGGTGCAGGACGACGTTGAGTACCATGGGGTACTCGTATTTCTTGATGAGCGCGGCGACTTTCGCCTTCAGCTCGAAAGTTCGGGTGCTGCTCAGGAAGTCATTCACTTCGCGGGTGCTGTCCTGGAACGACAGTTGGATGTGATCGAGGCCCGCTTCTTTGAGTGCTTTGATGCGTGCTTCGGTGAGGCCGATGCCCGAGGTGATGAGGTTCGTGTAGTAGCCGAGTGTGTGTGCTTCCGCGACGATGATTTCGAGGTCGTCGCGCGTCAGGGGCTCGCCGCCCGACAGGCCGAGTTGTACGGCGCCGAGCTCGCGGCCCTGACGCAGCACGCGGATCCAATCGTCCGTCGACAGCTCCTGCTGAGTCTTGGCGAAGTCGGTGGGGTTGTAGCAAAACACGCAATGGAGGGGGCAGGTGTAGGTCAGCTCGCACAGCAGCCACAGCGGCGGCCCAGGGTTGCCCACGCGGGCGCTTACCGGCGTGTCACCGGCCGTCGCCGCCTGGCCCGTGCCCACCGTGCGGTCCGGCATGCCAACATCCGCTGTGCCGCCGTCAGCGCTCACCCGCGAATCTCCAGCCACTGCTTGTCCAACGCCATTGCCATAAATGCCCGCACGTCCTTCTCCAGCCCCGTGGTGGAGAACGCGCTTTCCAGGTCACTGACAATCTCAGCAACGGTTCGTGTGCCGTTGCAGCGCGTGAGAATCTCACCGGCACTGCCGTTGAGCTTCACCATGCCCTCGGGATACAGCAATACGTGCGCCTTCTGCGCCGGCTCCCACTGCAGCCGGAATCCACGCCCGAGCGACGGCTTGATGTCGGCGCTGATGGCAGCCGCGGACGCGCCAACCGAGGCACTATCGCTCACGAGTGCACCCGCGCAGCGACCACGACAGCTCGGCGGTCATGACTCGGCTCCGGGCAACGGCTCCACTCCATACCGCAGGGCCATCGCATCATTCATCTGCCACAGCACATCCAACTTGAACTGCAGGATCTCCAACGCCCGCTCCTGCGCGGCGCGGGTGGAAAACCAATCCAACGTCACCGCGAGCCCGAATTCAACATCGCGACGCGCCAGGCTGACGCGGCTTTGGAAGTAGTGCAGGCCGGCCGAGTCGATCCAGGGGTAATGCTCCGGCCAGTTCGCCAACCGTTGTTTGTGGATCTCCGGCGCAAACAACTCGGTGAGCGACGCGCAGGCAGACTCCTGCCATGGCGAGCGGCGCGCGAAATTCACGTACGCGTCGACGGCAAACCGCACGCCCGGTGTGACATCGACGAGGCTTTCAACATGTTCGCGAGTCAGGCCCGTGGCTTCCGCGAGCTTGATCCAGGACTCGATGCCGCCCGGGTCGTCGCCGTAGCCGTCGTGATCGAGGATTCGCTGTACCCAGGAGCGGCGCACTGCGCGGTCCGTGCAGTTGGCCAGGATGGCGGCATCCTTGATCGGAATGTTGATCTGGTAGTAGAACCGATTCGCCACCCAGCCGCGGATCTGCTCGGGCGTGGCGCGCCCCGAATTCAACATCACGTTGAACGGGTGATGAATGTGGTATGCGCGGCCTTTCTCCCGCAACCGCTGCTCGAACTCCTGCCGACTCCACGCTGGCTGGCTCACAGCTCGATCTCCAGTCCGTCCCAGGCCACCTGGACGCCGCGGCGGGTCACTTCAGCCGCCTGCTCCGAATCCTCATCCAGTATGGGGTTGGTGTTGTTCACGTGTATCAAAACCTTGCGTGTGTCATGCGGCAGCCGGTCCAGCCATTCGAGCATTCCGCCCGGGCCACTTTGGGGCAGATGTCCGATGTCACGTGCATGTTTCTTCGAGGCACCCAACCGGATCATCTCATCATCCGTCCAGAACGTGCCGTCCACCATCACGCACGCGGCCGACTGCATGGCGTGCCAGACCCGATCATCCATCGCGCCGAGTCCCGGCGCATACACGGCGGATCTGCCTGTTACGTCATCGGTGATCACCAACGCCAGATTGTCGCCCGGGACCGGTGATTCCCGATTTGGGGAGTAGGGCGCCGGTTTTCCAGGCACCGGCAAGGCGCGCCAGCTCACGCCGCTCACTCCCTCAATCTGAAAAACACTGCCGTCGAGATCAATGCGCCGCCGATCAACACCGCAGAAATGCCCGAGCACATTCAATATCGGGTTGCCGCGAGTCAGGTCGGCGTAGGTGCTGTCAGTGCACCAGATGGGCCAGGGGCGCGTCGCTTCGCGCAACATGTACAAACCGGTCGTGTGATCGACCTGGCCGTCTACCAACACGATGCCGGTGATTGCGCAGTCGCGTAACGCGCGGCCGGGTTGGAAGGGCGGATTGGACTGAAGTTGGGCCGTTATATCGGGTGAGACGTTGACCAGCGCCCAGCCGGCGCCATCATTGCCGCGGATGGCAATCGAGGACTGGGTCCGGGCCCTGGCCCGCACCGTCCCCGCACGGACTCCGGCGCAATTGCGGCAGTTGCAGTTCCACTGCGGAAACCCGCCACCCGCTGCAGCCCCCAGGACTCTGATCTTCATAGCTTTACGAGCCCGGGGAGAGGAGGGACAGACGCCGCCCGCTTACGCGGGCCGACGCCATTCGATCTATCAGCGATGCTCGATCAGCGGTTGCTGATGTACATCGTGATTTCCATGCCATAACGCATGTCAACGGCTTCTGGTGTTTCCCACTTCATGGTGAATCTCCTTGGTGGATGGGTGGATGGGTCCTCGTCTGACTGATCATCCGCGCCCGGGCGGGGGACCCATAGGGGATGTTCATGAAAGAGGCCTCATGATTTTCATGAGACTGGTTCCCTTGCCGCGGCACGAAGCCGCGCGAACCACCCAGGCAGCCGCCAAAAACCACGCTTTTTGGCGGCGGAAAAGAACCCCGGCTCCGCGCGGCCAATGCCGCGCCAATAAGACAAGAGGCGGCGGAAAAGAACCCGGGCTCCGCGCGGCCGTGGCCGCGCCAATAAAACAAGCGGGGCGGTACACTTCGCCCCATGAAATTGCGCACGCGCCTGAACTTGATCGTGGCGGGCCTCACGGCAACGTTCGTTATCGTGCTGATTTTCGCTGAGATTGCGGACACCCGTTCCTCGGTCAGCGAGGAGGTGGAGGCGGCGAATCGCGTCGGGTCGCAGCTTCTGGGGCGCCTGGCGGCCATTTACTCCCGGGAGGGCGACTCGGACACCGTACGGCAGTTCCTGGTCCAGCTCGGGCACGTGCGAGCCAACGATGTCGTGCTGCGCGCGCCCACGGGGGAATTGTTGTATCGCTCGCCGGATGCGACTTATAAAGCTGGCCGGGAGGCCCCCAGCTGGTTTGTGAAGCTGTTGTCGCCCTCCATAGCCAAACGAACATTTGCCCTGCGGGGTGGCATTCAGCTCGTCATCACCGCGAATGCCTCACGAGCCATCCTGGACGCCTGGGACAACCTCAGGCAGCTGTTCCTGATTGGCGCCGCGATGCTGGTCCTCGTGAATGGCCTGGCTTTCTGGCTGGTGAAGCTGGCACTTGCTCCATTTCCGGTCATTGCGGCCGGGCTGCAGCGGCTGGAGGAAGGTGATCTGGCCTTCCGGTTGCCGGCGCTTGCAGGATTCGAGGCCCACACCATTGGAGCGGCATTCAATCGCATGGCCCAGGCAGTTCAGGACAAGGTTCAGGCCGAACGCAAGGCGATTGAAGCGGAGACCCGGCTCGAGGAAGGAAGGGAGCTGGCACGGCTGGTGGAGCAGCGGGTGGAAGAGGAGCGCCGGTTGATTGCGCACGAGCTGCATGATGAGTTTGGGCAATCGGTAACGGCGATCCGTTCGCTCGCGATGGCCATTGTCACCCAGTCGCGCAATGCGGCCATGACCGATGCGGCAAAGTTGATTTCGGACGAAGCAGGACGTCTCTATGATGCCATGCATGGGCTGATACCGCGCCTCGTGCCGCTGTCGCTCGACACGTTGGGTTTGGCTGACACGCTGGAAAATCTCGTGCGTGACTGGCAGCGCCGCTATCCTGCAGTGCAGTTGTCAGCGCGCAATGATTTGTCCGCTGTCCTTGGCCCAACGGTTACTCTGACAATCTATCGTGTTGCCCAGGAGGGATTGATCAACGCATTGCGACATTCTCAGGCAACCCGTGTGGATATTGACCTGCACTCAGATGACGAACAGATCGATCTCACTGTGACGGATGATGGTGTCGGACTCGCACCGGACTGGTCACGCCCCGGCCATTTCGGCCTGCGGGGTTTGGCTGATCGCGTGGAGCATCTGGGCGGGTCGTTCACCGTGGCGAATCACGAGCCGCATGGCGTGCGTCTGACCGCCAAAATTCCACTGTTGGTCGAAGCATGATCAAAGTCCTGCTCGCAGACGACCATGCAGTGGTCCGCACCGGCTTCCGCCTGCTCCTGCAATCCCAACCCGACATCAACGTAGTCGCCGAAGCGCAGTCAGGCGAAGCCGCCTGTCAGATGTACGCCGAGCTGACGCCGGATGTTGTGGTGATGGATCTGGGGATGCCGGGAATGGGCGGACTGGAAGCCTTGCGCCGCATCCGCGCCCACAACCCCGCCGCGCGCGTGTTGGCGCTGTCCGCTCACGATGATCCCATGCACGCGCGCCGGGCTTTGCGCGAAGGCGCGCTGGGTTTTCTGTCGAAGCGCAGCGCTCCGGAAGCCCTCATTGAAGCGATTGCGTCGGTTGCCGCCGGCCGCCGCTACATCGATCCCAACCTGGCCCAGAAGCTCGCCCTGGCGGAGATTGAGGGAGCGACTCGCTCACCCATCGAGCAACTCTCCGAACGCGAGTTCGAGGTGTTCATTCGCCTGGCGGGCGGATCCACGGTGCAGAAGATTGCCGATGATCTGAAGCTGTCCGCTTCGACCATCGGCACTCATCTTTACAACATCAAGCAGAAGCTCGGCGTGGTGAACCAGTCCGAGCTCACTCTGCTGGCCATTCGGCATGGCCTGATTGTGGCCTGAACGCAGGGTGTCCCGGCGGCGCTGCGGGGTCAGCCCCCGAGCATCTTCTTGAGGTTGGCCAGGCCGCCCTCGTACACGCCAGTGATCAGCTTGTTGGCTGCATCATCGTTTTCGGCTTCCGGCGGCGTGTCGGACGTGCTCTTGCGCTTGAAGGTCCCCACCCAGGTGACATGTGAGCCGCCCTTGGCGCCCGGGCTCACCGTGATGTGCGAAACGTAATCGCGCAGCGGCAGTGGGGATTCGATGATGCGATACTTGTAAGTGTGCTTTGCGTCGTCGAAGGCAAGCAACTCTTCAGTGAAGGACGGACCATCCTTGATGGTCAGCTTGCGCACGGCGCCGGGCTTGTTGTTCTCACCCTTCTGAATCTCGTCCTTGGCAAAGCCGGGATGCCACTTGTTGAGCGAGTCAAAGTCCTTGACCGCATCCCAGACCTTGTCGACCGGGGCGGCGATGTCCACCGATTTGGTGATCTTCAGTGTCTTCGGCGGATCGGCAAATGCCGCACTGCCCGAAACCGCAACGGCCAATAACGCAATAGCTGCCAGCCTGTTCTTAATTCCGAGAATGGTCTTCACTACGGGATCCCCCTCGTTGACTGCCTCGAAATATAACGCAGATCAAGTGCCGCCGTGCCCGTTCCCGTAGGCTTTCTCACCGGACTCGACGCGCAGCGGCAGTTTGTTCTGTTCGGGTGGCAACGGGCAGGTGGCGAAATTGTTAAATGCACACGGTGGATTGTAGGCTTCGTTGAAATCCACCCGCACTGTTCCCCCTGCAGGCAGCGGGGTATGCAGGAACCGGCCGCCGCCGTAGGAACCCTTGCCGTTGGTACGATCGCCGAACATGACAAACAGTGTTTGATCGTTGGGACTCTCGAGCACGGCATCCAGGCGCCACTCGCGGCCGTCCTTGTTGAATACCAGCGCGCCCGGGCAATCCATCTCCTCCTCGAGGCCCAGGATGTTGATGATGCGGATGTGGCGGTGCGGCTCGTAGGGCTCGAAGCGTGCGGTGAATACCCAGTCGGTCGCAATGGGGAAGTAGTCGATCGGGACAAACTCCCGGCGCCGCGGACTGTCGACATCCCGAACCCGCACGCCGATCTTCCCCGCCCGCTCGATGATGAAAAAGCGCAACGGCCCGCTCGACACAACAGTCGGCTCCCCCCGGGTATCCATCACCATATCGATGCTGGAGACCGGCAGGCCGGCATGCGTGATGCCGCTGTCCCGGCGGGCTTTGAAATGGACCCCTTTGGAGTCCAGGGTAAATGTTCCGGCTTTGGGGGCGAGGGCAGGGTGGTCGAGCACCAGATGGTTGGAGGGCGCGCGGCCGAAAGAGTTGTCGCCTTTGTCCAGCCAGAACAGGCCGACCAGAGTCAGCCACCCGGTCTCGCTGGTCAGCTCAGCGACCCGCGTGGCGCGCCACTGCTCGACGGCCGCCTGCTCCGGCCCTTCATCGGCGGTGCTCTCGAGGGC
>JAXDQF010000216.1:0-5003 GCA_034668025.1 Gammaproteobacteria bacterium | reverse complement strand
AATGACCTTCGAGGAGGGCCCGCCAGCGTGAAGAAGCCGCGCACCAGCAGACGTCGATTTCTGAAGCTCGCCGCGGGCGCCAGTGTGGCCACGACGGCTCTCGGCCTCAACGAACAAGCGCTGGCTCGCACCGCCGACTCAGCGAACGGTACAGCCGGCGCCCCAACTGTCGCCGATGGCGCAGCGGCTGTCGGTACCGCGACAACGGCAGCATCGCTGGGGGACGACCGAATCCTCATCGAATTCGATTCTCAAATGCGAACGCGGGTGTCCGCCTCGCATGCCGCCGGCGGGGCAAGTGCTTCTGAAGCGGCCAAGGCAACCGCCAATCGGAAAGCGGCCCTCACGCATTGGTCGCCGCCAGACTCAGTGGAAATCAAGGGAGCTTCGCTCTTCGACCGCTTCGCACTGAAAAAGCAGTCGCAGCAGGACATCGAGGGACCGCTGGGTCACGGGACGAGACTGAGCCTCGTGGGACTGTCCGAATCCCCGCCGCTCGAGAAAACCGTGGTTGTGGAGCTGTTCGAGGATTACCCCGGGTTTGCTCTGTACCAGGTTTCCTTCCGCAATGCCGGTAAGGACCCCATCGCCGTCAGTCACTGGACTCAACTCGCCCTGAGCCTGACGCACGTAGCTTCAACCAACTCCGACCCGCTGTACTGGAGTTTCTGCGGCAGCACTCATTCCGACCGCCGCGACTGGATCCAACCCGTGCGCGCGGGCTTCAAACAAGAGAACTTCATGGGCATGGAGGCGTCCGACTACGGTGGCGGCACCCCCATAGTCGATGTATGGAGGCGCGAAGGCGGCGTAGCCATAGGTCACATAGAGACAACACCGCGAATCGTCTCAATCCCACTGAGTTGTGGCGCAAAGTCGTTGCAGCTGTCCATGTCGGCGCCGGTCACACAGACTCTCCAACCCGGCGAGCTCCTGTCGCTGCCGCAGGGATTTGTAGCCACGCACTCGGGTGACTACTTCGCCGTTCTGGATGCTTATCGGCGAATCATGGCAACGCGTGGAATTGCGTCACCGCAGCCGCCGCAGGCCGCTTATGAGCCCATATGGTGCGCTTGGGGATACGAGCGCGACTGCACGTTGCAGATGATCGTGGACACGTTGCCCAAGGTTCGCGAGCTGGGACTGCGATGGGCTGTCATCGATGACGGGTGGCAGACAAACGTTGGCGACTGGAAGGTCAGTACCGTCAGGTATCCGCGCGGCGAAGCTGACATGCAGCAACTCGTCCAGACCATCCGCTCGCAAGGTCTGGAAGCGCGTTTGTGGTGGGCGCCGCTCGCCGTTGCTCCGGGATCAGATCTACTCCACGACCACACGGACATGCTGTTGCTGGACAAGGAGGGCGCCGTCCAGAACGTCTCCTGGTGGAATTCTTTTTACCTGTGCCCCGGCTATCAGCCCACCGTGGACTACATGGTGGGATTGGTACGCAAATTCATAGGGGAGTGGGGTTACGCAGGCCTGAAGATCGATGGCCAACATCTCAACTCGGTAGCTCCCTGTTATAACCCGGCGCACGAGCACGCTCGGCCCGAGGAGTCCGTCGAGAAGCTGCAGGACTTCTTCCAGGCGGTTTACCAGGCCGCCCTGCAGAGCAATCCTCAGGCCGTGGTGGAGCTGTGTCCCTGCGGGACTTCGTATTCGTTCTTCAATTTCCGTGCTTTCAACCAGGCACCGGCGTCCGATCCGGAGTCGTCCTGGCAGGTTCGGCACAAGGGCAAGACACTGAAGGCCCTCATGGGCCCGAGTGCGGCCTTTGCCGGGGATCATGTCGAGCTGAGCACGGGAGGCGCCGATTTTGCCTCCACCGTGGGTATCGGCGGCATCGTGTCCACCAAGTTCACGTGGCCGCGCGACCCCAAACCCAAGGACTCCTTCCTGCTGACCCCGGCGAAGGAGCCGATTTGGCGCAAATGGATCGCGCTCTATAATGGGAACCAGCTGCCGCTCGGAACCTATCGCGGCGAGTTGTACGACATCGGCTTCGACAAACCGGAAACGCATGTGATCGAGAAGGCCGGCCGCTTCTACTACGCTTTCTATGGCCGCAATTTCAGCGGGCCGGTGCCGTTGCGAGGGCTGAAGTCCGCCCGCTATCGGGTGCGCGACTACTACAATGAGCGCGACCTCGGCGAGGTCTCTGGTGCAAATAACTCGTTGCAGGTGGCCTTCACCGACTTCCTCGTGCTCGAGGCCGTCCCCGTCTGATGCTCGATCCAGTTGAAACCGGCTTGTTGATTGAGGAGCGCCGGCGCCGGATCCGCGAGTTGCTGGTCGAGAGCGGCCGCGTTACGGTCGAAGCCCTCGCGACCCGTTTCGGCACTTCGCAAGTGACCATCCGGGCAGATCTTTCGGCACTGGAATCGGCGGGTGCGTTGATGCGCACCCACGGTGGGGCGCTGTTGCGCGAGGAAGAGCCGGATGAATCGCTGGACGTAAAGCAACTCCAGCATCACGCGGAAAAGGCGCGAATTGCCCATGCCGCGGTGTCCCTGATTCGTGATGGCGAAACCATTATTCTGGATTCCGGCACCACGACCGCCGAGATTGCCCGGTCGTTGCGCAAGGCCGACCTGAAATCCATCAATGTCATTACGAATGCGTTGAATGTGGCGGCACTGCTCATGGATGTTCCGTCTGTGCGCCTCATTATGTTGGGCGGTATTTTGCGCCGGGAGTCCAACTCACTGTCCGGGCCGATGGCGGCCGCGGCGCTGGCCAATCTGCAGGCGGACCGGCTGTATCTGGGTGCGGATGGACTGGATCCGCAACTCGGCGTGATGACACCGCACCTGCAGGAAGCCGAGCTCAACGCACAAATGATCCGTATTTCCCGCCAGGTGGTGGTGGTTGCGGACTCCTCCAAGCTCCTGCGTCGCAACGTCTCCGTGATTGCCAAAGTTGAGCAGATCCACACGCTCATCACCGACACCGGCGCTCCCAAACAGGCCGTAGACGCCCTGCAGCGCCGCGGGGTCGAGGTCCGACTCGTCTGATTCGCGCTCGCGAGTTGTAGCGGGCTGCCATTGCCCGCTACGGCGTTCGCTTGCGCCACCCCTCCCTTTGCTTGCATCTTGACAAGATCAAAAATAGAAATAAGATAAAATGCAAGAAAGCGAAAGTTTATAGGGGCTGGTCGCCCCCGTGAGGTTTCGTTTTCGATCGATAAGTAAAACTGGAAAGTGGGGAGCTACAGTGCCGCGACCGATGCCTGCGTCCATTGCCATTTGGGTGCCTTTCTTGATGGGGGCCGTAGGGCTCGCCACTGCTGCCGATGCGCCGGCGCCGGCGGACCAGCCGCAGCAGCTGGAAGAAGTCATAGTCACCGGCCTGCGGGCCAGTCTCGAGAAATCTCTCGATGACAAGAAGAATTCCGCGGTGGTGCAGGACTCCATCGACGCCGAAGAGTTGGGACGATTTCCGGACTCGGACGTCGCCGACTCGCTGATGCATTTGCCGGGCATCACCATCGACCGCACCACGGGCGGTGAAGGTCAGAAAGTCAGCGTCCGCGGTTTTGGTCCGCGATACAACATCGTCACACTGAACAACCGGATTCTGGCGACCGATGATGACGCGCGCGATCTGGCATTCGACGTGTTGCCGTCGGAAGTGATTTCCGGCGCCGATGTGTTGAAATCGACTCAAGCCTCCGCGCTGGAAGGCAGCATCGGCGGTACCGTAAATTTGCGCACGGCGAGCCCCTTTGAGAATCGGGGTTTCCACGCCGGGGCACATGTCGAAGGCAACTACAACGACATGTCCGAGCTGTACGGCAAGAAGTTCTCGGCGTTCCTCGAGAACACCATGTTCGACGATACGCTCGGCTTCCTGGTGGGCGGCGTGTACTCGGACAACAAGACGCGTACGGATTCGTTGAATGCCTACAATCAGAACATCTATGGTCCGACCAACTTCCCCTTTGGAGACGCCAACGGCACTCCGTTGACGGCGACGCCCTGTTGCATCACCTTCGGCTCCATTTTCGATGACAAGAAGCGCGAAGCTCTGTCGGGCAGCCTCGAGTGGCATCCCAACGACTCCTTCAAGCTGATCGCGGACGGCTTGTGGACGAAGCTCCAGGACAACCAGCAGGGTTACAACCAGTCGTACTACTTCCCGGCGGACGAAGCCGGCGACGGCTGGAGTAACGCGACGGTCAACAACGGAGTCGTCACCGCCGTGACCGCGACCGGGTTCCAGCCGGAGATCGTCAACAACACCATCAATCGCAACGTCGTTACGTCCCTCTACGGTCTGCGCGGCAGTTGGCAGGCCACCGATCGGTTCAAACTGGATTTCGATGCCTATCGCTCAGCGGCCAGCCGGCCTGAAGGCGGCACCGACAGCTTCGTCACCGCAGGCCTCGTGTCGCAGGATCCGACGGCGCCCGATATCCTGGTGATGCAGGACCTGCCGCACAGTCTGCCCAGCCTGAATGTGTTGATTCCACCCAGCCAGCTCGGCATGAGCGCCTGCCCGGCCGGCACGCTGAGCAAGACGAACGCAGCGTATTGCTCATATACGGCACTGATGAACTCCGGCGCGCTGAATGACAACAAGTACTGGTCGACGCACTATGACGGCCTGAACGGCTTCTCGGTACACGACCAGGTTACCGGCTTCACCCTGGACGGTGCTTTCAAGGCCGAGGTTGGCCCCCTGGATTCGATCTTATTCGGCGCGGGTTACAATCATCGCGAGAAGACCCGCGTGGACGAGGACAATGACTGGACCAACGGCTCCGGACAATATGGCCTTCTCTACAACACCGCAGGCTGTCCGGTGCAGTGCGCGCCATACACGTTCGGCGGCCAGGGTTTCAATGTCATCTCCTTCAACAGCCCGCCGCACTTCATGCAGGGCGCCGGCGGCTCTTATCCCAACGTGCTGCCGCGCTTGAATGTGAGCCAGTTGCTCGCGTTCATGAAGAGCCTGGACGGCAAGCCGAATCCGCAGTTTTGCAATGATCCAAACGACCC
>JAXDQF010000215.1:0-8225 GCA_034668025.1 Gammaproteobacteria bacterium | reverse complement strand
CGTGACCTCGGGCGCCGAGGCCATCAGTGCCCAGCTCATCGATGAGATCCGCTTCATCTCCCCCTCCCAGCGTCGCCGTGTTGTCGTTTGATGGCCTCGAGCCGATCCCCTCGAAGTCCGCAGCGGCTTCTGCATGCCCGCCACCGCTGCCGCTCTATGTGGAACCGGCTCCCGAGGAGGCACTGATATCGTGGCTGCTGCGTTTGGCAGCACAGTTGGATATCTCGATGCAGGTGCTCGCACAACACGCCTTCCAGGTCTGTGCTCGCGCAGATGATTCGCACTGGTGGCGTCGTGCGGCTCCAGAGCTTTTACAGCAGATCAGCCGCCGCACCAGCATCCATGTCGAGCGACTGCGGTGCATGACTTTCAGCGCTTGGGCGCCCACGATCCAGGAGGACGAGAGCAGCGAGCGTCTGAGTGGGCTTCGGTTTGCGCACCGCCCCCTGCGGCGCACGCATCGCCTGGCCGTGTGCGCTCGGTGCCTCGCCGAAGACTCCCGGCCCTACCTGCGCCTGTCATGGATGATCGGTTGGATGGCGGTGTGTCCACGCCACCAAACCCGTCTGCTCACTCGGTGCCCGGGATGCCAGGTATCGCTGCGCCTGCCACCGCCTGCCTCGACACGGGCGTTCTGCCCGAGCTGTTGTCACCGTTGTGGTATCGCACTGACCAACTTCGATTCCCCCCAGGCCCACCCGTGGGTGCTGCGTCTGCAGGCCCTGCTATTGGCCGCCAAGCGCGACGGCCTCACCGAGCTCGACGGGATCGGCCGTCTGAGTTGGCCACAGGTGCTCGCCCTCGCCGACATTCTGTCGGAAATGGTCTGGACCGCCATCGGCACCTGCGAGCGCCATTGTCTTCTGCGGCGGATCGGTTACGAGATGAATACGCCCCTGATCCAGACCCCGCGCAACTGGAATGACCGCTACGGCAGTCTGGCGCTTCTGGCGGGACTTCTCGAGGGCTGGCCCCACAGCCCCACCGCACAGATGACCCGGGAGTTGCTGAACCGATGGTTGGCGCGGGCCAACGGAGCCTTCTATCAGCGCCCCGCACCTTATCTGCCGCGCCGCAGTCCGAAGGCAAACATCCCCGCTTCAGCTGCGAGCAGCCATCCGCGCCTCGCGCTACAGAGGCCGGGCTGGAGCCTGGATGAACGGGTTCGCGCACTGTTGAGGCTGCTGGGGAACGCGCCCATCCGAGCGCCCGAGCCAGGCGCCCATCTGATAAAACCCTCGCGCCAACCACTACGCACCTTGAATGCGCGAATCATGCAACCGGCTCGCTACCAGCGGGCGCGGTTCACGAATTGAGAAACCGGCCGACACCTCAATTCGGTACCAGTCTCATCTTTGCGGTCCCAGTTCCCTATTTACAGTCCTCAGTACCCTCCTTAGAGGAAACCGACAATCTCTCTCGCAACACTGTGAATGGCCGAGCTCTCCTTGCTAATGAGAATCACTCTCAGTACGATTCGCCTTCGCACGAACTGTGCGAATCCGCCAGGGTTGTACGCAGGGTATGGTCTCCAACAACAAGACTCGCGTTTACGCGTGGTCGCTCCTCGTCGTTGCGGCGGCGACACTGTCAGCGTGCGGTGGCAGCAGCGAGAGCCCGCCTGCTCCCACTGTCCAGGCGCTGTCCGCCGCGGCGGTAGCTGGCGAGGCCCTGTTTAACGACAAGAGTCTCTCGGCCTCGGGACAACAGTCCTGTGCCACCTGCCACATCAAGGCGCGCGCCTTCACGGGTGATCCTGCGGTCGATAAGGGGCTACCGGTCCCGCTCGGTGGCGTCAACATGGACGAGCCGGGTTTCCGTAATGCGCCGTCACTGATGTACGCAGCCTTTACGCCGCCCTTTTCGATTGACGATGGGGCCGCGAGCGGTGGTTTTTTCCGCGATGGACGTGCGTCGAGCCTGGCCGCCCAGGCTGTTCAGCCGTTCGTGACGCCCTTCGAGATGGCCAATCAGGACGCTGCGGAAGTGGTGAGCCGCCTGCAGAGTTCACCGGATACCCTGCGGAAATATATTGCTGCCTTCGGTGGCGGCACATTGGGCGACACGAACGCCACTCTCACCAACATGGGCGCGGCGATCGCTGCCTACGAAACCGAGGACGTCGAAGAGTTCGAGCCGTTCAGCAGCAAGTTCGACGCCTACGTTGACGGCAAGGTGAAGCTGACCGATCGGGAGTTGAACGGGCTGGCCCTGTTCAACAACCCGGGCAAGGGCAACTGCACCGCTTGTCATCCGAGCGTGCACCAGGAATTCAGCAGCCGCGCCCTGTTCACCGACTTTTCCTTCGACAACATCGGCATTCCGCGCAACTGGAACATTCCGGCCAATGCCGCCGATCCAGTGAATCCATTCACCGGCGTGCCGTTGAAATACATGCCGGCCCAGACCAACGTGCCGGCCGATGCCGAATACACCTTTTATGACATGGGTATCTGCGGTCCGTTAGTGTCCGACCCGCAGGATGGAGGCGCGCGCCCGGATCTCGCCCGGCTGATCCCCTCGTGCGGCCAATTCAAGGTGCCCACGCTGCGCAACGTCGCGCTAACCGCACCTTATTTCCACAACGGCGTGTTTCCCGAGATCCACAAGGCGGTGGAGTGGTACATCACCCGCGATATCAACAACAACACGGGCAACAATTCGACTCCCGTGCCAGCAGGTCCCGGCGGCAATCCCTATCAGGCGGTCGGCACATTCTTCACAGCCGCGGATGGCTCGCCCGACCTGTATCAGTACAACGACCTGCCAGTTGCCTACGACGCCAACGTGAATGCCGGCGAGGTGCCTTATACGGCGCCCGCCATCGCGGGCGGCAACGGTCCAACGATGACAGCGCAGGAGATCGACGATCTCGTGTTGTTCCTGTGCACCCTGACGGACGGATTCGATCCGAACAATCCGTCCGCCTACAGCGTACCCGCCCAATGTCAGCCCATAGCAAGTCCTTAGGAGCCTTTTGATGCACTTCACTAACAAGAAGAGCCTGGCCACGCGCAGCGCCGCTGTGCTCGCCGCTTGCGCTCTGGGCGCGGCGACGGTTGCCCACGCTGCCGAGCCGAAGAGCAAAAAGACCGAGGAGCAGCAGATCAAGGCGCTGCAGGAGCAGCTGCTGGCCGTGGAGATGCAGCTCAAAAAGCTGGCTGACCAGAACCAGGCACTGATGCAGCACCAGGAGCAGATTGAGCAGCAGTTACAGCAGCAACAGCTGGCCTTGCAGAAGGCGCAGGCGACCGCCCCGGTGCAGTCGGCATCAGCGCTGCCAGGCCCCTCTTCGGCGCTCCCCGGCAACGCCGCAGCGCCGCCGGGAAATGCGTCCGCACTTCCAGGCAACGTCTCGGCATTGCCCGGAGCGCAGCCCGGCGCCGGGCAGGCAGCCGCACCGCCGTCCGCGAACACTTCCGGCACCGGCATGCCAGCATCCGCCAATCCGCTTCCAGGCGCTCAGCCGGGCGGGTTTGGAGCCGGCGCGTTGGATAACGTACGCCTGTGGGGCTACGGCGAGCTGTACTACAGCCGTCAGAGTCGCGACACGAGCAGGACGACGGCGGATCTCGCCCGTGCGGTGTTTGGAATCGGCTATCGCTTCGACAGCAAGACCGAATTCAACTCCGAGTACGAGGTTGAGCACGCGGTTGCCTCCTCGGAGGACCCGGGCGAGTTCGAGGTCGAGCAGTTTTACGTCGATCGGCAGCTGACCGACCGGGCCACACTGCGCGCGGGTTTGTTCCTGCTGCCCTTCGGGTTCATCAATGAGCATCACGAGCCGACCAACTTTTACGGCATGCAGCGTAACTTCGTCGAGACGCTGATCATCCCCAGCACCTGGCGCGAAGGCGGCTTGAGCATCCACGGCGATACCGACTTCGGTATTGCCTGGAGCGCCGGCGTCACCACCGGCGTCAATCTCGCAAACTGGGATTTCGCGCCGGAGTTCCCGCAGTACACCACGGCATTGGAGCTGGCCAACAATGGGCCCGCCCCACTGCAGGCCACCCACCAGGAGCTGGCACTGGCATCCGCTCGCCACCTGTCGCAGTACGTTGCCCTCAACTACTTCGGCCTCCCGGGCCTGGACGTCGGCGGCGCGGTCTTCACCGGAAAAGCTGAGCAAGCGCCGGGCACCGTTGGCGACTCGCGCGTCACATTGTGGGAAGGCCATGCGCGTTGGACGCCGGGCAAGTTTGATCTGTCGGCTCTGTACGCACACGGCTCGATCAGCAATGTTGCGGATGCCAACCTCGCCAATCCCGGCTCGCCGAATCCGATTCCGTCGGCCTTCTACGGCTACTTCGTGCAGGCAGCGTACGCGGCATGGGAGTACGGCGATTACCGGTTGAATCCGTTTGTTCGCTGGGAGTACTACGACATGGGCTCGGAGTATTCGGGTACGGTGCCGCAGATTCCAACCGGAACCGTGCCGCTCACCGACTCGCCTGGCGACTTCGGCACGTGGCCGTCAAATCGCGATCGTGTGTGGACGACCGGTGTGAACTTCTATGTCACGCCGCACGTGGTGTTCAAGGCCGACTACCAGTGGTTCGACCTGAACAAGGCGTTCAACCGCTTCGACCTGGGGCTCGGCCTGAACTTCTAGAGACAGCGGGCGACGGACCCGGTCTCCGCGCGGCTATGCCGGGGCACCTCCAACGCAGCCACCAAAAGTCACGCCTTTTGGTGGCGTGCGACGGACCTGGTCTCCGCGCGGCCAGTGCCGCGCCAATTAACTAGAGCCGCGGTCGGCCCGCAGGACAACCTGCTCGGGTTCGTTGACGAAGTAGCCCTGGATGTATTGCACGCCGATTTGCCAGAGGACGGCCATCGTGTTGGCGTCCTCGACGCGCTCGGCGATAGTCTGAACCTGTTTCTTCGTCGCGGCTTCCACCAACGCACGCACTCGCTGTTGCAGCTGCGGGTCCCCCGTGAGTCCCTGCACGATGGCGCCGTCGATCTTGACGAAATCGACCGGGATGGCTTCGAGCATGCCCTGCGGGTCGCGACCTGAGCCGAAACCTTCGAGTGCAAAACGAAACCCGCGCTTGCGCAGCGCAACTGACAGGTTCCGAATCTGCGTGAGGTGCTGCGCGGCCGCCTGCTCAGTGACCTGAAAACACAGCCGCTGCGGGTCGGCGCGGCTCGCACGCACGTGATTGTCGAGCCAGTCTGCAAAAGTCGCATCCTTGGCCGTTTCCTTGGAGAGACGTACGAACAGGCAGCCAGGCTTGCGTTGTGCCGCGAAGGACAGGGAGGCGCCTACGACCCAACGATCTATGTTCTTCAGAAGGTCGTTGCGCTCGGCGGCCGCCATGAATTCCGATGGCAGGACTTCCTTGCCCTGCGTGTCCACCATGCGTACGAGGACATCAAACATTCCGGGATCATCACCCTGCAGACTGGCAACCGGCTGTTGTACCAGCCGGAAGCGGTTTTCCATCAAGGCGGCCTTGATGTGTTTGACCCATACCTTGTCGTACGACTGCACCCGGGTGTCAGCATCGGCTTTGTCCGATGTGACGGACTGATTGCCGCCGCGCGTACCCCCCTTGGTGCAGGCCTCCATGGCGTCGGCAATGGCGGCGTCCAGCTTCACTTCGCCGGAGGGTACGACCGAGAAGCCAACCGTGCAGGTGACCGAAACGGTCTTGTCCCTGACGCGGAAGATGTGTTTCTGGGCGCGCGCCAAAAGCTGTTGGCTCCAGGCTTCGATGTCGTGCTCATTGCCGCGCTCGAGCAACACAAGAAACCGTACGCCACCCAGGCGTCCAACGAGCTCCTTCGGGTGCAGCGCTTCTTTCAGCAGCTTGGCGAATTCAATGAGAACTTCTTCGCTGGCACTGGCACCGACGTCGTGCTCAATCGTGCTGAACTTGTCGATCTTGACGATCGTAACGCAGCGCATGCCGCCGGCGGCAGGCACCCCGAGGCGCTCCTTCACCGCTTCGAGAACTTCGCGACGGTGTAGAAATCCGGTGGCCGAATCGGAGCGGACCGCCTCGTTCAGGGACTCGGCGATCTTGCGATCGTCCTTCTGCACGGACGGGACAACGAGGCGCACACACGGCTCGCCGTCATGCTCTCCGAGGGCGAGCACCAACTCAACGGGCAGACTGGTACCATCCGAAAGAACGGCATTCACTTTGAGAGTGTGATCGTGCCAGCGCCCCTGCAGGCAGGCAGAGAGCGCGCCCTTCAAAGGAGAATGCGTGGCCTCGTCGAACAGGTCCATGATCGGTTGACCGACGAGCGTGCCATCCGAGCCAAACAGCTCGAGCCACGAAGGATTGGCGTCGACGACGATTCCTTCCTGCACTTGCACGATAGCGTCGTTCGAGCGCTGCAGAACTATTTCCAGCTGACGCCGGGCGTCATGTGCTGACTTGAGCGTGCTGTTCAAAGCGCGCTCGAGTCGGAATGAGCGCAACTCGCGCAACATCACCGCTTGCAGGCGAGCGGTATTGCCCAATGAAACAAAGTCACGGGCCCCGAGTTGCATTGCGTCCGCGATACGGGCTTCGTCGGCAGACTCGGCGATGCCGATGACTGGAAGCTTGGCCGCAACCTGGTCACGCACAGCGATGACACCGCGCAGGTCTTCGCTGCCGGCCACATGTATCAGCAATTCAGGGTTTATCTGAGTGATCGCGTCCGCGAGATCGCGCAACGCAGGAATCCACGTGCAGTGTACGGGATGACCAGCGCGACGCAGCGTGCTGTTGATCGCCTCGACGGGATCACGCGCGGGGCTCAATACGATGAGCGGAACCGCGTTCTGGTCTGTCAATGCGGCCTCCATGAGCTGCGCGACTTCAAAAAAAGACGCAGGATTCTACCACCCGAAAACCCCTGGTCCGTATGTACTGGTTCTCACGGTGCAGCATCTTTCCGGCGCACAGCGCATGGCAATTGACATTATCCGGTGAAGGACGGTGACAAAGTGACTTTCGCCGGGGCGCCATAGATCTCACGCGCAAGCCGCGGCACGAGATACCCCGGCATCCGTGCAGCCAGTTGACCCGCAATGGAGCGCGCGCGCTCTTCTGGAACATCAAAGTGTGCCGCGCCGCGAACACGATCGAGTACGTGGAGATAGTAGGGAAGTACACCCGCTTCAAACAGGGCACGCGAGAGATCAGCAAGGACGCCGGCGTCGTCATTGACGCCACGCAGCAATACGGTTTGATTGAGCAACGTGACTCCAGAATCACGAAGAAGCGCGCAGGCTGCCCGAACATCTGCGTCAATCTCATTCGGATGATTAACGTGCAGAACGAAAACAACAGGCAGCCGAAGCCGGGTGAGCCACTGTGTCAGACCTGCGTCCACGCGAGATGGCAGGACGACAGGTTGCCGTGTGTGGACCCGCAGCCGACGGACGTGTGGGATTCTCTGGATCGCGTCGGTCAGACCCGTGAGGCGGGCGTCGCTCAGTGAGAGTGGATCACCGCCGCTGAGAATGACTTCCTCGATTGAAGTGTCGCGCGAAATCTCATCCAGCGCTTCGCTCCACCGCGACGATTCACTCGTCTGCTCCGAGTACGGAAACTCGCGACGGAAACAATAACGGCAATGAATGGCACAGGCCGAGGTAGTGATTAGCAACGCCCGGCCGTGGTACTTCTGGAGTAGCCCCGGTGCACGGATGGCTGCGTGCTCCCCAAGGGGATCGGCGGTGTATTCAGCGGTGTCGGCGAGCTCCGCTTCGATGGGCAGGACCTGGCGGAGCAGGGGGTCGTTCGGGTCCCCGCGCTGGATCCGCGCAACATAGCTCCTGGGCACGCGCAGCCGAAAGGCGCTCCCGGCGGCCGCTGCAGGAGGCACGAGTCCGGGGTCGAGGCCAAGCTCGGTGACCAGCTCCAGGGGGTTGGTAATGGCCGCAGCCATTTCGGCTTGCCAGCCGCCCGGGCGGTGCTGGCGAGAGGGGGTCGATGCCGTTATCATACGCGGCCCTTAAAGGCGCAAGGGCGCGCATTCTGCCGCCCGCGCTGTGAGAAATAAATGTCTAGCTATACGACCAGCGAAATACGCGGCGGCATGAAGCTGCTCATCGACGGCGAGCCGTTTGCAGTCGTCGAAAACGAATTCGTCAAGCCCGGCAAGGGGCAGGCGTTCAACCGCATCAAGATCCGGAATCTGAAGACCGGGCGCACCATCGAGCGCACCTGGCGTTCGGGTGACTCCATCGAAGCCGCCGACGTCCAGGACACGGA
>JAXDQF010000214.1:0-5304 GCA_034668025.1 Gammaproteobacteria bacterium | reverse complement strand
GGTCGTCGTTGAGCGCAAGACTGGCGGACTCCATTTCCTGTGCCCGGCGCATGACGATCATTCCCTGGTTGGTCGGTGAGAAGCGGTTGCCGATCTTGTCGAACAGCCGGGTCTGCAGTCGCTGCTCGAGCCCCGAGATCCGTCTGCTGAGCGTCGTCTGATGCACCCGCAGGGCAGTCGACGCGGCCGCCATGGTCTGGTGTTGAACGAGCGCCAGAACGTGGCGCAGGTCATCCCAATCGATTTGTTTCGCGCCCATCGCGCACCTCCCGATCATCCGTTCGACGTCAACACTGCACACCAGGACTTGCATTTTTGCAAGGCGATTTTGCAAGGCTCTGAATTGTAATGCGCGCGGTGCGTGTTCCATGATCGCAGGCAACACGGTCACAGGGCCGGACAGCCAAAGAGTTGGGGGCATGACACAGACGAGTCAGCAATTCGACCGGGGTCCCGGGTTGTGGGTTACCGACACGGAACCTGCAAGTGTCGACGCCCCAAAATTGCGCGCCGAGAGGTTGGCACGGCTGCGCGCAATGATGCGGGACAACGATTACGACGCCCTCGTGCTGTTCGATCCCTTCAATCAGCGCTATGCCACCGGCTCGCGCAACATGTTCGGTTATTTTCTGCGCAACTCGACACGTTACTTCTTCGTACCGACCGAGGGACCGGTCATTCTGTTCGAGTACCCACAGAGCGCGCACGTGTCCGCCTGCCTCGAAACGGTGCAGGAGGTACGCAATTCGCGCATCGTCTGGTCGTCGGTCGGCGGTCGAGACGCCGAGACTGCACGGCCATTCGCCGAGGAGATCGCGGACCTGGTCCGCGAGTTTGGCCGGGGAAGCAGGAAGGTGGGACTCGATCGCTGTGGTCATTTGCTGGCGCTCGCTCTCGAGGCCCAGGGCTGCACGGTGACTGATTGTCAGCAGGAGATCCTGCACGTGCGGCGGCTGAAGAGCGCTGAGGAAATCGCCTGTCTGAAGCTCAGCATGGCGGCAACCGAGTTCGCGGTCGCAGCGGTGCGCGACAATGTGCGGCCGGGGGTTGCCGAGCAGGAGCTGTTTGCCGCGATGTACGGCGAGGTCATCCGGCACGGCGGCGAGTTCGTCGAGACACGCCTGCTGACCTCAGGGCCGCGTACCAATCCGTGGTTCAGTGAAGCCAGCGGGCGGCGCGTACGGCCGGGCGAGCTGGTCGCGCTCGATACCGACACCATCGGCTGCTTCGGATACTACTCGGACTTCTCCCGCACGTTTCACTGCGGTCCCGGCCGGCCGACAGCCTATCAGAAGCTGTTGTATCGGCATGCCTATGACCAGATACAACACAACATCGGGATCATCCGGCCGGGCATCAGCTACCGGGAGCTGGCGCAGCAGGCCTGGAAGATACCGGAGCGGTTCGTGGAGCGCCGCTATACATCCGTGCTGCACGGCGTGGGCATGCATGGCGAATCGCCTTTTGTGGCGCATTCGCAGGACTTCGCGAAGTTCGGCGGGGAGGGGGTCCTGGAGCCGGGCATGGTCGTCAGTGTCGAGAGTTATATCGGCGATGTGAATGGACCCGAGGGGGTAAAGCTCGAAGAGGAGCTGTTGGTCACGGCGGACGGCACCGAGCTCATCACTCGATTTCCCTTCGAGGAGAGTCTGCTCGGCCGGGAGCTGTGAGCGCTCGCAAAAGAAAACCACCATCACTGTCGGGAGGCGTCGTGAATCGCAATCATAAAGTATCGGCAGCAGTCATATCGATCCTGGGCGCGCACGCGAGTTCCACTGTCCATGCAGCGGAATTGCCCGCGGTCACTCTCGAGGAGATCGTCGTCACTGCTCAGCACCGGGAGGAAAACATGCAGGAGGTGCCCATCGCAATGCAGGCGCTCACTGCCGAAACCCTCTCGCAGCTCAGCGTCAACACGTTCGAAGACTACGTCAAGTACGTACCCAACGTGACATTCGCGGGCAACGGTCCCGGGCAAAGTAATATCTACATGCGTGGCCTGGCGACGCCCAGTTCGGGAATCGAAGGTTCCGGCGCGGTCGGCAGCTTCCCCAACGTCGCAGTGTATCTCGATGAGCAGTCAGGGCAACTCCCCAACCGCAACCTGGATGTCTATGCGGCGGATCTCGAGCGCATCGAGATTCTCGAAGGTCCCCAGGGCACCCTGTTTGGCGCGGGCGCGCAGGCGGGCGTGATCCGCTATATCACCAACAAGCCGAAGCTCGATGTGACCGAAGGGAGTGTCAGCGCGGGCTATTCGGTTACCGCGCATGGTGACCCCAACACCAATGTCGATGCCATGATCAATCTGCCGCTGCTGCCGCAGAAGCTGGCCGCGCGCGCCGTGATCTACAGTGAATCGCGAGGCGGTTACATCAGCAATCTGCCCGGTACGTTCGAACGACTTCCCACCGATAAGGGGATCATCGCGTATTTCGGGGGAGTCGTGCCTCCGAACTCGGGCCCGGTCAACAACAACACGGTGGCGGGGCGGGCTTTCAACCCGGTCACCTACAAAGGCATCCGGGGTGAGATTCTCTATCAGATCAACGACGACTGGAATGCACTGGTGACCCAGTCCTATCAGAGCATGGATGCGGATGGGGTCTTCTGGCAGGAAGGCTACGACGGCGCCGGCAAGCCGCTTCCCGATCTGTCGGTGCAACTGTTCAATCCGTCCTACGACCATGACAAATGGGAAGATACGCAGCTCACGGTAACGGGCCGCATAGCACGGCTCAAGGTCATCTACGCGGGCGGCTACCTGGATAGAAACATCCGGCAGCAGCAGGATCTGACTAACTATTCCCGCGGAGTCTATGCCGGCTACTATCAGTGCAACTACCCGGGATATCCCTTTACGACCGTGGGCGGCAAGGTCACCCCGACGCCCGGATCCACCGGTTATTGCTACACGCCGAGTGGTTTCTGGAACGATCGCGAGCGCAGTACGCATCAGAGCCACGAGCTGCGCGTTTCCACTCCTGATGATGGGCGTTTACGCGCCTTGGGTGGTATTTTCTGGGAGAACTTCACCATCCATGAACAGACCGACTGGCACTATGGCAGCAGTCCGAACTTCTATCCGGTGGGGCCACCCAGCATCGATCCGGCAACCGGGGCGCATTTCCCGGTGACCTCCAATAATCCGGATGTCCGGCCGCTGGGGGATGCATTCTTTGATGACATCACGCGCGGTTACAAACAGAAGGCGGCGTTCGCGTCAGTGGATTTCGACATCATCCCGAAGGTTCTCACCCTGACCGGCGGAACTCGTTACTACGATATCGAGGATTTCGAAACGGGCTCGAACGTCGGTAGCTTCGGCTGTGAGATCAATGGCCCGTACAACGGCAATGTGCCGCCGAACCCCTGTGTGAGCACGCCCACGACCGGCGTTCTCAGCAACCTGAACAACCTCGACGCCAAGCATCTCAACAAGACGTACACCGGCTGGAAGAGCCGCGGCAACCTCACCTGGCACTTTCTGCCCGATGCTTTGGTGTACTACACATGGTCGCAGGGTTTCCGGCCTGGCGGCTTCAACCGCGCCCAGTCCATCATCAAGCCGGGTTCGCCGATCTACGGATTGTTCGTGCCGCCGCTCGCCTATGATCCGGACACGCTCACCAACAACGAAGTGGGGTGGAAGACTGAATGGCTGGACCACCGAGTGCAGTTCAACGGCGCGATATACCAGGAAAACTGGAAAGGCACGCAGATCGCGATCTTCGATCCGGGTGTCACGGGCAATCTCATTTTTACGACTAATGGACCTGACTACCGGGTGAGGGGTGTGGAGACTTCGTTGTTGGCGCGGGTCGCGCCTGGTCTAACGGTAACTGCCGCAGGAGCGTGGAACAGCAGCGAGGTGGTGAAGACACTGCCGCTCGTCAATCCGACGACGGGTGCGCCCATCAACATTGTGAACCCGTTCGGAGCGCTGGGTTCGCCGCTCGCGCAGTCGCCGCCGTTTCAAGGCAGTATCCGCGTGCGGTACGAGGTGGCTATCGGCGACTATCAGCCTTTTTGCCAGGTAGGGGCGACTCGCCAGGGTGGCTCCTTTTCCTCGACGGATCAGCTCACCAAGACTCTACAGGGCGAGTCGGTTGCGTTTTACGATCCGGGATTCACGACTTACGATGCCTCGGCCGGTGTTTCCAAGGATGCCTGGAGTGTGCAGATCTATGGGCAGAATCTGACAGACGTGCATGCGAGCCTGTATTCGAGCTACAACGACTTTGTCAAAGCCGAGACGGTCAACCGGCCGCGCATACTGGGAGTGCGGTTCAGTTATCGCTTTGATCAGACCCGGTAGCCACGTGAGGCAGCCTCGTGCGCTTCGCTTCCTGGCTGGCCTGTCTCTGGTGGCAATGGCCGTGGTGATGCCGTGCATGGTTGCCCTGCCGGCAGCAATCACCTCAGAGGCTGTCGAGCACTTCGACAGCCGGAAGGTCGCGGTCGTATTGTCGAATGGCCAGAAGATCGCGTACCTGGATTCAGGGGCGCCGCAAGGGCGGCCACTTGTACTGATACATGGATACACGGACAGCGCGCGGGATTGGCTGCCGGTCGAGTCGGCGCTGGGGACGCGGTTTCGTCTCATCATCGTGGACCTGCGTGGGCACGGCGCTTCTGGAAAACCGGAGTGTTGCTATACCCGGTTCGACTTCGCCTTCGATATCAAACTGCTGCTCGACTCGCTGCACATAGGCGCCGCCGATGTTGCGGGCCATTCGCTCGGCAGCCTGGTCGCGCAGACTTTTGCCGAGCTGTGGCCAGGCGCCACGCGGCGGCTGATCCTGATATCGTCCACAGGTACCGCTTTCGGGACGCGGGGTTGGTTGGCCGACGTGGAGCGACTGAGCGATCCCATCGACCCGAGCTCGCCGTTCATGCGCAGCTGGTGGACTCAATCGATGGCCATTAATCCGGAGGTGTTTTCCAGCCGGCAACGGCGCGATGCGGCCGCAATTCCCGCGCCGGTCTGGCGAGCGATCGCCGAGCAGAGCCTCGTGGGAGTGGATCTTGCATACATGTTGCATCGTGTGCGCGCGCCTACACTGCTCATTTGGGGTGCCCGGGATGACCTCGTGACAAAAAAAGGGCGTGAGGCGTTGCAGGCGGGGATTCCGGGCTCGCGGGTTGAGATCTTCAATTCGCTGGGACACGACCTGTTTTGGGAGGACCCGGCCGCCGTGAGCTCGGTCATGATTGATTTCCTCACGGCTACCTAGTGTCGATAGCCATCGAACCGCACCGGGTTGCCTACGACGATGCCCCGCTTCGTTGGTTTCATCTGCG
>JAXDQF010000213.1:0-14630 GCA_034668025.1 Gammaproteobacteria bacterium | reverse complement strand
AGGTGCTGCAGTCCCCGGTCCCCGGATGCGGTGGCGGCGGACGGGTTGTGACTGTTACGCCGACAAATGACTTGCCCACTTCGTGGCAGGTCGCGCACGGCATGCCGGCCACCGCGGTGTGGTTCATAGCGGTGCCCGCGAAGGTCGTGAAGTTCGTCGTCGAGTGGCAACTCTCGCACGGCGCGCCGGCGGTAGGAATATGGTTGGCCGGTGCGCCGGTCGCGGTCACTCCGTTGTGGCATTGAGCGCAGCCGCCAGCGATGCCCTCATGATTGAAAACGGCTCCCGACCAACTGATTGTCGAGTGGCAGACATTGCACTCGAGATTGGTACTGATGTGCTGCGGCGGCTTGCCCTGCGCCTGGACGTTGTTGTGGCACGTCGAGCAGCTCCCGTGCGTTTGCGCATGATCGAAATTGACTGCCGGAATCCAGGCCACCGTGGCGTGGCAACTGTCGCACTGCTCGGTAGAAAGAATGTGGTTGACGGATTTCGCTGTCGCCCGGATCCGGGTGCCGATACCGTGGCAGGCCGAACACTCACGCGGCGTGCCCTTGAATACCGCGGCGGCATGGCACTCCTCGCATTGCAGGTCACGATGCCGTCCCGTCAGCTCGAAGCCGGTCGTGAGGTGATCGAACTGCGACCGCTGCTGGGCGCCGAAGCTCGCGGGCATCATCAGCGCCATCGCGAATATGAGCCCGGCAAGTAGAACGAATGCGGCGATGAATCGTTTCATGGTGCTGTCCTAGCGGGGGCGGACGCCCTTGAAACTGACTGTCCCATGACACTTCTGACACTGGCCGCCGAACTGCCCCAGGTGCACATCATCCTGCGAGTGGCACGAAGCGCATTCCGAGCTCAGCTTCACCTGCGCAGCCGGCTGGCGATGGCAGCCGGCGCAATCCAGCTTGGCGTGCGCTCCGAGCAGCGCGAAACCGGTTTGCTTGCCATGATCGAAATTCCACCACTGCCAGCCGTTGGGGGAATGGCATTGCTCGCACTGCGCTCCGAGGCTGCCTTTGTGGGTGTCGTCCTTCTTGTGGCAATCGATGCATTTCGCGCTTGCGAGCTCGAAGGTTTTGCTGCTGCTGTGACATTGATCGCACGTGACGGCGACATGCAGGCCCAGAAGCGGAAACTTCGTCAGGTCATGGTCAAAGTTGATGACGGGCTTCCAGCCTTGCGGCAAATGACATTCCTCGCACTGGGTGCCGAGCCGGCCCTGGTGAACATCGTTGGGCTTGTGACAGCTCACGCAATCGGTGGCGAGTTTGCGCGAGCCGATCGCAGCGGTGTGGCAGGCGTGGCATTCAACTGTTGAGTGTTGGCCCGCCAGCTCCCAGTGGCCGTCGCGCGTATGGTCGAAAGTGACGGACGCCCATTTTGTGGGTCCATGACAGCGGGCGCAGTCAGTGCCGAAGCGGCTGGCGTGCACGTCCTGCCCGCGGTGACAACCGGCACAGTCCTTGGGGACCGGGGCCTTCAGATCCCCCGAACGGTGGCAATCCTGGCACTCGAGGTGTGCATGTTCGCCGTCGAGGGCGAACCCGGTCTGCCTGGTATGATCAAACTTCGAGGATATCCAACCGGCGGTTGTATGGCAGCTGACGCACTTGGGCCCGCGCTCGCCACGGTGAACGTCATCGGGTGCGTGGCACGACACGCAGACGGTCGGCGTGCCTTTGTATCGATTGCCGAAGTGACACTCCGCGCAGTTGACGCCCTGGTGTTTGTCATGCAGCGGAAACGATGTCTTGTCGTGATCGAGTTTGACTTGTTGCCACGTCCGGGTGTCGTGGCAGGCGGCGCAATCGCGGCCCAGCTTGCCTTCGTGCGGCTCCTGCGCCGTGTGGCAGCTGATGCAATCGCGGGCGGCTTCCCGGAATTTCCTGCCGGCTGGATGGCAACTGTCGCAGGCGGCGTTCGCGTGCGCGCCGCGCAGCGGAAAATCGGTGGCTTCGTGATTGAAGGGGTCGCGGCTGAACTTCACGATGTCGGCGCCCTGACCCTGGTGCTCGACGTGACAGGCGCGGCATTGCGAGGTTTCGATTCCCTGCAGCCGGCCATGAAATCCTTGCCTGCCTCGCACATCGGCGGCGATTTCCTTGTGGCAGTCGAGGCACAACTGCCGCTCGCGCCCGCGGTCGCTGCGGTCGTGGCAGTTGGAGCAGTGCTCCTCGTACTTCTGGTGAGCCGCGGACAGCTCGCCCGGCATGAAAAGCTTTTCCGGGTTCACGGCTTCACTGTTCCTCACCGGCAAGAAGCACAGCAGAACCTCCATGAGTAGAAATCCACGCCACGGTCCGGCTCGCATTCGCCAGGGTGTCCGGGTCAGTAGAGGTGAACCACAATGACGTGCACGAAGCCCGCGACGAGCAGCATCACGATCAAGGGGATATGAAGTGCATGCCAGAGCGAGAACAGCCGCTCGAAGGCCTGGAAGTCAGCCAGCCGCCGGGTCGCGGTGATTCGCCTGTCAACATAGGCGAATGCGGTCCGTCTGAGCCGGGTGCGCTGGGCGGCAATCACGGACGAGTTGCGGGCCGCGGCCCGCAGCGCACCCCTGATATACCGGTGCAGGGTCAAACGCGAGTGCAGTGCGAGCGCCGCAGCCATGAAGGGCCTGGCCAGGCCCAGCATCGGAATTCGCGAGCCTGCTGCGAGCAGTCGCCGCTCGGCGCTCTCGAGCCTCTGCACCAACTCCGGTATGAAGGCAACCGAGCGCGATACCGCCTGCAGGTTTTCCGACCCCGAACGCAATTCGGTGAGAGTGACCTTGCTGCCGTATACGCCGTGGTGAATTCTCGAATAAATGTACCTCCCGATCACACCGCTGCCGGCCACCGTCAGCATTGAGATCAGCGCGACGTTGCTGTTCGTCGCGCCCAGGTGGAAATTGGCGTGATACAGGATGCACAGGGGGCCGCCGAGTCCCAGGAGCATGTGGAACCTGAACCAGTTGACCGTCGGTCCGAGGAAGGAAAGCCAGCGCAAGCGCTTGCGCGCCGAGTACATGAACAGCAGCAGCATCATGCTGCCGCCGAGGATGCCCAGCGCGTACCCGATGCCCCGCTGCGGAGTGATATAGCGTTCGGTCGGGAAGCGCCAGCCCGAATACAACAGCACGAGCAGCACGATGGCTACGACGACCGCCGGCGGGAGCCGCCACGCACGCCGCGCCGCTGTCAGTCTACCGGTCACCGCTACGGTCGCTCCTGGATTCATCTGGCTGCCGCCTCCACGATTGATGCGGGCGTTGTCGGTGACCGGCGACAGCGCGCTCACGAAATTACGGACTTTCCGCTGTGAAACGTTGCTCCAACATCCTGTTACGGCGGCGGTCAGCGTGCGCAGCTCTCAACTCCTTTACAAGTAGGGAAATACCCCATAACCATGGCACACGTCACATCGTTAGACTCGAGTTGGATGTTGGTACGGGAGATGTTGGAGCGGCACGCCCGGTCCGGTCCAAATCGGTGAATACGCTCATCTACATGTTTTACGGTCTGCCGTCGCTGCTGCTGCTGGGCTGGTACCTCAGGCGCCGCTCGCAGCTGGAGCGCAAAAGCGCGCGGGCTCGCGATTCGGCGCAGGCTGCCGGCCTTGCCGAGCCGCCGTCGCTGCACCCGATCGTCGATCCGGCGCGCTGCATCGGCTGTGGCTCGTGCATAAAGGTTTGCCCGGAGCAGCCCCTGTACCACGTGCTGGGCATTGTCGGCGGCCGTGCGGAGCTCGTCAGCCCCGCCGATTGCATCGGGCACGGGGCCTGCAAGACCTCCTGCCCGGTGGAAGCCATCTCACTCGTGTTCGGCAGCGAGCTGCGGGGCATCGAGATCCCGGTCCTGACACCCAGCTTTGAAACCAGCGTGCCCGGGATATTCATCGCCGGCGAGCTGGGGGGAATGGGATTGATTCGCAACGCGCTCGAGCAGGGCAGGCAGGCGGTTGAAGCCATTCACCGCAAGCGCAGCAAAGGCGGCGGACGCCTGGATCTCGTCATCGTGGGGGCGGGGCCGGCGGGATTCGCCGCTTCACTGACGGCCAAATCCAAACAGATGCGGACGGTGACGCTGGAACAGGAGTCGTTGGGCGGCTCCGTCTTCCAATACCCTCGCGGCAAGCTCGTCATGACCGCACCGGCGGAAGTGCCGTTGGTGGGCAAGGTCGACTTCCGGCAGACCAGCAAGGAGGCCCTGCTGGCCTTCTGGCAGGAAGTCGAACGCAAGACCGGTATCGAAGTACGCTATCGCGAGCGCGTCGAAGACATTGTGCGTGACGGCGACGGTTTCAGGGTTCGGACCTCCCGGGCCGAATACCGGACTCACAGTGTGCTGCTGGCCATTGGCCGCCGTGGCACACCCCGCAAACTGGGGGTGGCGGGTGAGGAGCTGCCGAAGGTCGTTTATCGACTGCTCGATCCCGAGCAGTACGCCGGACAGAATGTGCTCGTCGTCGGTGGTGGCAACAGCGCCGTCGAGGCCGCTGCGAGCGTCGCGGATTGTGGTTGCCGCAGCGTCGTTCTGTCGTACCGCGGCGAAGCGTTTGCAAAAGCAAACCAGCTCAACAGAGAACGCATCTCGCATGCCGAGCAAAGCGGTAAGCTCAAAGTGCTGTTGAAGTCCAACGTCACGTACATTTTCGACGAGTCCGTGGTGATCGAGAGGGATGGCCGCCTGTTCAAGCTGAAAAACGATGCCATCATCGTGAGTGCCGGAGGTGTGCTGCCGACGGACTTCCTGCGCCACATCGGAATCAACGTCGAGGCGAAATTTGGCACGGCGTAGACTTTCCTTGCTGACGTGGGGCCCGCTGGCACTGTGTGTGTCCGTCGCGGTATTCGCGGCCGAGCCGGCCGCCAATTCCATTGACGGCATCAAGGATGCGATCCGGCTCAAGCAATTCGAGCATGCGGCCACTGAGTTGCAGCGGCTCGCCGCGGCGGGCAACCCCGACGCCCAATACCTGCTCGGCGTGTTCTATTCAAATGGGTTGAATGGTCCGCGGGATGCGGGGCAGGCACGGGTATGGATGGAGAAGGCCGCTGCGCAGGGGAATGCCCGGGCTGCGGCCACCTTGAGGGAAATGGGTAGCTCGGGTGACGGCGTGGGTGCTGCAGGCGACGCTGTGGGCGCTGCGTCAGGCCGAGGCGGTGCAGCAGGCCCTGGCGGCACCACGGTTCGTGCTGGTGCGATTACGCCGCTGCGGCCCCAGGACTATCCGGATGCGACCACCCGCCACGAAGCGCTTTGGTTGGCGGCAACGCACGGGGACCTGCCGTCCGTGCAGGCACTAAGCAATCACGACTCGGTGACTTCACACGATGATTTTGGCCGCGGCGCCTTGGATCGTGCAGCGGCGGCCGGTCACACCGACATCGTCGAGTCTCTCATTCACTCGGGCGCGCCCGTTGACGCGCCCGATCAATACGGCATTACGGCGCTGATGCTTGCTGCCCGCGCAGGCCACAGTGCAACTGTTGGTGCGCTGGTGCACGCTGGCGCGAATGTTAACGCTGCAGATCTTGTCGGCAACACTCCGTTGATACATGCGGCTGCCAGTGGTGACCTTCCCACCGTCGAGCGATTGCTCGCCGCGCAGGCTGGCGTTAAAACCCGGAATGTGCAGGATTGGTCGGCGCTCGATTTTGCCGCTGCAGGCAACAATCCCGATGTGGCCCGGCGGTTGGCCGACAGTGGCGCGACAGCTCTTCGGCACAGCCAACCTGCTTCCGCCTCGCGTGCGATCATGAGGGCCAAAGCGCCGGATCGTGACCTGTACGCCGGTTGGTCCGATGTTGCCGTCGCCGCGTCGCGAACCTCCACCGGTCTGTTCGATGTGCTGCCTCGGCCCGAAGCGGATCACGATCCGGCCTCTACTGACGCCGCGGAGGCGCTGTTGGTGGCAGCACGCTCCAACGCGCCCCGGTCGGCTGAGAGTGTCCTCATCCGAGCAAAGAGCTCCAGCAGCTCCAGTCGAGCCGAAGCAGCGCTGTTGCTCGCAGCCCGATCTGGGGAAGACGACGTAGTGCGCGTGTTGCTGTCACACGGAGTATCGGCGGATGGGCGTTCACCCGACGGTGAACCGGCGATTGTCGCTGCCGCCAGGACTCAACACACCGGCATCATCCGGCTTCTCACAGCCGCGCACGGCAATCCGGGGCTGCAGGACAAAATTGGCATGAGCGCGCTGATGCTCGCGGCGCAAACTTCCAACGACGACCTGCTTCGCGTACTCATTGAGGCCGGAGCGCCGGTGGAGCAGATGGACAAAGCAGGGCGCACGGCATTGTGGTATGCCGCGCATGCGAGCTTTACAGGCGGCGTGAGCCTGCTCGTACAGCATGGCGCTGATATGGACCGCGCTGACTCGGCAGGCGTGTCGGCCCTGGCGGTGGCCTGCATCGCAGGCTCCACGGCTGTCACCGATTTTCTCATCGCGCGGCATATCCAGATCGACGCGCGTACCAAACACGGAGATACGGCGCTGTTGCTGGCGGCTGCCACCGGACGGCTCCCGATCGTGGATAAGCTGCTCGCGGCGAGGGCCGATAAGGACGCCCAGAACCAGTTTGGCGATACGGCCTTGATCATTGCCAGCCGCAATGGCGATGCGGTGGTAGTGAAGCGCCTGCTGGCGGCCGGGGCCGATAAGCGGATCCGCAATCATGACCGGGCGACGGCCGCCGATGTCGCCCAGACCCGTTCGTTTCAGAACGTCCTCAGCCTGCTGAAGAGCTGAGCCCGCCTCAGTTGGGCAGCCGGCGGCGGATGGCCGCCAGCAGATCATTCATATCGAATGGCTTCGTCAGTGTTTCTTCCGCTCCGGCTTCGCGGGCAGCGGCGAGATACGCGTGGGTCTTGATGGCATCCGGCTTGTATGATTGCAGGCCGAAGCTGCCGCCACCGGAAATGGCGATGACCCGCACCCGCGGAAAGCGGCTGCGCAGCGTCCTGATCAGCTCGATACCGTTCGACTTCGGCATGATCATGTCCGTAACGACAATGTCGGGCTGCTGGGTTTCGGCGGCTTCGATGCCTTGCGCCGCGCTGTTGGCGATGGCAACCGAGAAACCGGCCTGTTCGAGCACCCGGCGGATGGCTTCTCCCACCTCCATTTCGTCATCAACGACCAATATGAGTGCCATGCGCTGATCTCTTATGCCGCCGCCGCGGGGAGAAATATTTGCACCATCGTACCCTTTCCAACGGCCGACTCCACGGTGATGGCGCCGCTCATGGAGGTGATGATCCCGTGCACGATGGACAGTCCGAGCCCCGTACCCTCTCCCACATCGCGGGTGGTAAAGAACGGATCAAAAATATGCGCCAGCACCGACTCGTCCATGCCGTGGCCCGTATCGCTGACTTCCAGCATTACGTAGCGCCCTTCATTTAGCTGTGTCATGGGCGGGTTGTGGACCGAAGTCAACCTCAGTGCGATTCGGCCGCCAGCGGGGTGCATGGCCTGGTAGGCATTGGTACACAGGTTGACCACAACCTGGTGCAGCAGGCTCGGATCTCCGAACACCGGGGCCACTTCAGGCTGCGGCTCGAAGCTGATTTCCACGTTGGCGGGGACGATTGCCCGCAACAGGCCGAGCGCCTCGTCAATCGTCGGGCGCACTGCAAACACCGACGCCTTTTGGAGGTCCATCTCGCGGCTGAACGTCAGGATCCCATTGACGAGGCTGCGCGCCCGGTGCGCGGCGGCGACGATCCGGGTCAGGTCCCTGGCCAGCGGGCTGCCTGCCGGCGCGTCCTGCAACGCAACCTGGGAGTACAACAGGATGGGAGTCATGATGTTGTTGAACTCATGAGCAATGCCCCCGGCGAGGGTACCGATCGTTGCAATCCGTTCCCGGTGCAACAACCGGCGCTCGAGGTCGAGCCGCTTGGCCTCGGAAGCCTCGCGTTCGCCCATTTCGCGCTCCAGGCGCTCATTCGTGCCCACGAGTTTCTGGCGCATGTCTTCCAGGTGTCGGTTCAGCTCCTGCACCTCACGAATCGAACTGCTCATCGACAGCTGAGTGCGGAAGTCGCCGCCGGCGATGCGCTTCGCAGCTTCCTGCAGCCGCACCATGGGCCGCGCAATCACCGCCGACAGCCATATGGCGACCACGAGGGAAGCAGCCGTGAACGCCAGTATCGCAATCAACACCCGCTGCTTGGCGGCCGTGATCTGCTCCAGGGTCGGGCTTTCGTCGAAGCCCATTTGCAATACGATCGAGTGGTCCGGGCGTTTGACCGTGTGGGAAATGTAATAGACCTCGTCATTGTGCTGCCCGAATCTGAAGTCATCGCGGCGGTCGGCGGGAGCAATCCGGGAAGGCACCGAGCTGCGGATCGTTCGATTGCCATCGATGATCTCAGCAAACACCACCTGGCCGGTCAGCAGCACGCCATCCAGCAGTTCGATGGCACGCGGCTCAAATCTGTCCGTGGAGCTTGCTTCAAGCTCGTCAGCAACCAGTTGACTGTAGGAGCGCGCCGGGTTCACGAACAATTCGGCGTAGCCGTCCGTCACGATCGCGGTCACGCCGAGATACAACAACGGAACCAGCGCCGCGTGGATCACCAGGACCACACCGAGCAGCCGCAGGCGCAAAGTGTTCATCAATCGCTCCATAGCTCCCTGATGACGCGCACCTTCGGATTGTGGGCGACGTCCTGTAGCCACATGAACGTGACTGCACTGGGGTCGGCATACAACGTTTCGATCAGCCGGCTGCCCGAATTGACCTCGACCGGCCGCAGCCAGCCCTGGCGGTTTACCCCGATCAGGATCTGCCGGTCATAGGCCGATTGCGACATCGCGACAATCTGTTGCAGGAAGATCGGGTCGAGTTGCGAATCGCTGCGGTTTCGCAGGGGGTGCAGCGGCGTGCCATCGATCAACACCGGCAGGCCGAGGAACAGCTTGCGCACGGTCAGGGAGTCAAGAGCGGTCACCTTGCTGTCAGCGCGCACCACCAGCACGAGCGTATGCGAGGCTGCATACACCTGTGCCCACAGGCACAACAGGATTACGAGTTGGGGTGCACGTCGCTTCATCAAAAGAACGCCGCACTCCATTGCAGCCGGATGTCGGAATAGCGCCCATCCAGGGTATGTGAATTCGTGAATTGCACCGTCAGCGCCTGGCGTTCGACGAAATCCCACCTGAGCCCGGCCACCCGCCGGGACCGTGCGAACTGTTCGAATAGATGCAGGTACGGAGAGCTGTTCGCTCCGTACGAGTCTTCCCATCGAACGAAACCTGTCAGGTCATACGCGAAGTTGCGTTCGGCTTCGACGTAACCCACGATGAAGCTGTCGTCCTTGCGCGCCGGGCCGTAGTAGAGTTTTGTATCCGCGTAGTAGACGGTGCTGGTGATCTTCCAGTCGGAAGGCGCGTAAATTGCAAACAGGCCAACCAACTTGAGATTGACGTGGTCGAAATTCGGTAACCAAGGGGGCGGGGGCCCGACCGCGGTCAGCTCGTCGTTGGCCAGGACGATGCCCACTCCGGTCTCGGTGAAATCACCGGGGTGCAGGGAGGCGCGTGCCTGATAGCCCATTTGGTGCCGGTCCGAGTCAGGATGGAGCAGGTCGAAGGGTTCGAGCCCGTGAGGCGTGATCTGCGGGGCCACTCCGACCGCCGCCGCCGTCCGCAGTTTCCAGCTGCCGAGCACCGTGCGGCCTGACTCGAGGAGGGCGCCGGTAAAGTGTTGCGGTATTACGCCGCCGAGGTCCTCCCATTCATCGATTGACGGCCGGGTGATGGAAGTCTGCAGGTACTGACCATGGTGATGATCGTGGTTCCAGACGCTGGTGGGCTGGTGGAAGCGGCCAATCCACAACACCGTGTCATCGGACAACTGCCAGCCGAGCTGCAGGCGCTCCAAGTCCCCCTCGTGGTCCGAAAGCAGGTATTCACCGAACAGTTTGAGCGGACCCTTCTGCAGGCTCAGGATCATGTCTGCCTGCAACACCTCGTCGTCCAGCTGGGTGTTGGGAGCCCGGCGGTCGATGGTGCCTACGCCCGATGCGCTCGGCAGCAGCAGGAATTCGTAGCGCAGCGGGTCCGCCCGCAGCAACGGCGAATTCAACAGGAACACGATGAACAGCAAACGAGAAATGCGCATGCGCCTGCCCCTGGGTCGTGGCTCGATTTTTACCTATTGCGGGCCGGCGGCGCTAACGACTGCATCTAGGAGCCCAACCGAGCCGCGCTCCCAGTGAGAACCCGGTCACACTCTGCCCGCGGGCGTTATACTACTTCTGGTTGTATGGAGGATCTCCGATGGCAGGCTGCAGGTTACCCGGCGTGTTGACGTTGTTGGCATGCTTGCTGGTTACTCCCGGGCGGGGAGCGCAGCCAACGGCCAATGCTGCAGGTGCGGCCAGGCCAGCCCCCCCAGCTGACGCGGCGGCCTTGCCGCAACTGCGGCCGGGTCTGTGGGAATACCGGCGGACCCGGATTAACAGCGGCGGCGGCAAGCCGCGGACCGCTACCGTGCGCAAATGTAGCGATCCGACCGCCGAATTCAAGCGCAAGCTCGCCGAGCTGCAGGGGCGCGGTTGTGTGTTCGAGTCCCTGAGGCAGGAAGGTCAGCGTTATGAGGCGAGCTGGCGTTGCACGGCTCCCGACGGCGCAGTGCTGGCGATGCGCGATAGCATTACCGTCCTCAGCGACACGAGTTACCAAAACGAGAGCGAGGCGTTCCTGTCGCACGAGGCAACTCATTCAACCATTGTTGCAATCCGACTCGGCGACTGCGGCACGGCCGGTCGCAGGAACCCGGGCGGCGTTACGGCACCGTCCAATCGCCCTCGGGAGTAAGACTGGTGCCATTGCTGTCGCGGAAGCGAACGATGTAGCCACCCTTCGATGCGAATCGCTGTTGCGGCGCCAGGGCGAGCCGTGGGTAGTAGCCAGTGATGATGCGATGCTCGAGCAGCTCTTCGATTCGCTCCACAAGATAGTCTCGAACGAAGGTGTCGACCATGTGGTTGATTGCGTCGGAGACAATGGCACAGACGAGATAGGTATCCGCCTGTACCTGTTCCGCCACCACCGGAATCTGCCGCATCCGGAACCAACCCAGCGGATAGTCGACCTGCACTCGACGGCGATCCGGCAGATTGAATGGATAGGCCATCCGCGTGAGGCCACGCCATTTCGCGGGCAGCGGGGCCTGTTCCAAGCCCGCCATCCGTCCTGACAAATATACTCGCGCGACTCGCGGGGGAGGGTGCCCCAGGGCGGCGATATCCGCCTTGCGAAGCCACAACACCAAAATGTCGTTTGGTTGAGACTTTGCGAGCAACGCGTTGAGCTCGTGGCCGGACGCTCCCGCGCCGAGAGTCATTTCGACTACGGTCATGGCCTCATCGTGCAACGCCGCGCGTAGTGCCGCAGCGGCGTCTTTGCCAATGTCCTTCGCCCGGTAGATCTGCACTACCCGGTGAATGGATGCCCCGGCTTTGCTTGCTCTCAGATTGTGCGCGATCAATTCCGCCTCGAGCAGCACGCCTTTCGAGAGGTACAGGCTGTCGAAGTCGCTCTGTCGGTCGACAGGCAGATCGACGTTAGGAAACAGACAAGGCAGGCCCTCTGCCTCGCAGAAGTGTTGCACCGGCTCCCACGTTCGGCCGCCCAGACCCGAGATCACCGCGAACACCGGCTGGGTTGCCAACTTGTCACGCAGCTGTGCTTCCCAAGTCTGCGGCGCGCCTGCCAGTTGCCAGACGTGCAGCTCCCAGTGCCGGTTGACCTTGAACATCATGCGGCGGGATGAATGCAGGCGGGGACTCTCAGCGCGCGTATAGCGATTTTTGTCGTCAAAGAACTTCGTGAGTACCTCGAGCATTGCGTCGCGTTTCACTGGATCCGCATCGGGGGTGATAATGGTCGCGAAATGCAACACGGACGGGGTCACCCCGGGCACGGGTCCGGGTGATAGGCTTCTCAGGTAAGAGATGAGTGATGCCATCTGAACGTCATCGAGTTGGAAGTGCGGCATCAGATAGCTGAGCGGTTGACCGTCGGCGCCGACACCCGTGCGAATGGCGCGAGCCAGCGTCGCCTCGTCATACGGATCGCGGTCGGCCTTCATTCCCTCGACGAACGGCAGATCGAGCTCATCCGCATTGGCGGCGCGTGGGTGGAATAAATACCGGCCGGCGATTGGCGGGATCGCGCGCCTGCCCTCGGTCATGCCCAGGCCGCTGCGGCGGTGACAGTTGATACACGCAGCCGTAGTTCCCTCGATGTGCATTCCGGGCTCGCGCTCAGCCTGCAGAGGCTCCCCGGACAACAGTATCCCTTGGCGATAGATTGTCTCGCCAACACCTGCATGCGTGGTCGCGGCTACCAGAAGCGCGAATACCGCGCAAAGGACGCGCAAGCGAAGCGGCCGGGCGTATGGCGCCCGCATCATCATCTCGTGGAAAGCAGCTGGCGATAGTGCTGCAGGAGCTCGTCGGGAGTCAGGAAGCCCTCGATGCGCAGCCAGGGGCGGCCAGGCGCCGCGCGCATCAGTGTAACCGGCGTGTGACTCATCTTATCGCCGCGATAGACATCGAAGGCCCGTTGCGCGCTCTGGCTGGCTTCGACCGTACCCGTGTAGTGATTCCAGCCGTCGCGCGCGCCGAATCTGTGCGCATACTGGCGAAGCTTGCCGGGAGTGTCCTCTTCCGGGTCCGTCGAGATCGAGAGCAGGTGCGGCTGTCTGGCATCGGTGTCCAGCTTGCGTTGGAATTGTCCAAACACCTGGCTCATCAGCGGGCAGATCGAGCCGCAGGTGGTGAAGATGAAATTGACCACAACCGGACGCCCATCATCCATTTCCGCTGGCAGCAACACGCCCACTCCGTCGTCACGAATCAGTCGTACATCCGGTATTGCGTATTGTTGGGTCGTAGAGATTGTTGTGCGCCTGGCGGCGTGTGCATGATGCTCGGACGCGTCGTCGTCGGCTAGCGCGTCTGTCTGGATCAGCACCAATACGCCGCAGACCGCGAGCGTCCGGACCCAACTTGGGATTGTGCCAGTCATCGCCCGCTCACACCGGCTTTGCGAATCGCGAATCGTCGACGTGGGGATTCACCGCCGCCTTCTCGATCACAATCTTTTCCGTCCGCTCCACACCTTGCACCGTGGTCTCGATCAGGTGCGGAATCTGAATCCCGCCCACGTTGCGATAGTCGCGCAGATAGATGGCTACCCGGTGCATCCTGCCGTCGAGCCGGCGTGGCGTGCCCTCGATTTTGACCTCGAGGAAGGATTGCGCATCCAGCCAATCGCGCAGTACGCGGCCATTCCTGAAGGTGAGCTTCAGCCGGTAGGTCGGCTTGCCGTCCAACTGTTCGATGCCCTCGACATCGACTTGCGTGCCACGGCTGGCGTAGTCAATCAGCAGGCCGTCGATGTCCGGCTGGTCGGCCGTAGTCCTGGCCTCCTCCGCGGTGAACGGTTCGACCTGGTGCCGATTCAGAAAGGGGCGCATTTTCCAACCCTGTGTGCCGTCATAGACCTGCACCGCGGTCTGGCCGTTGAACTGCAGGTCGAGCCGCATTTTGTGGCCGCGCTTCATTTCCAATGTGAAGGGCAGTTGTACCTGGGCGGCAGGGTTCGGATTGGGGGGCGGCGCCGGCATGCCGGGCGCCTTGATGTAGCGCTGATTGTTGCCGCCGGCTTCGATCTTTCCGGACCAGGAAAGAGTTTGCACCGCATGCCAGGCGCTCTGCCCGCCGCGCGCGGCAATGTTGCGCTCGACAATCGCCGCCGCGCTCATCCTGGCCGTGCTGGCGGGTTTTTCTGCGCCCTGCGCGAGAGTCGTGGCGAGCGCCAGGGCCAACATGGGGACGACCGTGTTTCGAGTCATGACTGACACCTGTATAGCTTCTTATTGACTATTTCTGGACAACGAGCCCATCGACGCGAAAGGAACCTACGACGACGCTCACACGATCGCCGGCGTGGACGACGTTGCCACGGTTCGAAAACAGCACCCAGTAAGTCTTTCCGACCTCCGCCGCTCCTGATTGGCGCAGCGGCCCCACCTTTTCCATTGTCGGCACCGCCAGCACCGCATGCGCGCGCTCATCGAGCAGGCTCGGGTTGGAAACCTTGTCGAGCAGCGGCTTTGCCAGTGTTTTGTCGACGATCCGGTAACTGAAACGCACCAGCTGACCGGATTCCGCCAATTGAGCGGTCAACTGGTCCACGCCCCACAGGGAGGCATAGTAATTCCGCGCACTGGCCGGCATCGCGCCCGCGATATAACGCGATGGTTGCTGGGAATGCGCCGCAACCGCCAACACGGTCCCGACGGCCACGACCAGGGTTCGCAACACACCATTCATTTTCGAGCTCCCTCCATGTTCATCCAATATTCAACACTGGCCGAGTCCGCCCGCACCGGGTTGTCGTGTGGTGCTGGGGGCGGGTTGTATCTCTTGCGCTGCTGCTCCGTCAGCATCGCGCGAATGCGGTTCGCCGTCGCACCGCTGATAGCTTGGGTCGCGTGCACGCGCATTGCCGCCGTAAGCGTCGTGTCGTTCCACACACGCTGCATTTCATCCCTTTGCCATAGCAGCAGAACCCGAAGTTGTGCCTGCTGGTTCGCATTCAGGTCCAGCGTC
>JAXDQF010000212.1:0-2827 GCA_034668025.1 Gammaproteobacteria bacterium | reverse complement strand
GGATTCAGCAGCGGCGACCGGCTGGCAATCTACTTGCAGAACATGCCTCATTTCGTGATTGGGCTGCTCGCAGCATGGAAAATCGGTGGTATCGCGGTCCCAGTCAACCCGATGAACCGGGAGCGGGAGGTGTCGCAGATCTTCGCCGATTGCCGGCCCAGGGCGCTCCTGTGCCTGGAGGATCTGTTCGCAAGCGTGGTGCGAAATGTGGACCCCGGCGTGTTGCCGGAAATCCTGATCCGGGTCACGGCAGGGGAATTTCAATCCCGCTTCGATGTGCGCGTCCTGCCTCCCGCGCAGAGCTGCGCAGGTGGCGATCTAACAAGATTTTCCTCAATGGAGACGGCCGCGCCACCCGCACGAGCGGAACCGGCTGGCCGCGATAGCGCGCTGCTGGTCTATACCTCTGGCACGACCGGATTGCCGAAGGGTGCGATAATCACGCATGGCGCGTTTGCATTCAACTCAAACTCGTTCTGCAACGTGGCCCAGTTGCGGGAAGGGGAGCCGCTGTTGGGGGTCGCACCGCTGTTTCACATTACCGGGATCGTGGCGTGCCTGGGGTCCGCGCTGGTCATGGCTGCGCCCTTGATCCTGACCTATCGCTTCGATGCCGGGGTGGTTCTGGATGCCATCCAGGAGTGGCGGCCGACATTTGTCGTGGCCGCAATCACCGCGTTCATCGCCATATACAATCATCCTGCGGCTACGGCCACCAGCCTCGCCAGCCTGGAGAAAGTGTATTCCGGCGGAGCCGCGGTGCCTCCTGGTTTTGTTGAGCAGTTCGAGCGCCGCTTCGGCCGTTACATACACAACTGCTACGGCCTCACGGAGACGACGGCCCCGACGCATATCGTCCCGTTGGGTAAGCGGGCACCGGTCAGTCCGGTGGGAGGTGGACTGTCCGTGGGGCTTCCCGCGCCGGGCGTTCGAGCGCGAGTGGTTGACGAAGACGGCGTTGCGGTTGCTTCGGGCACTCCCGGGGAGTTGGTCATCGAGGGGCCAATGGTTGCACCTGGCTACTGGCAGAACCCGGTTGAGACCGCAGCAAGCATGCGCGCCGACGGGTTTCGGACCGGAGACATCGCCTTCTGTGACGCGGATGGCTGGTTCTACCTCATCGATCGCAAGAAGGACATGATTATCAGCTCCGGCTACAAGGTATGGCCCCGCGAGGTGGAGGACGTGCTGTACACACACCCCTCGATACGTGAAGCGGCGGTGGTGGGAATCGCAGATGAGTACCGAGGCGAAACTGTCAAAGCCATTGTCAGCCTGAAAACGGGGATGAAGGTTGATCCTCAGGACTTGGTGGAGTTTTGCCGCACGCGGATGGCGGCGTATAAATATCCCCGCTGTGTCGAGATCAGGGAGGAATTGCCAAAGACGGCATCCGGAAAGATCCTGCGGCGGGCGCTGCGTTGAGCGGCGCCATCATCCGCGGCTGAGTCGTTCACTGCAGAAGATCAGAGCGAGCAAATAATGGAATTCCTGACGATGAGCACGCAGGTGCAGGAGTTGCGCGGGCGGCTGCTGACATTCATGAGCGAACATGTCTATCCGAACGAGCAGCGGTTCTATCTCGAAGCCGAGCGCAATGGCCCATGGGTGGTCAATACCGTAACCGAAGAGTTGAAGCCCATCGCACGCGCGGCGAGATTATGGAACCTGTTTCTGCCCGATCCCGAATACGGCGCGGGCTTGAACAATCTGGACTACGCGCCTCTGTGCGAGATCATGGGCCGGTCGCTTCTCGCGCCGGAGGTGTTCAATTGTTCCGCGCCGGATACCGGCAATATGGAGACTCTGCATCGCTACGGCAGCGAAGCCCAGAAGAAGCACTGGCTCGTGCCATTGCTGCGGGGCGAGATTAGATCGTCCTTCGCTATGACCGAGCCGGAAGTGGCATCGTCCGATGCCACCAACATCGCCACTACCATCAAAAGGGAGGGTGATGAGTACGTGGTCAATGGTCGCAAATGGTACACGACGGGCGCGACTGATCCGCGCTGTCAGATTCTCATTGTCATGGGAAAGACAAATCCCAACGCTGTCAACCGTCATGAGCAACAGTCCATGATTCTGGTGCCGAAGGCGACTTCGGGAGTGAAAGTTGTGCGGGCCCTGCCTGTTCTGGGCTATTACGCTGTTCCCGATCGAGCCGCAGAGGTGTGGTTGGACGACGTGCGGGTGCCCGTAGACAATATTCTGTTAGGCGAGGGACGAGGTTTCGAAATTGCGCAGGGGCGCCTGGGACCCGGACGTATCCACCACTGTATGCGGTTGATTGGACTCGCGGAGCGCGTATTGGAGCGCATGTGCCGCCGCGCCACGCTACGCGTCAGTTTTGGTAGAGCTCTGGCGGATCAGACCGTGACGCTGGAGCGCATTGCCGAGGCGCGGATCGAAATCGAGCAAGCGCGTTTGCTCACTTTGAAGGCGGCCTGGATGATGGATCACGTCGGCAACAAGCAAGCCCGCCAGGAGATTGCAATGATCAAGGTCGCGGCCCCCCTGATGGCGCAGAAAATCATCGATTGGGCCATCCAGGCGTTTGGCGGAGGAGGAACGAACGATGATCACTTCCTGGGCGCGGCGTTCGCAACCGCGCGGCTATTGCGGCTGGCGGATGGCCCTGATGAGGTGCATCGTAATCAGATCGGCAGACTCGAGCTCAAACGGTATGAGGGGACCGATCCTGCCAAGACCGGCGGCACAGCGGCGGTCCTGAGTCGCAGCGAAGCGCTTTACGTGGGCGCAAATAACCGCTGGCCAGCCGTGGGCTCCGGCGCGGTCTCTCCTGGAGATAGCACGTGAAGGCGCTGTT
>JAXDQF010000211.1:0-9316 GCA_034668025.1 Gammaproteobacteria bacterium | reverse complement strand
GGCGGAACGTTTTGTAGCAGACCCATACGGCGAAGCGGGCACCCGCATGTATCGCAGCGGTGACCTCGTGCGCTGGCGGGCGGACGGCTCGCTCGAGTACCTGGGTCGTGTCGACCAGCAGGTGAAGGTACGCGGCCACCGGATCGAGCTGGGCGAGATCGAGGCGGCGCTTAAAGAGTACGCCGGCATAGAGCAGGCCGCGGTGGCCGTGAGCGAGGATGCGGTCGCAGGCAAATCGCTGGTGGCCTACATCGTAAGCCGCACGGATGAGCCGATGGACGTGGCGGACCTGCGCCGCTCGCTGACCGAGCGCTTGCCGCAGTACATGATCCCCTCGCTGTACGTCACGCTGCCCGAGTTGCCCCTCACTCCCAGCGGGAAGCTGGACCGCCGTGCACTACCGGCGCCCCAGGGCGTAGACCAGCAGAAGATTCGCTACGAACCGCCGCGGACGCCAACGCAAACACAGCTCGCCGCCATCTGGGGCGAAGTTCTCAACCTCGAACGCGTCGGACTGCAGGACGACTTTTTTGCCTCCGGGGGCCACTCTCTGCTGGCGCTCCAGGTAGTTGCGCGTGTGCGCGATGTTTTCCATCTGGAGTTGCCGCTCAAGACCTTGTTTGACGCGCCGACGCTGGAGTCGCTGGCCGCCAGAATCGATGCGGCACTGGCGACCGGGGCAGCGCGCGACAGTGCCGCAATCATGCGATTGAACTGGGAGGGACGCCCTGCGCCGCTGTCTTACTCGCAGGAGCGCATGTGGCTCATTCAGACAATCAACCCGGCCACAACCGCATACAACATGGGCGTCGCCCTGCGGATCCGCGGCAAGGCCGATATAGCTGCCCTGTCAGACAGCTTTGACGAGCTGTGCGCGCGGCACGAGATCCTGCGGTCGCGGGTTCGGTTGATCGACGATCGGCCGCATCAGGTCATTGAACCGTGGGGCCCCGGAAACCTGCTCCTGCACGACCTTACCGGACGTCCGGACGCAGACTCCGCAGGCGAGGAACTCGTCAATACGGATCTGCGCCGGGTGTTCGATCTCGGCAACGAACCGGTCGTGCGGGCGCGATTGATCAAAATCGCTGACGACTCCTTCCTGTTCGGCCTCGTGCTGCATCACATTGCCGGTGACCAGTGGTCCATGGGTGTCTTCGGCCGCGAGATTTCGATCCTCTATAACCAGCGACGGGCCGACACCATCGCTGTGCTGGAACCGCTGCCCGTCAGCTATCTCGACTATGCGCATTGGCAGCGCAGCGGCAACTCGCAGGCGCAATTCGATCAGCAACTCGGTTTCTGGACCCGGCAGCTGGCGAACCTGCCGACGGTCGATCTGCCGACCGATTTCACGCGTCCGAAAGTCTGGACGATGAACGGATCGTTTTACCTGCGGCAGATTCCGCCGAATCTGTTCGCCGCCATCGGCAACCTGGCACGCAGTGCCGGGAGCACCCTGTTCATGGCTCTGTTCGCGGGCTTCGCCACGCTTCTGCAGCGGATCTCAGGCCAGACAGATATTCCGATCGGTGTGCCGGTCGCCAATCGCACCCACAGCGCCATCGAGGGCCTGATCGGTACGTTCGTCAACACGGTGGTGTTGCGAGCGGATCTGCAGGGCGACCCGGAATTTGGCGAGTTGCTGGCCCGCATCCGCGCAACGGCCCTGGATGCGTTTGCCAACCAGGATGTGTCATTTGACCGGCTCGTACAGGAGATCGGGCAGCGGGGCGACCGTAGTCGCGCACCCCTGGCGCAGGTCATGTTCAATGTGGGCAACGCGCCCATGCGCGATATCGAGATCGCGGGGCTGAGTTGGGAACCGGTCATCCTCGATCGCGGGGGAGCCCAGTTTGAGCTGACTTTTGCCGTGGATACCGAGGTCACGCACAACCTGACGGTCGAATACAACACGGACCTGTTCGAGCCGGCCACCATCGAGCGCCTGGTCGGGCAATACTTTACGATCCTGGAGGCTGCCGCTGCCGCACCTGATACGCGGATCAGCCGCCTTCCCACGCTGCCTGCGGAGCAATGGGACCGCCTGCAATCCTGGAACGCAACGGCGGTTTCATTTGCATCTGCGGCGACCTTGCCGCGGCTGTTCGAATCCCAGGCCGCCGAGTCTGCGAACAATGTTGCAATCAGCTTCGAAGGCAGCTCCCTTACCTACGGTGAGCTGAATGCACGCGCCAACGAGTTGGCACGCGTTCTCGTGTCAGCCGGAGCACAACGGGGCGAGATGGTGGGCGTATGCATGCAACGCTCGCCACTGCTGCTCATCAGCCTGCTCGCGGTGCAGAAGTCGGGTGCCACCTACGTGCCCCTTGATCCTGAGTTTCCGGTCGAGCGGCTCGCGTACATGCTGGCGGACAGTGGCGCAAAGGTGCTCCTCAGCGCGGGAAACCTGCCGTCCGGACTCGAGTTACCTGCCGGAATCGCGGTGGTCGATGCAGCCGCAGTACCGAAGGGTTCACAGGCGAATCTACCGGACGCACCGGGTCCAAACGACGCTGCGTATGTCCTTTACACGTCTGGTTCAACCGGGCGGCCCAAAGGCGTTGTCGTGTCCCACGGAGCGCTGGCTAACTTCCTGAGCTCCATGCGTGAACGCCCCGGCTTGTCGGCATCGGATGTGCTGGCTGCCGTCACGACCGTCTCTTTCGACATTGCCGGCCTGGAGTTATATCTCCCGTTGATTGTGGGCGCTCGTATCGAACTGGTGTCTAAGCAGGTGGCAACCGACGGCGCCACATTGGCTGAGCTGCTGGACAAGAGCGGTGCGACCCTTCTGCAGGCCACACCCGCCACCTGGCGGATGCTCATAGAAGCAGGTTGGCAGGGAAATAAACGCTGCCGGGCGCTGTGTGGCGGCGAAGCGGTGTCTCGCAGCCTGGCCGATGCCATCCTGGAGCGCGTCAGCGAGTTGTGGAACATGTATGGCCCGACGGAGACCACGATCTGGTCGACTGTTGAACAGGTTGAGCGCGGGTCGGCGCCGATCAATATCGGTCGGCCGATTGCCAACACCCAGGTCCACATCCTGGATGCCGTCGGCCGAGTTGCACCCATCGGAGTGACCGGCGAGATCTGCATCGGCGGGGCAGGGGTGGCGATCGGTTATCACCAGCGCCCGGATTTGACGGCTGAGCGCTTTATTCCCGATCCGTACTCGCGGGGGCCGGACGCTCGCCTGTACAGGACGGGAGATCTGGGCCGCTGGGGCTCCGACGGCAAGCTATACCACCTGGGGCGCTCGGATCACCAGGTCAAGATCCGTGGGTTCCGTATCGAGTTGGGTGAGATCGAGAAGGCGTTGGGAGCGCACCGGGCGATTCAACAAGCAGTGGCCGCGGTACGCGAAGCCGGACCGGAAGACCCGCGGCTCGTCGCTTATGTGACCTTCCACGAAGGCGACGACGTGACAATCACCGATCTGAAACGTTTCCTGCGCAACCAATTGCCGGACTACATGATCCCCTCCATCGTTGTGACGCTGGTATCGATGCCGCTCACTCCCAATGGCAAGGTCGATCGTGCGGCGCTGCCCGATCCCTTTGCCGGCCAGGCTGTCGAGAAAGTGGCGGATGAGCTGCCCGCAACCCCCGTGGAGCGCATCCTCGCCGAAGCCTGGCAGACCGTTCTCAAGATTGAGCGGGTGGGCGCACTCGACAATTTCTTCGAGCTGGGCGGCTACTCGTTGTTGTCGCTGCGAGTGGCTAAGATAGTCGAGAAGCGAACGGGGCGCCGGTTGGACCCCCGCACACTGTTCTTCCACAACCTGCGTGACGTGGCCAGGAGTCTCGACCCGGAGTCACCCGGCTCGGATGCGAGCTCTCGTTGAACCCGCTATTCATAGGAACTGCTGAGCGACGCCTGTTCGGTATTTACGAGCCGGCGGCCCCTTCGCGTGGCAAGCCCCGCGCGGCGGTTCTGTGTTATCCCTTGGGCAGTGAATATATCTACGCTCACCGCTCCATGCGACAACTGGCCGCCAGGCTGGCCGCAGCGGGCTATCACACCCTGCGATTCGACTATTTCGGGACCGGAGATTCAGCGGGCGAAACGGAGCAGGCTGACCTGGTTGGGTCCAACTCCGACGCCGCGTCGGCCATTGAAGCGCTGAAGGATATCGCGGGCACTGCGAAAGTCGCCTTGATCGGACTGCGTGCGGGCGCCAACATCGCCGTGAGCGTCGCTTCCAGGCACGGGTCTGAGGTTGATGCGTTGGTATTGTGGGACCCGATTGTATCGGGCGAACAATACGTGGAGAGTTTGCATACACCGTCCGGGAACGAGATCGGCGCTCACATGCTGCGCGATCTTCGCTCCATTGACCTGCGATCCAATCTTGCAGGCCTGCCGCACCGCTCGATGATGCTGGTGACGGAGCGTTCGCCTTCCCATGAGCAGTTGGGAATACCCGTCGAATTTGTTTCCGCAGCGTGCCCTTGGGTCGAGTCCATTACGACTTCGGGCGCCTTGCCCGTGCCCGCTATCCAGCGAATTGAAGAATGGCTGCGATAGACGTCACGTACAAGGAGCAAGCCGTGCTCCTGGGGCAGCACTCCCTGGTGGGTATCGTGACCCGCCCGCCGTCGACTCATCAAAAGGACGAGCCGGCCATCGTCATCCTCAACACCGGGATCGTGCACAGGGTAGGGCATCATCGTATGTATGTCTCTCTGTCGCGCGATCTGGCGAAGAGCGGTCGCATGGTGGTGCGGTTCGACTTCGCCGGAATTGGTGACAGCAAGCCGCGCAGCGACGGCTCCTCGCCCCTGGCCGACAGCCTGGCAGACATCCGGCAAGTGCTCGACTCGCTCGAAAAAAACCACCAGGTGAATCGCTTCATTCTGGTGGGACTGTGCTCTGGTGCCGATCACGCGGTGTTGTATGGACATACGGACCCGCGAGTGGTTGGGTTGGTTCTCATGGATCCGACGTTGCCGCCGACGCTTCGTTACTATCTCTACTATGTGATCCAGCGGTTGAGAAACGTGCGCAACTGGATCAGTGTGGCCACCGGCCGAAGCGGACTGGTCAGGTTGATGTCGACTCACCTCCTGAACAGCGTTCGGCCGAAAACGGAGCTCGATGGTCTGACGCTGCAGAACCTTCGATTCAGCTCGTATCTCGTTCGATCCTACCGGGGTGCCGCTGCACAGGGCGTCCGGATGCTGTCTGTCTTTACCTCTGTTTCGGTTCGCCATACCTACAAACAACAGATGCTCGACGCGTTTCCTGAGGCATCCGCCGGCGGTAAGCTCAGGCTGGAGTTCTTTCCTGAAACCGATCATTTGTTCTCCGGCGAACGGGAGCGCGCGCGACTGCGTGAAGTGATCTCGGATTGGCTCGAATCGCGCTGACTGAAGCTATGAGCGCTCAATCTGAATCGCAGCCGTTGAGCGCATCCCGGGTGTTCCGCAACACCAGCCTGCTGGTGGTTGCGCAGGCCATCGTCACGCCGATATCCATCCTGGTCAACGCAGTGGCCGCACGCTCACTCGGCTCGGTGAGCTTCGGTCGGTTCTACCAGGCCCTGACGTTTACCTCGTTTGTATTCCTGTTTGTCGAGTGGGGCCAGTCGAACGTACTGACAGGGAAGGTGGCCACGCAGCGCTCGGCGGCTGGCGAGCTGTTAGGCAGCGGGATCTCGTTTCGCGTGTGCGCGTCCGCGGCAGCGTTGATCGCCGTGCCGGCTCTGTGCGCGCTGGCGGGGTACGACAGGGATTTTATCGCCGTGATTGCGCTTGCGATACTCGGTTCGACCTTCGCGACCGTGACGGCTGCTTGTCAGGATGTGTTCCGCGGCTTCGAACGGACTGATTTCGCGGCAGCCTCGTATGTCGGCTGGCAGCTGTTGAGCGCGGCAATCGTCGTTCCAGCGCTCCTGGCAGGCATTGGACTGGAGGTCCTCCTGATCGTCCAGGTTGCATGTGCGGCGTTTGGCATGGCGTTTGTATTGAAGATGCTGCCGCGGATGCAGGTGCCAAGACTCTCAGTTCGCTGGAGCGTCGTAAAAGAACTGTTCCGCGCCGGCCATCCCTTCATTGTTTTCGGCCTCGTCCTCATGCTGCAGCCCCTCATCGACGCCGCCTTGATGTCCAAGTTTGCGGCCCCTGAAAGCATGGGGTGGTATGCCGCTGCTCGCAAGCTGGTGGGGATACTCACTTACCCGGCTGCGGCGCTCATCGCTGCTTTGTATCCCACCCTGTGCCGCCTGAAGCTGGAGAGCCAGGACGCATTCCGCAAGACCGCAGCCGACGCGCTCTATGCAGTCTCGATCTTTGTCGTTCCCGTCGCCCTGGGATGCGGGCTGTTTCCGCAAGTGGGTGTCTCGATCTTCGGTCAGCGGGATTTCGGCCCGGCGGCCGATGATCTGCGGATTCTCGCGCCATACGTATTCATGGTTTATTTCAGCATGGTCATGGGCTCGTGCCTGGTCGCTTCAGGGCGTCAGAACGGTTGGACGGTGGTGCAGTTGGGATCGGTCATTGTAAGCGCGGCACTCGATCCGCTGCTCATCGGATGGTTTCAGCTGCATTTTGCCAATGGCGGCCTCGGTGTGTGTGTTGCCACGGTGATCAGTGAGGTCTTGATGGTGATCGGTGCTCTGTGGATGCTTCCGAAGGACATCCTTGCCACCATTCCTATCCGCAAGTTGGCCTCTGCATTGTTGTCCGGCGCGGCTATGGCAGGCGTGTGCTTTGCAGCAACGGCGTTGGACGAAATCGCACGAGCTGTTCTGGCGATCCTTGCTTACGTCCTATGCCTGCACGTAACGGGGGGAGTCAATCTGATGCAGCTGCGATCCTTTGTGGGCCTGGTGCGGACCCGAGCGTCACAGCAACGATGAATCCGGGGACACCCGTGGTCGGCGCAACATTGATCACCCTGCGCTCCGACGGCACGCCACTCGAGAGGGTCAGGGCGCGGCGTGCGCCACCTGCTGACTTCGCTCCCGCATCTCATCCATCTTGTCGTCCCCGTCGCGCAGGATTGTGTAATACACCTGACGAATGAAGTCGACGAAATGATCGTTCAGGAAATCGTTGTGGCCGTCTATCACCGTTTTGTCCGCTTGAACGATCCACAGCGGCATGTAGGCAGGTGGACGTCGGTCACCGTTTCCGACACTCCACGTGCGCTGCTCGCTCGAAAGCACCAGCGAGTCGCACAGCGCTAACGTCTTGTCGTTGAAGCCCGCGTATTGAGTGCTTCTTTGATTTTCTGACCACTGAGCTTCAGCTGCCAGACGCTGCGTAAAGTTCATGTCGCCGGTTGTGTTGCACGCATTGACGCTCGGCTCGACCTTGATTTCGTGCGTCTTGTAGCGGGACTCCCAACCGATCGTTCGAATGTTGGTACTGCGCTCAGCGCCGGACGCGCGCTCAAAAGGTGTTGAGAATCTACGGAACAACGGGAATGCGGTCCCGGTGGCCCCGTCGGTCTTGGAAGTTGCGACGATGAGCAGGGGAAGTTGTGCCCTCTGTTTGGAGCTCTGGTCGGCGACAACGTAGCGGCGCGCAACGGCGGCTTGTGCGAGAGGCTCGAAGCGAGTTGCCTCAAACGCCGGGTTGATTAGCACGGTCAGATCGCCGAAGCCTACTGCGTATGCCGAGCTTCTGTGCGTGCCGCCGGCATGGGCCGTGGTCGCAGCAGCGCCAGTGGCGGTACCGTGATCCGTATCGGTCTCGGCTATTCCCATCATCAGGCGGGGTGCCAGGGCGCGATAGGTGATCAAGCCGCCGAAGCTGTGTCCCGCGGTCAGCAATCGTACATCAACGCAATTGGCCAGCTCACCTGTCAGGCGATACCGGGATTGCTCGGTGTGGCAGTCGTGATCCTGATAGAAGCTGTGGATGCGCGAAAAGAATTCCTGCACGGATCCCAGTGCGACCGTCTCGGCTGCCAGCTTGCGATCCCAGATCGAGAAGTTCTCGATGTAGGATCCCACGATGGAGTCGCCTCGCCAGCCCAGATAGATTCCAACGACGCGGCGTTTTTTGAGCCACACAGGCACCTGCTCAGCGTCGTCGCACACAGCAGACCCGTGGCCATCCGTGCCGTGAGCATATTCGGGGAAATGCCCGCGCCGCTCGATGCACAGGGCTTTTTCTGCTACCGCGGCGTGTTCCAACAGGCGACGAAAGGAAATCACGTTCCGGTCGTCCGGCGCGGCTGAGTGATGCCAGCCGTGCACGAAGATGACGATGTGCAGGGGATGGCCGCCATCCGGTCCCTGGCCCGTCATCCGGTTGAGGGAGTCCATCAGCAGGGTCAGTTGAGTCTGCTCCGGGATCTGGCCATTGATGGTGTTGGCCAGCCAGCCCTGGTCGTCGAACTCCACCGAGTAGAGGTTATATTCAGGGTGGCCGGCCGTGGCCGGATGAAGCTCTACCGAGTTCTCCCAGCAGGGGGAGGGGCTGTGAGACTTCCTGCCGCCGTCGATCTCACCTCGAATCACGGCACGAACGCGATCAGTCTCGGCGTCCGGATCCTTGTATCCCCGGTAATCGTCCCAACGAGCCTGTTCGAAGCGGGATCCGCAATCTGCGGTCACCGCAGGGGACTCCAACACCAGCTTTCGATACGGGGGATTGTCGGTACAGCCTGCGATGTCCACCACCAGCATCAGCACCGCGATGGCAATCAGGATGGGCACCGGTCGCAGGCGGATCTCCCACGGAATTCTTTGCATATTTTTTGTCTCCCCCTAGCCACTGTGGTTACCTCCTCAGTTATCGCATTCCCGGTGGCCGATATGACGTGCACGGTCATGGGAACCGCACCGCAGGCGGCCAAAATAGGACTGTCCCGATGCAGGGGAGCGTGCAGAATGAGCTGCATGCAGGTCTTCGCGATATCGGACGTTCACGCGGATTTCCGCGACAATCTGTGGCAGCTGCAACAGTTGTCACGGCAGAGCTATCGCAGTGATGCGCTCATCGTCGCGGGAGACGTGAGTCACGATTTAGAAGTGTTGCGCCGGACGTTTCACGTTTTCCTGGAGCGCTTCCAGCACGTATTCTTCGTTCCCGGGAATCACGAGTTGTGGATACGGCAGGGGGAACACTCGGATTCAATCCAGAAGTTTGAGGACGTTCTGCGATTATGCGAATCGTTGGGCGTGCATACGGGCCCGGAAGTAGTCGGGGCCGGCGAGGATCGCGTCTGCGTCGTTCCGTTGTTCTCTTGGTATACGCGACCGGGAGAGGGTAGCGATACTCTGTATCGTGAGCGCGCCATCCAGGAGCCGGCTGAATCGGTGTGGGCTGACGACTACCTGGTCAAGTGGCCAGAGTCGGGC
>JAXDQF010000210.1:0-3338 GCA_034668025.1 Gammaproteobacteria bacterium | reverse complement strand
GCAACATGTGGCCCATGAAGCTGTGCAGGTCCGGTTCGCTGGCCAGGCGCTCGAGGTTGCCGCGGATAACGGCATTCGCCTTCGCCAGCTCGGTTACTTTCTCTTCGGCAGCGCGTTCGCGCGCGCGGCGCACGTCGTCTACGAGACGCTCACGGTGAAGAGCAGCACCGATGACGCCTGCCGCTGTCTCCAGCGCTGACAACTCGGCAGAGTCGATTGCCCGGCGCTGCTTCGTGTTGTCGAAACCAACGATTCCGGTGAATTCGCCGCCCACGAAGATCGGCACAATGGCCTTGGTCTTCGTGCCAATGCCTTCAAAACCCACAGTTGGATACGCCGCTGCCGAGTCGCTCTTGCTGAGACAAACACTCCGGCCGGCGCGCAACTCGCTGCACACCGCGGAAAAATCGCGCTCGTCGCAGGTGCTCGTCGCGGGATCTTCCAAGTGGGGAACTACGCCCTCGGCAACCCACTCGCTGGCAACAACCAACAGGGGCTCACCGCCCGGGCCGGCTTGCGAGAGCATGAGATTTACACGGTCGACGCCTGCGGACTCGCCGATCAGGCGCAGCACGTCAGGAACAACAGCCCGCACGTCGGGGGCCTCGAGGAGCATCCGGCTGGCCTTTGCAGAGGCTGCCAGTAACCCCTCACGGCGCTGCAGCGACTCGCTTATCTGGGTGAATTCCTCCTCGCACTTGCTGACGGTCGAGGTAGCAAAATTTTCTTCCAGAACAGGCAGTTCCACCACATTGGCATTCATCGACGGGCCTCCGGCCAGGAGCGGGACGCGCGCCCGGTTACCTCAATGTGGGGGTTCCAAGGGCCTCGAGCAAGGTTGAGCATGGCAGCCTTCCGGGTGCGTCTAATTTGATGCCTGAGTGTAGCGCGGGAAAGGCGCCCCCTCCCAACCTCCGCCCAATGCTTTGTACACGGCAATCAGGCTGGTGGCGGTCGCGGTCCGGGTCTGGGCCAATTGGTCTTCGGCTACCAGCTGAGTCCGTTCCGCATCAAGGACTTCCAGGAAGTCGACGATGCCCCCTTCGTATCGTACCCGGGCCAGTTTGGCGGCTGCCGCACTCGATTGAGCGGCATCCGCGGCATGGACGAGCTGGTCCCGCGCACGGGCGTGGGTTACCAGGGCATTTTCGGTCTCTTCCAGGGCGCCGAGAACGGTCTTTTCATATTGTGCCAAGGCCGTGCTGTTGCGGGCTTTTGCGCCAGCTACGCGGGCATGGACACGGCCCAGGTCGAAGGCAGCCCAGGAGATGCCGGGGCCGATCGAATAGGCTTTGCTGGCAGTCGTTCCCAGTCCATTGAGCGTGGCAGCGTCAAACCCGAAACTGCCCGTGAAGCTGACCTTGGGGAAATAGTCGCCGACGGCCACGCCGATCTCGGCGTTCGAGGAAGCCAACTGCCGCTCAGCCACCCGGATGTCGGGACGGCGACGAAGCATGGCGCCCGGGTCGCCGACAGCCAGGGTCTTTGGCAGCTCAGGGAGGGCCGCCTGTGGGCTCAACAGCCCCTGCAGGGCGTTCGGGTCACGGCCGGTCAATACACTCAACCGGTGGATCGAGCGTTGAACGGATGCTTCCAACGGGTCGATGGTCGCCAGTGTTGTGCTCAATTGCGCACTGGCGCGGGAGGTGTCGAACTCCGTGCCACGACCCGCTTTCAACCTGGCGTCAGTCAGGTTGAACGTGGACTGCTGGTTCTCGACGTTGCGCTTGGCAACGGCCAGCTCGTTTTGCTCGCCGCGAAGCTCGAAGTACGTGCGCGCCACCTCAGCGATGACCGAGACCTGCGCATCGTGCAAGTTCGCCTCGGCGCCCTGAAGTTGATCCTTCGCGGCCTCGTTTTCCCGCCGCACGCGGCCAAACAGATCCAGCTCCCACGTCGCGTCAAAACCCACATCGTAGTAGGAAGCCGTGAAGGGGATTCCCGACTGGACCTCGGGGAACTTCTGCGTGTTGTGACCCGCTCTGGACGTCACTGTCGGACCCAGGTCATAGAGCGACTGATGTCGCGCAGCGCGGGCTTCGGCCAGTCGGCCTACGGCGATGCGCAAATCGTGGTTGGCATTGAGGGAGTCATCGACCAACTTGTCGAGCGTCTCGTCGCCGAACTGCTTCCAGAACTGCACTTGAGCCTGCTCCGACGTGTACACCGCCGGCTCGGCGGCTCCGTAGGTCGGAGCCACCGGGGTTTCAGGCTTTTTATAGTTGGGACCTACTGCGCAGCCTGCCAGTGTGGCAGCCACGAAGAGGGCAACGGCCAGGGTCGGCCGACGCGCGCCACCACGGGTGACAGCGCTGCGCGGGGTTGCACCCCCGCGGGTGGACGCGTCGGCCTTCAACTTAGAGCTAAACATCAATGTGTCTCCGAAGCGATTTGAACCGGCGCATCGCCGCCGCCCGCAACGGGCTGGCGCTTGGCGAGCCGCCGAATCAACACATAGAACACCGGCGTCAGGAGCAATCCGAAGAACGTGACACCCAGCATTCCCGCGAACACCACGATGCCCAGCGTATGTCGGACCTCGGCGCCGGCGCCGCCCGCCAGCACCAGCGGTACAACACCCATGATGAACGCAATGGATGTCATCAGGATCGGGCGCAAGCGCATGCGAGCGGCCTCCAGCACAGCCGACACTGTATCGAGCCCGCGCTCCTCTTCCAGGTGTTTGGCAAACTCCACGATCAAGATTGCGTTTTTACACGCTAATCCGACCAGCACGATGAGTCCAACCTGCGTGAAGACGTTGTTGTCTCCATGCGTGAGCAGCACGCCGGTGATTGCGGCCAACAGACACATCGGGACGATGAGGATGATGGCCAGTGGCAGCGTGAGGCTCTCGTACTGGGCGGCCAGCACGAGGTAGACGAAGATTACGCACAGCGGGAATACGAACAGGCTCGAACCACCCGCCAGCGTCTGCTGATAGGCGAGATCGGTCCACTCGAAGGCCATGCCGTGCGGCAGGGTCTCGTTGAGTATCTTGGTCATCGCCGCCTGCGCCTGACCGGAGCTGAAGCCCGGAGCAGGACCTGCGTTGATGTCCGAAGCCCGATACCCGTTGTAGCGCTGTACGACATCAGGACCAAACGCTTCCTTGACGTCGAGCAGCGATCCCAGCGGAACCATGTCGCCAGCGGCATTGCGCGTCTTCAGCGGCAGGATGTCTTCAATGTGCGAGCGGAACGGCGCATCCGCCTGGGCCAGAACCTGGTACGTACGACCAAACTTGTTGAAGTCGTTCACGTACAGCGATCCGAGATACACGTTCAGCGTCTCAAACAGATCCGACATCTTGACGTTCTGGCGCTTCACCTTCGTGC
>JAXDQF010000209.1:0-9690 GCA_034668025.1 Gammaproteobacteria bacterium | reverse complement strand
GACTTCCGCGAGCGCCTCGCTGCTCTCGTCGGCGTCCGCCAGTGCAATTTGCGGAGCCAACGCGGTTGCCAGCGTCGCGCATCCACAAATTGTCAAAATGGTCCGATGCATGCGGTCTTTCCCCCTTCCCGATGACGCGCTTAGCTAATCGCGGGCGGTAGGTACAGGGCAAATGAAGATCGGACATACACCGCATTCGGTGCGCGAATGATCGGTGCACCTGTGGCGTGAAGATTCGCTACACAATGAGAATAAGAACGATTATCATTCGTCACCGGCGACATCTACCGCGGACAAACTCATCACTGTGCGTGGCAGCGTCGAAAATGTAACGAACGAGGACTACTGGGCGTCGGTCGGGGGCGAGCCGGGGGCCAACTACCTGGCCCTGGCCGCACCCCGCACGTTCAAGGTCTCGCTGTCCGTGGACCTGTAACTGTTCCGCTCACCCGTGCCCGGCGCCACGCGCCGGGACTCTCACCCGTAAACTTGCGGAACAGCTTGTTGAAGTGCGCCTGGTCGGCCAGGCCGCAGTCCGCTGCGATCTGACCGAGCGAGGCGTTGGTTGTCAACATCAGCCCTTGCGCGCGCTCCATGCGCCGACGGATCACGTACCCGTGTGGGGAATCGCCAAAACTGTCGCGGAACGCGCGGCAGAAGTGAAATGAGCTCAAGCGTGCGATTTCAGCCAAACACCGGGTAGTAATGGTGTGGTCGAGGTTGGCGTCAACGTACGTTGTCAGTTTGCGGATCTGCCACGGAGCGAGCCCACCCCGGATCTGAGTGTTGGGCAGCGGCTGCGGCACGGGCTGCAGCGCCGTGGCCACTACTGCGTTCTTCTGCAGAAACGCGCCTTCGCGTTGCATACATTCCTCGGCCGGCCCGCGCTCATTCAGCAGCGGCAGGCTGGCAGCATTGAAAGGTTCGGTCACTACCGCTGACAACCGCTCGAGCAGCGGCTCGGGAACGTCCTCATGCATGTCGCGTACCTCCACTGTTGGTCCCAAGATAGGACCCGCGCTGCTCAAAAGGACAGTAAAAGAGTGTTAATTCCTGTTATTTCAGATATTTACGCAGGATGGGGTGACTCGGTAACCCCCCATTCGGGTGATTGACCCGTAGGCGCAGAGATTCGCTCCAAACACGCCAGGAATATACAAGAGACGACAGGGGTGGACCGATTAGATTCACCGGCAGCTTGCTGATGAGTTGATTTCGCCGCCGGTGGTGGCTCGTAACAGGAGAGAGGAATGCGTCCCAACGACAGAATCAAAGTGCTGATCGCGCACGGCGATCCGCTGATCGCCGCCGGGCTCGAGTCCGCCCTGGGCCGGATGCGCGACTTCGAGATGTCCGTGGGAGGCCAGCGCCTGCCCGCCGCGGATGTTGTAATCGCCGACTATGAGTCCGGTTTGCGGCTGATTGCCGCGGCTGGCGCGCTCAGCCGCCGGGTCATGATACTGACTCACAGCGACAGCGAGGCGAAGATTTGTCATGCGCTGGAGCAGGGCGCACGCGGCTACCTGTTATTCGGCTGCAGCCTGCAGGACCTGGCTGCCGGGCTGCGCTCCATCTACCTGGGCGGCATTGCGCTCGGGCCTTTGGTCGCCAGCCGCATAGCCGATCGGATGAAGCAACAGGCGCTGACCCGCCGCGAAGGCGACATCCTGCGGCACATGATGCTGGGCATGAGCAACAAGGCCATTGCGTCGAAGCTGACATTGGCGGTGGGCACCGTGAAAACCCACGTGAAGTCGGTGCTCGAGAAGCTCGATGCCTCGAGTCGTACGCAGGCGGTCTCGATCGCGCAGCGCCGTGGAATATTGCGGGAAGATGAAGAGGGTGCGGTGCGTTCCCTGCGCTCGCTGCCTCAGCTCGGCCGGCCGTTGCTGGGTGACCTCCACCCGCCGCCGAGCGCCTTGATCAACAGCACGGCCGCGGACATTCGCCGGATCTGAATGTCGGCGGCCGACAACTGGGCCTGCAGCGCGGCGTTTTCCGTCACAACCACCTGCAGGTAGGTGACGAGGCCGCCCTGATATTGAAACTGGGCCTGTTTGAGGGCGCTCGCCGTGGCCGCCACCGCTGCGGCCTGGCTGACGGCCTCCGCCTCGAGATCCCTCAAGGCGGCGAGGTTGTCCTCCACTTCCTGGTAGGCCGTCAGTACGGTTTCCCGGTAGTCGGCCACTTCCTCATCGTAGCGAGCCTGTGCCTGGGCAGACTCGGCCCGATGGCGCCCGGCGTCGAAAACAGTCAACACGGCCGACGGACCGATGGACCACAACCGGCTGGGTGCGCTGATCCAATTCGAGGTTTTCGTGCTCTCGAGCCCCGCCGCGCCGGCCAGGCTGAACACCGGAAAGTAGGCCGCCCGGGCCACACCGATCTGCGCGTTCGCTGCTGCAGTCCTGCGCTCGGCAGCGGCTACATCCGGACGACGCTCGAGCAACACCGAAGGTAATCCCGGATCGATGGCCGGCGGCACCCTATCCGACCCCAATTGCCTGCTGTCGAGATGAAACGTCGACGGCGATTCTCCCACGAGCACTGCGATGGCGTGTTCCGTTTGAGCGCGTCGCAGCCGGATGTCAGTCGCCTGCGTGCGGGCGGTCTGAAGTTGAGCCTCGGCCTGATCCACGTCGGCACGGGCGGCCGCGCCACCTTCAAACAATAGCCGGGTCAGCTGCACTGCGCGTTCGTAGTCCGCGACTGTCTGATCGAGCAGCGCCTGCTCGGTATCCTGTCCACAGAGCGTGAAGTAGTCGTTGGCGAGCTCTGCGTGCGTGCTGAGGTCGAGTGTCGCGAGGTCGGCAGCGCTGGCCTGCTCACTGGCTCGGGCTGAAGCTACCGTGTTACGAATCCGTCCCCAGACGTCGATCTCATAGGAGAGGTCCGCTTCCAACAGGAAGTCGTTCCCGATTGTGGGTTTACCCGGAGTGTAAAGGGGCGAGTTCACCGAGGTGCGCGAGCGTTTGGCGCTGGGCCCCGCCGTCAATGTGGGGAAATACGCGGACCGTTCGATGCGCGTCTGGGCTCGCGCCTGTTGGAGTCGCGCAAACGCCGCCTTGATGTCCTGATTCGCCGTAGTGACGCGGTTTTCCAGGGCATCCAGCATCGGATCCTGAAACACGGTCCACCACTCGCCACGGCTCTGCGAGTCAGCGGGTGCGGAGGTTTGCCAGTCCCCGACCTCCTGGTATTGAGCAGGTGGGGGCGTTGGCGGCGTGGGCTCGGAATAGCGGGGAGCAAACGAGCAGGCGGCAAGCGCGCAGCACTGACACAGAATGAGCGACAGACGCCGCACTTATGACTTCTTTTCACTATCGGGTTTGGGGGGCGGGGCAATCCGCACTGTGCCGCCGTCACTCAGCGAATCCGGCGGATTGATCACCACCTGGTCGTCGGCATTCACGCCCGACAGCACCTCAATGAAGGTACCAAAGTCGCGGCCCTGGACGATGGAGTGCATCCGGGCCTTGTTGTCGGATCCCACCGTGGCGATCTGCAACCCCTGGGTGCGGAAGATCAGTGCCGTTGCCGGCACCCGGTACGTGGCGCTGCTGCCCGGCAGTTTGAAATGCACTTCCGCATACGCGCCCGGGAACAGCTCGCCCTGGGAGTTGTCCACCTGCAACTCCACTCTGAGGGTCCGCAAAGTGGGGTCGAGGGATTTCGCGGTGCGCACCAGCGCTGCCGGATAGTCCTTGCCCGGATGCTCGTTGAAGCGTAGTTGGACATCGATTCCGGGTTTCGTCTGCGCGGCATAAGGCTCCGGTACGTCAACATAGATCCGCAGCTTCTGCGTGTCGGCGACGCGGAATAGAGCATTGCCGGCCGTTTGTCCGGCCGTGATGAGAGCACCAATATCGGTATTGCGGGCGGTGACGACGCCGTCAAAAGGGGCCACGATCCGTTTGAACGATTCCAACTCGCGCAAGCGGGCCACATTGGCCTGTGCAGAGGCGGCTTGTGCCTTTGAGGCGGCAGCCTGGCCGGCCCTCGTATCCGCGTCCTGCTGAGAGACTGCCTGGTTGGCGAGCAGTCCTCTCCAACGGACATCGGTTGTACGGGCGAGCTCGGCGTTGGCCTGGGCCGTCGCGAGGTCGGCTTCGGATTGCCGTAGCTGTTGGTCGACCTCGGGGGTTTCGATCTCGGCCATCAACTGGCCTTTCTTGACCGAGTCCCCGATGTCTGTGTACCAGATCCGCAGATAGCCGCTCGTACGCGCAAAGATGGGTGCCTCGACGAAAGCCTGGACGCTGCCCGGCAGCACCAGATTCTCCGACGGCGGGCTCATCGTGGGCTTCTGGACTATGACGACCGGAGTGGCTTGTTCGGCGGTTTCCTTACCGAGCTCATTGCGCGAGTAGACACGGCTCGCCACGCCCCACACAGCGAGAACTAGCGCGACTATCAGCAGGATCAGCGCGTAGCGGCCGACGTGACGAAATTGTCCGTCAGCGTGCTGGGGCTGGCTCATCAACATGTCTCCCGTGAATCAACACGAACACCGTTGGCACGAAGAACAACGTCGCCACGGTTGCAAACACCAGTCCACCGATGACCGCGCGGCCCAGGGGCGCGTTCTGCTCGGCACCTTCACCGAGGCTCGAGGCCATCGGAATCATTCCGATGATCATGGCCAACGCAGTCATCAGCACCGGCCGGAAGCGGGAGAAACCCGCAGCGGAAGCCGCCTTGAAGGCATCGTCACCGGCGTCCATGCGCTCACGCGCGAAGCTGATCATGAGCACGCTGTTGGCTGTCGCAACTCCCATGCACATGATCGCCCCCGTGAGCGCGGGAACGCTCACCGTCGTATGTGTCAGGAACAACATCCAGACGATTCCGGCCAGGGCGGCGGGCAGGGCCGTGATGATGACCAGCGGGTCGAGCCACGATTGGAAGTTAACGACAATCAACAGGTACACGAGAATGACCGCACCGGCCAGCCCGAACAGCAGGCCGCGAAATGAGTCGTTCATTGTGACTACCTGGCCGCGAACGGTGATGCGTGAGCCCTTCGGCAGGTGTTGCTGCGCGTCGGCCACGATCTTGTTCACCTCGGCGGAGATGAAACCCAGATCCGTGCCCTGCGTCGTGCCATAGACATCCAGCACGGGAGTGGCGTTGTAATGGCTCACTACCGCCGGGCTGGTGCCGCGACGAAACGTGGCCAGATTGGCCAGCAACTGGGTGCTTCCGTTACCACCGCCACTGGTGATGGGAGTCGTCGCCAGCGAGTTGATGGATTCGAGTTGCGACTGCGGGCTCTGGGCGACGACGTTGTACTGCGTGCCTGACTTCGGATCCGTCCAGAACGAAGGTGTGGTCTGGAAGCTGCCTGACAACGACACGAGCATGTTGGAGGCCACGTTCTGCTGTGTCAGTCCGAGCTGGCGGGCTTTTGTCCGATCGACATCGACGTTCAAAGTGGGATAGTCGTATGCCTGCTGCACGCGCAGGTCCACGGCCCCGGGAATCGCCCGCATTTTCTGCAACAGGTCGTTGGCGACGACCCGGTTGGCATCGGTGTTGAGACCGGAGACCTGCACATCGATGGGACTGGGCAGCCCGAAGTTGAGTGTTTGCGTGACGATGTCGGCCGGCAGGAACGCGAAGCTGGTGGACGGAAAGCGGCTCCCCAGCATGCCGCGCAGCTTGCGGATGTAGCCGTCGCTGGGCTGATGGTCTTCCTTCAATGCCACAAAGATGTCGGCATCGCCCGGGCCTACGGGTGCTGAGGTACTGTAGGAAAGATTGATGCCGCTGTACGGCAGGCCGATATTGTCCACGATGCTCTGCAACTCGGAAGGGGGGATCACCTCGCGGATCAATGCCTCGACGTGATCGCACAACGCCGCGGTCTCTTCAATCCGCAACCCCGTGCGCGCCCGCAGATGTAACTTGATCTGACCGGCATCGACGACCGGAAAGAAGTCTTGTCCCAGCCCGGGAAGCCAGGTGGCGAACGGAAATGCCAGGATGGCCGAGGCCACCATCGCGCCCAGAAACAATCCGGCGAACTTGTAGCCGCCGTGCAGCGCCATCTGCAGCAGCGCATGGTAGCGGTCGCGCAGGTGCTCGAAGCCGCGCTCGAATTTCGTCTGCCAGCGCTTCAGGAAATTGTCACTGTGGTGCTCATTTTCCGCGTGCTTTTTCAGCCAGTACTTCGACAGTGTCGGCACGAGGGTTCGTGACAACAGATACGAGGCCAGCATCGCGAACACGACGGCCTCGGCCAGCGGCACGAACAGGTATTTGGCAATGCCCGCCAGCAGGAACATCGGCACAAACACGATGCAGATGGCGAGAGTGGAAACGAGGGCGGGCAGGGCGATCTGCTGCGCTCCTTTCAGGATGGAGTCCTCGACTTCGCCACCTTCCTCCAGGTGCGCATTGATGTTCTCAATGGTCACCGTCGCGTCATCCACGAGAATGCCGACTGCCAGCGCCAGTCCGCCGAGGGTCATGATGTTGATTGTCTCGCCCAGGGCGGCCAGGCACGCAATGGAGGCCAGGATGGACAGTGGAATCGATATGAAGATGATGAGGGTGCTGCGCCAGCTTCCCAGGAACAACAGGATCATCAGGCCCGTGAGGGCGGCGGCAATGGTGGCTTCGCGGATGACGCCGGAGATGGAGGCCTTGACGAACACCGACTGGTCGCCGATCGGCTGAATCTTCAGTCCCGCCGGGACGACGTTCTGGACTTGCGGCAGCTTCGCCTTGATGGCGTTGATGACATCGAGCGTGGAGGTCTTGCCGATCTTCAGGATGGTCATCAGTGCTGCACGGCGGCCCTCCATCCGCGCAATGTTTGTCTGCGGAGGCGAGCCGTCGCGGACGTGAGCGACATCGCGCACAAACACCACGCTCCCATTGGATGAGCTGATCGGCAGATCGTTCATCTCCTCAATTTTCTCAGGGCTGGCATTGATGCCGATGTAGTACTCGAGGTTGCCGATCTTCTGGGTGCCCGCCGGCAGAATCAGGTTTTGTGAAGCGATCGCCGCCACGACATCGGTCCCGGATAGCCCTTTCGAGCGCAACGCCTGTGCGTTGAGATCCACCTGCACCTGGCGCTGCTTGCCGCCGTACGGATACGGGATCGCAGCTCCTGGAATAGTCGCCAGCTCGGTGCGGATGATGTTGTTGGCCACGTCGAAGATGGCCGCTTCCGACAGAGAGTCACTGGACAGTGCCAGCTGGATGATTGGAACTGTGGAAGCGTCGTACGCAAGGATGAAGGGCGGTGTCGTTCCGGGCGGCACCTGGCGCAGGGCCGTCTGCGACACGCCGGTGATCTGGGAGTAAGACAGCACCTCGTCGGCGTTCGGTTGGAAGAAATACTTCACCACCGAGATGCCGTTGAGAGATTGTGACTCCGTGTGCTCGATGTCGTTGACGGTTGTCTGTGCCGTGCGCTCCGTGGCCAGCACGATGCGGTTAGCCATGTCACGCGGCTGCAGGCCCGCGTAGTTCCAGATGGCTGCAACTACAGGAATCTTGATGTTTGGAAAGATATCCACGGCCGTTCGCGTGATCGCGAACAGACCCATGAGCAGAATCAGAATGGCTAGAACAATGAACGTGTAGGGCCGCTGCAGCGCTACTTTAACAATCCACATGCCGCGCGAACTCCGCTGTGCAAGCCGTTGGAGACAGCCTCCCAGTTAGCACGAGTCATTCCTGATCCGCAAACCCATGCGCTCCAGGCGCGGCAGCACTTCATCGCGGAAGTAGGGAAACTCCTGCACATAGTCCACGAAGGACAGCGTGCAGCCCGCGAATCCGGCCGCCGAGATGCGCGCCAGCTCGCGGGCAATGGTATCCGGATCACCGATGAGCGGCAGAGTGCCGTGCCCGGCAGCAAACCGGCCGCGCAGCATTTGCAGTGCTTCGGCGGGGAACGATTGGGCATGCATCCCTTGCAGCCGCATGAGATTGTCGACTGCAGCCCAGTCCGCGTGCTCATCAGCGTAGTAGTGCAGGTACTCCTGGGCCTCTTTCACCGTGGGCCGACAAACAACATGGCAGAGGGTGAATACGCCCGTGTTGCGTCCGTGAGTTTGGGCCTGCTCACGGATGTCGATCACTTCCCGGCGTGACTGGTCGGGATCCACTGAGATACAGAACAGAAAGTCCGCATTGCGTGTAGCAAACTGGCGTCCTTCCTTCGAGCCGGCCGCATTCATGATCGGCGGCAGGCCGTCGAAAGGTCGCGGAAAGCCGTACACACCGCGCAGCTCGTAGAATCGACCATTCCAGTCGAAGGGGCCCTCGTGGCTCCAGATTTTCCTGACGACGTCGAACCATTCCTGCGCCAGCGCATACCGCGCCGTGTGTTCCTGCGGCAGGTCGATACCGAAAGCATCGTATTCAGGTTTGTTCCAGCCGGCGACGACGTTCAAACCGAGTCGTCCGTGGCCGAGCATGTCGGCAGTCGCAAGCTGCTTCGCGGCGACAACCGGATGTATGAACGCGGTGTGCACGGTCGCGAACACATTGATCCGTTTTGTGTGGGCGAGCAGCCCCGTTGCCCAGGTCACCGTCTCGAGCACGCTGCCGTGGAAGTCCGTTTCCCCGCCATAGCCGATCCAGCGCGCGATGGGCAGCAGGAACTCGATTCCCGCTTCGTCCGCCAGCTGCGCCAGGCGGATGTTATTGTCCCAGGTGTTCTGCCAGCGCTCGGGGACTTTGGTCACCGACATCCCGCTGGAGCAGTTCGGGGAGAAGAATCCCAGCTTGAGTTTGTTCTGACCGACGATGGGGGATTGACGATGGCCCATGGATTCGACCTTCCAATTGCTATGATTATCATATGAAAGTGGTCACTCAGCGATCCTATCCGATCAGACTCTCGCGGCGCTCCTTCATCGCGGCCGGTGTAGCGGCTGCGACCACCGCCACGGCAAAGTGGCAGGTGGAGCCCGACGCGGTGCTGCACAACGGTGCCATCTGGACTGTCAGCGACCGGGTACCCGAGGTGGAGGCCCTCGCAATCAGCGGCGGGCGGATCATGGCCTTGGGCAGGAGTGCCGAGATGCTGGCGCTGGCGGGCGCCCAGACGCGCAAAATCGACCTGGGCAAGAAGCGGGTAACGCCTGGTTTCTACGACGCGCATTCCCATCCCGTGCTCTCGGGGGTTGAGCATCTGCGCAAAGTGGCCTGCGACAAGAGCTCGATTGAGGCTATTCAAAAGGACATCCGCGAACGCGCTGCGAAGACCCCTGCCGGTAAGCCCGTGCTGGGCTTCCTCTACGACGATGGCAAGACGCCGCAGCCACTCAGCCGGTGGGATCTCGACAAGGCGGCTCCCGAGCACCCGGTGATGATCATTCATCGCGGCGGCCACACCATGTTCGTGAACTCGCTGGCCCTGAAAATGGCCGGAGTCACCGACGGCACGCCACAACCGGAGCACGGCCAGTACTTTCGCGATGCCAACGGCAAGCTGAATGGCCGCATTGCGGACCACGGTATGGAGCCATTCGAGAAGCTCGCGGCCTATGAGCCTTCACGGGAGGACTATCGGCAGGGCACGGCGCTCATCTCCAAAATGTTTGTCTCCAAGGGCGTGACATCGGCGTGTGATGCGGACGGTAATCCCGCTACTTTTCAGGGTGCGCAGGATGCACGCGATGCGGGTCTTCTGAAAATCCGACTCTACAATCACACCGACGAGGC
>JAXDQF010000208.1:0-8299 GCA_034668025.1 Gammaproteobacteria bacterium | reverse complement strand
TTGCGCTCAAATATGTAAACGTTTACACTTTTTTCGATATCGCGATCCCGGTCGATGCAGGAGGGGGTGCCCATTGCGGTTTCGGTGGTGCAGGGCGAAGCCCTCAACAACACCAACTTCCGGGAGCAGGCCGTCGGTGCCTTCATCAACGCCTCGTTCTAACCGGAATCCGGCTTGGCCATGAAGACCAACTGGCGACAGGCAGGCAGTATAGTCGCCACGCTGCTCTCGCTCGCTATCGGTCGCGCCGCGGTTGCGGCGCCAACCGATTCCGGTTGGGTTGCGTATGGCGGTCACGTCAGCCAGGATCGCTACTCGCCGCTGACGCAAATAACACCCGGCAACGTGACAACACTCCGGGAATCCTGGCGCTTCCCGATGGATGAGCACGGTGATGCGGAGACGAATCCCATCGTTATCGGCCGTACGCTGTATGCGTACACGCCGGGTCTGAAGCTGATTGCACTGGACGGAGCCAGCGGCAAGCTTCTCTGGCAGTTCGATGCCGGCCTGCATGGAACGCCGCTCGCACCCGGAGTGTCTTTTACGGGACCGGATCGCGGGCTGGCCTACTGGAGCCATGGCAAGGAAACCCGGCTCCTGGTCGGCGTGATGAACCGTCTCTACGCCCTCGATCCCGCCACCGGGCACCCCATCAAGAGCTTCGGCACGGAGGGTGCGATTGATCTTCGCAAGGGCCTCCGGGGCGACTATTCCCAACACTATGTGTCACTCACATCTCCCGGGATTGTCTACAAGGACCTCATCATCGTCGGTTTTCGGACGGCGGAGACGAAGCCGGCTCCTCCCGGTGATATTCGCGCCTACGACGTCCGCACGGGGCGGTTGAGATGGTCGTTCCATACTATTCCCCGACAGGGCGAGTATGGCGCCGACACGTGGCCGCCGCATGCCAGGGCGGATGCCGGCGCGGCCAACGACTGGGCCGGATTCGCGCTGGATGAAAAGCGCGGTATCGTCTACGCACCCACCGGTGCTGCCGTACCGGACATGTACGGTGCAGATCGAGTTGGCGACAATCTGTTCGCCGACTCCCTGCTGGCGCTCGATGCGAATACAGGTCGCCGCCTTTGGCACTTCCAAGGCGTGCATCATGACATCTGGGACCGGGACTTCCCGGCGCCGCCCTCGCTGCTGACCGTGATACACGATGGCCGGCGTGTTGACGTGGTCGCTCAGCCGACCAAGCAGGGTTACCTGTATGTGTTCGACCGCGTCTCGGGAGCTCCGCTGTTTCCAATCGAGGAACGGCCGGTTTTGGCCAGCAATGTCCCCGGTGAGGTCGCTTCTCGTACGCAGCCGCGTCCCGTAGCTCCCGAGCCCTACGCACGTCAGGTGTTGACGGAGGACATGTTGACTACGCGCACGCCCGAGATGCACAGCTGGGCCGTGCAGGAGTTTCGTGGCTTTCGCAGCTTGGATCAGTTCACTCCCTTTGCCGTGGGCCAATCCACTGTGGTGTTTCCAGGTTTCGATGGCGGAGCGGAGTGGGGTGGGGCGGCGGTAGACCCGCAGGCTGGTGTGATCTATATAAACTCGAATGACGTCGCCTGGACCGGCAGCCTGGTCGAGAACGCACCGAACGGCGGTCTTATTTCTTCGATATACCAGGCTCAATGTGCAGTCTGCCACGGCCCGGACCGCAAGGGATCACCGCCGGCCTTCCCGTCCCTGGTCGATGTTGGAAGTCGCCTGACCGCTGCGCAGATTACCGCCGTGATCCGCAGCGGCCGCGGTCGGATGCCCGCCTTCGGCGCTATCCCACCGCGTACTCTGGAGAGACTGGTTAATTACGTCCAAACCGGAAAGGAAGCAGTGCCTCCGGCGGCAGGCGCGTCGCAAACGCAAGCGCCCGGCGCCGACGCCAAACAGGAAATGGGCGCCTCCCTCTTCACCGACAACGAACCCGCAAAGTATCGCTTCACCGGATACAACAAATTTCTCGATCCCGAGGGCTATCCCGCAGTCGCGCCCCCATGGGGAACTCTCAACGCCATCGATCTCAACACCGGCCGGTACCTGTGGAGGGTTCCACTGGGAGACTATCCTGAACTGGCCGCTCGTGGCATGAAGAACACTGGTAGCGAAAACTACGGGGGACCGATCGTGACAGCCTCGGGGCTGCTGTTCATCGGCGCCACGATCTACGATCGGAAAATCCGCGCCTTCGAGAGCAAGTCGGGACGAGTCCTGTGGGAGCACGAGCTGCCGTTCTCAGGCACGGCGACGCCCGCGACGTACATGATAGACGGCAAGCAATACGTAGTGATCTGTACCAGCAATGCGCGCACGCCCGAGGCACCCCAGGGCAGCGCTTACGTGGCCTTCGCGCTTCCATGACGACCACTCGGTCGCCTCGCGTGCGCGTGGGCCAAGTGGCGAGTCCATTTACCGATGTACTGACAAGATCGAGCACTGGTATCAGCTGTGGTCCCCGGCGCGGTCGCCGCGAACATGACGTCGCGCTCCGCTTTTCTAACGAGCCACGTCGAATCAGCGAATGGGTCACTCATCAATCTGCCTCTTGAACCTCCATGCGCTCAGTTGAGTCTGGCGTTACGGGTAAATCTGCGGATAACCGGTGTTAACCAGCGGACACGCATTAATTGTCGCCAGAACGTTCGACCAATTGGCCGAAGGCCGCGATGTGTTGTTATTACCAAGGTAAGCCCAGAACGCATGGCTTGCACCATAGGATCGATTGAGAGCCACGCAGATATCCGCCGGGGTGTATCCCTTACTTGCCGTATAGACGCCCAGATCAGATGGCTCGATGAAGAGCATGGAATGCATCCTGGACCGCATGTCCGGCCCGAGCGCAGGAGATTCGGGGCTGATGTCTCTGCCGATATACTCGGTCAGGCCCCAGTTGTTGAGAACGCCACCGTGTTGATCGACCCAAGTCTGGCCAAAGACGTCCATCGTGCCCGGCGCAACGCGATTCTCGAGCATGAAATCTTCGAGCTGCTGTGTGCGCAATGGCCTGTCGAGCCATGTGTTTTCCACGATGACGTTAGTATTCGGGAATGCTCTTGTTGTCGCGGTAATCAGGTTTTCCCAATTTACGAGGGCCGCTGCGCCGTTCCAATCCGGCGCGCCGTTACTCACCGAGGCTCCGATAACCCATGAGGTTTCCTGAAACATGATGGCTTCGAAATTAGGATCGCCGTTGAAAGCCTCGCCAAGCTTCTCATGAAGCTTGATCCACCGGTCCATGACAGCAGGCCGGTGCAAGGCGGCGACCGCCGTGACACCATTCCCCTTACCGCCCCACCAGCCGTAACTTCCGGTAACCGGGCTGGGGCCATACATTGGGTTGTTCGCGATGTAATTCGGTATCGCCCCCCTGGCGTCGGTGCTGGCAAACTTTCCCGGCATCACGACGAGCACCAGATGCTTGGGTTTGTTGAAGTGCGTCTTGAGGTAATTCAGCAAGGCCGAAATTTGCGAGAAGTCATAGTGGTCTTGCGATGGCTCCAGCGCCGACCAATAGACGAAGACGCTATAGCCTGCAACGTTATCCTGATTGTTAAGTAGGCTCAGCTCAGCCAGAAATTGATTCCAGGTACCCGGCGGCTGAACAGTAAACTGACCGCCGGGCCCCAGAATGGCATTCGATGCCAGATAATGCCCCGGATTCCATTTGATGGAATGACTGCCCGAAGCAACCTGAACCGAGCAGCTTGCGTAAGCGTAAGTACCACTGAGGGTGCCGTTGGAGCAGGTACGCGCCTGGCTCTGGCAGGTCTGACCTGAAGGAGCGCTCGCGGCCAGATAGGCCGTCACGGATGATCCGCTGGCGATGGTCTTGCCATTAAATGTGCACGACTTTGCGCTGCCACCAGAGCCTGCGCTGCCAACAGTAAAAGTGGCTGCGTGGGTAATACCCCACAGCCCCTTGCCGCCGGAAGTATAGAGGCTGGGATTAAAGTAATAACTGCCGGCCGCAAGCTTGGATGGCAGGGCGAGTGTGGCCGTTGTAGTTTGATTAACCGTGTAGCTCAAGCCTGTGAGTGAAACCTGACCGACATAGGCGCTATTGCTGGCGTTATAAAGCCACAGAGTGAGCCTTGCGTTGCTGGCCGTGATGCCGGGAGAAATCTTGGCGGTGACGGTAATGGCTTGGCCCGTCGCTGCCGGGTTGGGACTGATTGTAAAAGTCGCTGAGGAAGCAAGCGCCACATTTCCAGAGAAGCAGCCCAGCGCTATAACAGTGAGCGCGTAGAAAAGATTCCGCACCATACCTCCCCTAAAAATACTTTTTAATAAAAAGCTGCTCGAGATTTTGCATGGATCACAGGCGGTAGCGCGCTTGCGAGGTCAACTCGCGCAAGCTTACGGGCGCAGCAGCGCTGCCCAATCCGACTGTGTACACCTGTGCATGTTATGTAGCATCAGTGTCCGTTGGGTGGCGGAGTAAGCCACCACAGGCGTCAACGTGCAAGATGTCTCCATTGGAATACGTCTCCCATAAGCGACAACGGCGACGAGGTGTCTCACTTAAAAAACAGCTCGTGAGGTGAACACCCGCGGTTAGTACGGAATAGGAATAGTGTTTGCCCACATGGAAGCGCAGAAGCGCTAGACAGAAGAGCAGGTCATCGGGGTGCTGAGGGAGTCGGAGGCGACGCTGGAATGACACCGCTGCGGGTCTTTCGCGCGGCCACACAAACAAACGCCGAGCTCCTGGGCCTGGCCCGGGAGGTCGGCAGCATTGAGCCCGGAAAGCGTGCCAACCTGCTGCTGTTGAGAGCCAATCCCACACAGACCATCCAAGCCTATGACGAAATCGTCAAGGTGATCGTTCGCGGAAAGGTGCTCGACCGCGAGGAGCTTGCCGCCGGCCGCTAAGGCCACTGTGACTGACCGACTCGCATCTTTCGCGCCCATCTCGTCTGTTTCGCAGCACCGGAATTCGGCTGCGCCAGGTGCTTGGGCCGGCGCAAAAGCTGACTTGGTGGATATTTTGTACTATAGTGCGTAAAAGTACAAACCGATGAGAGAGCCTCTATGGCGCTGCCCTGCCGTCTCATTGAGCTTTCCGGATCACCCTACGAGCGCGGCGCCCTTTATGGCCGCCAGGCTGCACAGGAGATCGCGCGCTCGGTCGGACATTATTGCGTCCAAGCAAAAGCCCTCGACATCAATGAGGGCCGGCTGGCGCAGATTGTGCGCGATTATCTGCCCATACTCGAGAGTTTTGATCACCATCAGATCGAGGAAATGCGCGGCGTCGCGGCCGGCGCCGGTGTCAGTTTCGAACAGATCGTGCTGGTCAACGCGCGGTCCGAGCTGTTCCAGTTCGCGCTCCGGCCCGCCATTCTCGAGTCTATGAAGGTCGGTGCGTCAGACGGTTGCACGGGTGTCGTCGTCCGGCCTGCTGCGGCCCGGGATAAGCAGTTGATCCACGCTCACAATTGGGACTGGAAGTACGAGTCCGCCGAGTCCTCGGTCATTTTGCGGATACGCAATGACGATGGGCCTGACATTCTGACGTTTACGGAGGCGGGCGCGCTGGCGCGGTTTGGTCTCAATGCTCGCGGGATCTGCATCACCGCCAACGGTCTCGAATGTGACCGAGACTATCGCCGGGCCGGCGTGCCGCTTGCGCTCATCCGCCGCAAAGTGCTCGAGCAAGATCACCTGGCGCTCGCCTTGGCGATCGCTTACACCACGCCCAAATCGGGGTCGAATAACATCATCATCAGCCATGGTGCGTCCGGCTTGGTCTATGATTTCGAGTGCGCGCCCGATGAGACCTTCATGGTTGAGGCGCAGAACGGACTTCTCGTACACGCCAATCATTGGCTGAGCCCCATTGCCCTGACCAAGTTGCGGGAGTGTGGCATGGCTGAGGCGCCTTCCACCTTCTATCGTGGCTTGCGTGCTCGTGAGGCGCTGGCAGCCAGGGCGGGCGACATCACTGTTGATGACGTGATGGGAGTCATGTTGGACGATTTTGAGACACCCTGGTCGATCTGCTACCCGCCCCGGCCCTCCAGTCCGTCAAATTCGAAGAGTATCTATGTGACTGTGGCCACACTGATCATGCGCCCCATACTGGGAGAAATGTGCGTGGCCATGGTGCCCTCGCTGGATAAACGCTTCACCTCTTACACCCTCGAGATGCAGAGCACAGTACGGTCCGCGTCTGAACCTGACATAACTGCCCATGATTGAGTCTGCCGGACCCGTCATTCTTTTCGGCGGCGGCCGCATGGGATCGGCCTTGTTGCGAGGTTGGATCGAAGCCGGGGTTCCCGCTGGCCACATCACGGTCATCGAACCGAAACCGGGTCCCGATCTCGTGACCTCGAGCACCACCGCGGGTTTCGTGCTCAACGGCCGACTTCGCTCCCGGCCTCGGCAATCGATAGTGCTCGCAGTAAAGCCGCAGAAATCATCCGAACTCACAGCGGACATCCAGTCGATTGCTGCCGACGACACATTGGTCATCTCAATCATGGCGGGAAAGACCGTCAGTGACCTGCGCCGGCTTTGCCCGGGAATACGAGCATTTGTCCGGGCGATGCCAAACCTGCCCGCTGCAGTCGGACGTGGCATGACCGTGGCCTGTGCCGATCCCAACTGCACCCAAGAGCAACTGCAGGCAGCTTGTCAACTGCTCGGCAGCACGGGTCGGCTCGAGTGGTTGAACGACGAAGCGTTGATTGACGCTGCGACCGGTGTGTCCGGTTCGGGACCGGCGTATCTGTTTTACATCGCGGATTGTCTGGCTCGCGCTGGCGTGGCGGCGGGTCTTCCCGGGGATGTGGCGGAAAGACTTGCTCGGGCAACTGTTTCCGGGGCCGGCGAGTTGCTACATGCAAGCTCCAAGTCAGCCGCCGAGCTTCGAAATGACGTCACTTCGCCGGCAGGGACGACCGAAGCCGGTCTGAAAGTCCTCATGAAGGATGACCTGCTGCAAGCGATCCTGACCGGAACCGTGGAAGCGGCCATGCGTCGAGCACGAGAACTGGCGGGTTAGTCGAAGGCTCGACGTTTGCCAACAACCATTCCATGTTGATACCGCCGACAACGCTACGATTGAGCGAGTCCGACCGCGCGATGCTCGGCGGCGATCAGGGCGAGGCTGCGGCACTGGCGATGCGGGTCATGACCCGCGCTGCCGCAGTGATGGACGCCCCGCACCTCATTGACGTGAGCAGCGCGCACATCGACGGCTGCCTGTACCACGGCCAGATCAGCCTCGATTTCGTCGAGCGACTCGTGCAGGGCGGCGGCAGGGTGCGCGTGCCCACCACCTTGAACGTCGGCTCGATCGATCTCATCCACCCCGAAATCTTTCGCGGCAGCGACAGCCTGCGATCGGCCGGACGGCAATTGATGGAAGCGCATCTCGCGCTCGGCTGCGCGCCGACCTTCACGTGCGCCCCCTATCAACTCGAGCACCGGCCGCGGCTCGGCGAGCAAATCGTCTGGGCCGAATCAAATGCCATCGTGTTCGCCAATTCCGTGCTGGGCGCGCGCACCAATCGCTACGGCGACTTCATCGACCTTTGCGCCGCGATCACGGGCCGCGCTCCGTATGCCGGCCTGCATGTCGACGAGAACCGGTACGCGCAGGTCGTCATCGAATTGCCGGAGTTGACGGGCCTCGATCGCGACCTCACGTTCGCGCTGATCGGCCTGGTGGTCGGCGCGCGTGCCGGCTCGTGCATTCCTGTGCTCGTCGGTCTGCCAGCCGACGCGTCGGAAGACGAACTGAAGGCGCTCGGTGCGGCCAGCGCATCCACCGGCGCGGTGGCGATGTTCCATGCCGTCGGTGTGACGCCGGAGGCGCCGACGCTCGCCGCGGCGCTCGGCGGTCGATCGCCGCTTCAACGCGTGCACGTCACCCTGTCGGATATGAATGATGCACGCCGTCGGTTGAATCAAGCCGGATGGGGCGACCGGATCGCCGCGGTGAGTGTCGGCACGCCACATTTCTCGCTGACCGAGTTTGACCGGCTCATCGGCCTGCTCGCGCTCCACGCGGAGGCCTTGCGGTCACCGTTCTATGTCAACACCAGCCGCTTCGTGCTGCGGCAACTCGAACAGGACGGCCGCCTGCAGAGCTTGAAGTCGCGCAACATCCGGATCGTCACCGACACCTGCACCTACATCACGCCGATCATCGAGCAGCTCGAGGGCGTGGTGATGACCAATTCGGGAAAGATGGCGCACTACGCGCCGTCCAATATTGGCGTGCGTCTCGCGTTCGGCAGCTTGGCTGAATGCGTACGGTCCGCGGTGGAGGGCAAGGTGATGTTCGATG
>JAXDQF010000207.1:0-20055 GCA_034668025.1 Gammaproteobacteria bacterium | reverse complement strand
CGTCGTTCCCAGCACCTGCACACGTGGGAGAGCTGCTGTTGAGGGCCGCACGCTTTAGTCCTGACGGGCAGATCCTCGGTATCAATACCGGGACCAAAGGCGTAGATATCCTGAGCTATTCGTCTTTGCTGGAGGATGCGCGGCGCATAGCGGGCGGTCTGAGAGCCAGCGGCTGCCGCCCCGGTTCTCCCGTCGTGCTGTTGCTCGACCGACCGTTTGATTTCGTGCCGGCGTTCTGGGGCTGCGTGTTGGGAGGCTACATTCCCTGTCCGCTGGCGCCGATCCGCACTGATTCCGAGCGTTGCGCGCAGCAGCTCCAGCACCTCAACGGGCTGCTCGACCGGCCACTGTTCGTAACAACGCGATCCATGGGTATCGAGCTGCCTGAGCAGGTTCGTTCCGCGGAAATCTCGGGGTTGCGTCTAGGCGCCTCACTCGAGGCGGTCCACGAGACGCGCGAGCAGGATTCGGCCATCCTCATGTTGACTTCGGGGTCCACCGGGCGTGCCAAGGCGGTCGAGCTCACGCACGGCAATTTGCTGGCGTCACTGGCCAGCCGCGCGGCTCGCCAGCAATTGTGTGCAGCGGACACGATGTTCAACTGGATCGCGTTCGATCACGTTGCTGCCCTACTGGAATCGCACATGGTCGCTACATATGTCGGTGCGAATCAAATTCACTCTGCGCCGGCGACGGTACTCGCGGACCCGCTGCAATTCCTGCATATCATCCACCGCCATCGAGTGACCATTGCCTTCGCGCCGAATTTCCTTCTTGGGCAGATCAATGCCGCGTTGTCGGATGCGGGTGGGCATGGTGGTGCGACAAAAGTCGCATCACTCGAGTTACACCTCCTACGAAGAATAGTGACGGGCGGTGAGGCCAACATTGTCGCGACGGGCCGCCGCTTTCTCGAACTGCTGGCTCCGTACGGACTTGCACCGGATGTGTTGTGGCCCGCGTTCGGGATGACTGAAACGTGCGCAGCTTGCGTCTATTCCCACGAGTTTCCCGCGAGCGACGCCGGGCGTGAATTCGCATCGGTTGGGATTCCTATTGAAGGCCTCAACGTTCGAATCGTCGACGCGGATGGTTTGGCGTTACCTCCCGGTCAGGAAGGCGAACTGCAGCTCAGCGGACCGATGATCTTTACCCGGTATCGTAATAACGCAGAAGCCACGCAGGCGGCTTTCAGCGTGGATGGTTGGCTTCGCACAGGCGATCTCGGTCGAATGCAGGAAGGGCGACTGAGTATCGTCGGGCGCAGCAAGGACTGCATCATTGTCAGCGGCGTCAACTATTTCAGCCACGAGCTCGAGGCGACCCTGGAGCGGCTCGAGGGAATCGATCGCTCTTTTGTCGCGGCATTCCCAACGCGTTCCAAAGGCGCTGACACCGAGACGCTCGTCGTCGCGTTTGCCACTACGTTCGACCTCGAAGACGAAAGTCGGCTCTATCAACTCGTCGCGGCTGTCCGCAATACCACCGTCATGCTGTGGGGCTTCAGGCCGGGAGTGATCCTGCCACTTCCCCGGAGTGCCTTTTCCAAGACCAACCTGGGCAAGATCCAACGCACATCGATGCGCAAGCGGCTCGAGGCCGGAGAATGGTCAGCTCACCTGGCACACTTGGACCGTGTCACCACCGGCCGGCTAGGTCCTCATGTGCCGCCGGATAATGAGAGGGAGCTCGCCGTCGTCAGGATTTTTGCCGACATTCTCGGGCTCGATCCGGCCGGTTTGAGTGCAACAGCCAGCTTCTTTGACCTGGGAGGAACGTCCCTCGATATCATCAGGCTCAAACAAAAGCTCGCTCTGGAGCTGCGGTACATCGATCTGCCCATCGTCAGCATTCTGCAACACCCGACGCCTCGCGCGCTCGCAGCCCGGAAAAGGGGCGAATACGATCCTCTGGTGGTTCTCCAGGCCACAGGTCGCAAGACGCCACTGTTCTGCGTACACCCCGCTACCGGCGAGGTCCTCGTCTTTGTCAGCCTGGCCAACTACTTTGTTGACGACAGACCGTTCTACGCGCTGCGGGCTCGCGGCTTCAGCCCGGGCGAGCAGCAGTTCGAGTCAATCGATGAGATGATCAATACTTACGTGGTGGCGATTCGTGCCCGACAGCCTCACGGTCCTTATGCAATCGCCGGTTATTCTTTCGGAGCTCCGATAGCATTCGAAGTGGCCAAGGCGCTCGAGGCACAGAATGAGCGTGTCGCATTCTGCGGGAGCATTGACGGCACCGTCTTCATCGGCGACCGCACACACAAGCTGAACGAGATGGAGAGCGCGTTCCGGGTGGCGTACTTCCTCGGCCTCGTGGACATGCAACAGATGTTGGAGCTACCCAGGCGACTATCTGCTCAAACGCACGTCCCCGACCCTTATGAGTCAGTGATCGAGCTCGCCAATCCAGCGCGACTGGCCGAGCTCGATCTGGATATCGAAAAATTCACGGCTTGGGCGATGTTGTCCTTCAGGCTGGTCACCCTGGGGCAGGAATACATCCCTTCCGGAAGTGTGGAAGCGGCGACCATCTTTTACGCGCAACCACTGTGGGGCACCAAGGAGGACTGGCTCTGCAACAAACTCGTGGAATGGAGCGATCATACACGGACGCCGCCGCGATATGTCGAGGTACCGGGATCGCACAGTTCATTGCTCGAGCGACACCATGTTGCGAGCTTCCAGATGGCTTTGCGGGCGGAGCTCGATCGGTCGCTCAACGGTCTGTAGGCGGCATTCATGGAGACTCGTCGACTGGGCAACACAACGGATCGGGTCTCCATGATCGGGCTGGGATGTGCCGGTATGTCAGGCGGCTATGGCGCGCCCGATGATGCCCAATCCTTGGCTACCCTCGCCTGCGCCATCGAGAATGGCATCGATTTTCTGGATACAGCCGATGCCTACGGGGCAGGCCACAACGAAGAGCTGCTCGGACGATTTCTGCGCGGGTGTTCCACACGAGTGAGTGTCGCGACGAAATTCGGTCTGGTGGGCAAGCCAGGCGCCGCTGGAACGGTCATTGACAACTCGCCGCAATATATCAGCCGTGCATGCGAGGCATCCTTGACGCGGCTGGCAGTGGAGACGCTCGATCTTTACTACGCCCATCGTCGAGACCCCGCCACACCCATCGAGGAGATGGTCGGCAGCATGGCCAGGTTGGTGCGGGAGGGAAAGGTCCGCCATCTCGGACTTTGTGAAGTACGACCGGATACGCTGCGACGTGCGCACGCCGTTCATCCGATCGCCGCCGTGCAGTCAGAATACTCGCTCTGCTCTCGCGGTGCCGAGTTGGAGATGCTCGACACGTGTCGTGCGCTTGGTGTCACATTCGTAGCCTTCTGCCCGCTGGGCCGGGGGTTCCTGGCGGGAAACGTAAAATCCGTCGATGAGTTGGACGAGGCGGACTTCCGCCGTCGCATGCCGCGTTTTCAAACAGATGCTATGGGAAAGAACATGAAACTCGTGCGCACGCTGGAGAGTTTCGCTGGAGACATTGGAGCCAGCAGCGGACAGGTGGCCCTCGCGTGGATTGCCTCCAAGCATCCCCATGTCGTACCGATTCCAGGCGCCAAGCGCCCGAAATACGTACATGAGAACGCCGCGGCCACCAAAATAAAACTCACCGCAAAGCAGGTCGAAGCGCTCGACGCACTTTTCGTCCCTTCGGTCGTGGTGGGTGATCGATATCCTCAGGCGGCTATGGCAGGGATCGAGGGATGAGGCGACATCTTCAGCCGGTTTCCTGTCTCCATGTCATTATCCCGTCTCGAGGCAGTCGTCTCGGTAACTTGGTCCGTGAGGCGTCCAGGGAGGTTCTGAAGGCCCGCTCACAGGTGCGGTACACACTGAGGGTTTCATCCAGCTTGGCAACATCCACCGGCTGGTCATCAGCGGCCCCCGCGAGGATTGTGTAGGTATCGGATAACCAGCGATTGCCGAAAGGCTCGACGATCGTTCCCCGGCATCGCTTGGTGTGAAGGTCCCGGGTTAGAAACGCGTCGATCTCGGCAGCCCCATCCCCAATCACCTCTCCTAAGGTCAACTCCCGCGTGATTCGTGCGACCTGCGATCTCCAGTCACCCAGCAAGTTCGAATACTCGACGAAGACACGAGGTAATCGGCGTGAGTGCAATTCCGCCAGCAAGTTATATTTCAACCACGAGGCCTGCCACAACTCGACAGGCGCCTCTATCAGGGCACCCAGCGAGGCAGCAACCTCCGACGGGTTGCGGAGCGCGACAATCACCTTGACGCCATATCCCGCTCGACGCGCGGCCTCGAGCCAGAAATCGAACAGCGCGGTAATCCTGGGGTCCTTGATGACCAAAGGCGCATCACCTTGTGGACAGTAACGGAGGAATTCGCATATCCGGGCGATGTAGCGCTCTGTTTCATCCGGCGCGAAGCTCACTTCTCCCTGCAGACGCAGAGTCGGATCGAAGTAGGTCGCCTGGTGCCGGAACAGGAACTCGTCATTCAACCTCAAGGCGTCGACGGGCTCCCAGAATCCGCGTGGATTCGCCTCGTTGGGGTCTTTGAGGGTTGCCGGAAGCAGGCAGCCGCAAAGTGAGAGGACTCTGGCGAGCGCTGAGGTTCCTGAGCGGCCCATCCCCAAGATAAAAATGAGGTCCTTCCCGTTCATAACTTCCCTGCCGATGAGGCTTTCATCGCGATGCACGAACTCGATCGATACCTAACAATATACTGAAAGGAATCCGAATGAGCACGCCTTTTCCTGCCGGGAGAGTTGTTGACTTCGTTATCGGCGGTACTCAGAAGGGAGGGACCACTGCGTTGGATGCCTATTTGAGAGAGCATCCTGAAATCTGCATGGCGCAGAAGAATGCAGTCTACTTTTCCAAGGAACATCCCGAGATTTCCACCGCAGGGCAGAAAGAAGTCCATTTCTTTGACAATGAAGATCATTTCGTCAACGGCAATCCCGATTATTCTCAATATCATCGGCGGTTCAACCCTGGCGCGGCTCATGAGGTTCTGGGCGAGGCGACTCCCATCTACATGTACTGGAATGATTCACCGCGAAGAATCTGGGAATACAACCCGAAGATGAAGTTCATACTCCTGTTGCGGGACCCGATTGAAAGAGCGTATTCGCATTGGAATATGGAACGCATCAGGAACGTCGACAAAATGTCATTCTGGGATGCGATCAACAATGAAAAAGAGCGGTGTCTCGAGGCGCTGCCACTGCAACACAGGTTTTTTTCCTATGTTTCCAGAGGGCTCTATACGGAGCAACTACGCAGGATCTGGGCGTATTTTCCGAAAGATCGCGTTCTTTGCCTGAAAAGTGACAACTTGAAGGAAGGGCTGGATGAAACACTGGCTCGGGTCTGTGAATTTCTGCAGGTGAGTAAATTCAAAGGTGTGGCAGCCAGAACTGCGCATTCGCTACCCTACGAGTCACGCCTGACCGACAGGGAGCGGGACTATCTGCGGCAGATTTTTGAACCCGAAGTGAGACAATTGGAGAAGGAGTTGAATTGGGACTGCGGCGAATGGTTGTTACCACGACGGGCAACCCCATAGAGAGGACCATAGCGGTGCGGGTATCACCCGAAGGATCACTCCCCGGCTTTCAGCAGTCCCTTCTCTATATAAATCGGCCGCATGGCCGCCGTCACTTTCGGCAATTCGAGCGCGAACCAGATCGAGCCGACTACGCAAGCGGTGCCGGTTACACGTACGGCGATGGGCGCTCCCATCCGGTCTGCCAGGACGCTGGCCAGGAGGCTACCGCAAGGAGCCGCTCCGAAGAATGCCATCGTGTAGTAACTCATGACGCGGCCGCGCATGCCGTCGGGTGCCAGTGACTGGAGGATCGTATTGATTCCCGTTACGCACTGCATCAGGCCGAAGCCGACCAGAACCATCAGCGCCAGGGAGAGCCACAACACATGCGACAGCCCGAACAGAATCAACGTGAGGCCGAGTATCGTGCCGGCGATCTGAACCATGCGTGTGAGTCCGACAACCGACTTGCGTAGCGCCAGCGCCAATGTGGAAATGAGCGCGCCGATTCCTGAAGCACTGGTCAACCAGCCGAGAGTGGTCGGTCCGCCGTGCAGCACCTGGCTTGCGAAGACGGGCAGCAGCACGGAGTAGGAGTAACCCATGAGGCCGATCACTGAAAAGAACAGCAGAAGCGTGCGAATGGGAACAGAGGTACCGACGAAACTCCAACCTTGCCGCATTTCCTCGAGCATGCCGTGCGAGCCGCGACGGGTTTCCTGGGGCTTCATGCGCATCAGCGCCAGGGATGCGAGCACGGGCACGAAACTAATCGTATCGATGAGGAAGCACCAGCCTTCACCAAAAGCCGCGATCACCAGGCCAGCGATCGCCGGTCCAATCAGGCGAGCTGCATTGGCCATCGAAGAGACGAGGGCGACGCCGTTATCGACATCTTTGCGGTCCTCAACCATCTGTGCGACGAAAGACATACGCGCCGGGGCGCCCAAGGCCTGGACGAACCCTCCAAAAATCGTGAGTGCGATGATTTCCCACAGTGTTATCACGTGGGCCAGGGTCGCTATGGCCAGGAAGAGTGACTGTAAGCCGCTGGCCGCTTGTGAAAACATCAGCAGCTTGCGTCGATCGAGACGCTCGACCCACACACCGGCAAAGGGTCCCACCAGGAACGAGACGATCTGCCCGGCGAAGCTCACGACGCCGAGCAGCAGCGCTGAATGAGTCAGCCGATAGACCAACCACATCCTGGCAACCTGCGTCAGCCAGGTACCGATCACGGATACGCTCTGACCGAAGAAGAAGAGTCTGAAGTTACGGTGTCGTAGCGCTCGCCATGCGTGCGACCATCTGTCCTGCGTCGCCACGAGATTTACTGGCTGACAGATGACAGGCGCACGGCCACGGGCCCGCCTTCCGGAGGATCCAGGATTACATCGTATTGATGTAGCGTGTCCTGGTACACATGACCTTCAACCAACTTGCCGTTGTGTGCCTTGAAATGGAAACTGTAATGCTGGCGGTAGGCGCGGCCATTGCCACGAACGATGATACCGACCGCTTCGGCACTGATCTCGTCTCCTTCCGCGATCAGCGAATAGACATCCAGAGTCATCGGTTCCCTGGGATCGCCATGCGCCTTCTGTTGCATCTTGATCATACCTTCACGGCCCCATCGAGGTGCCCCATGGAAGATGCGCAGCTCGGGCGAATAGTCTCCACCGACAGCGAAGCTCCACCGCCCTTCAGAGGACCAAGTCACTCGCGTCTCTTCCGTGTCGCGGTTGCGAACCGCCGCCAGAAAGCGCCGGACAATTTTTTTATTGACCGCGACTCGATCCTCTGCCGCGATGTCAGGTCGCGAGTCGAGAGTCTGCTCCTGGGCGACGTCGGCAAGGTTGGCCGCCTTGAGATAGTGCGGTTGCACCCCGGATCCCAGGTCGCTCCAGACTTGCCATAGGTGGAAAGTATCCTGGTATAGACGGATATCCACGATCCGCCCGTTGCTCATCTGAAAATGATAGCTGTAGTGTTGTATGTAAGATTGACCTGTCGCTGCACGACAGCCCTTGCCGACCGCTTCGGCGGCGACCGAGTCGCCCTCGGCGATGAGTGAAAGAACCTCCAGTGCGAGTGGACCCTCGAGCTGCCGTTGGAAGTCCATCTCCATCTCGATCATGCCGTCCCGGTCCCATTGAGTCCCTTGCGGAAAGGCGCGCAACTGCGGCGAATACACCCCCGCAATCATGAGCGTCAAATGGGCCTCCGGCGCCAGCACCGAGCGCATTGCCGTGGCGTCCTTCGCAGGGATAGCAAGGAGAAAGCGCCGTGCTATTTCCTTATTTGCTAACGCGGCCTTATTTGCTAACGCGGCCTTGCTGGCCACCGCGGCCGGACTCGTCGTGCTCGCCTCATCCATTTCTGCGACTCCGATCATTCATTTCCGCGACTTGCGAACCGAGGTCGCCTCACCCGGTGGCTGGGGAGGCGATCGCAGGCCGTGCCGGGCGAAAAGCCAGCACTGCCAGAATCACCGCCGAGACGACAACAGGGGCCGCCCCGACAAAGAGGCCACCGCCGTACGACCCCGTCGCATCCGACGCCCATCCCATCAGCGCGGGGCCGGTAAAGCCACCAAAATTGCCCGCGAGATTGATCAACGCAATGCCCGCGGCGGCGCTGGTGCCTGTCAGAAATGCCGGCGGCAGAGTCCAGAACGGCGCGGTTGTGCCAAGACGTGCAACGACGGCCACGCTCAGCGGGATGAGTGCCCAGGGTGAAGGCAGCAACACTCCGGCACAGCAGAGCCCCAGTGCCTGCGTCAGGCACCCTGTTACGACCACAATCTCACGCCGCTGCGCTCGATCCGACCAGACTCCCCAGAATGGTTGCAAGATCATGCCCAGGAGATAGGGGATGGCCAGGAGGAGCCCTACGTGGCCGACCGTGAACCCCATGGAGCGAATGATGAGCGGCAGAAAGCTTCCGAGGACGTTGCCGGCGGTGAGCATGCCCAGATAGGCGACCCCCAGCAAAACCACCCATATGTTGGTCAGTGCATGCCATCCGAGCCGCTGGCTCTGTGTGGCCTCGACACGCTGGGCTTGGGCTGCCAGCCGCTCAGTGAGCCAGTCCCGTTGCGGCGGCGTCAGCCAGCGTGCATCCGCGGGTCGATCCGGCAAAAAGCTGAAAACGATACCGGCCAACACCACCGTCGGCAGTCCTTCCGCAATGAACAGCCATTTCCAACCCGCCAGCCCCAGCAAGCCGTCCTGGGAGAGCAGCAGGCTGCCAAGGGGCCCGCTGACCACCTGGACTCCCGCGGTAAACATCAGAACCGAAGCCAACACCCGGCCGCGATACTCGCTCGGCAGCCAGTAGGTCAAATAAAGGATGAGCCCCGGAGCAAACCCGGCCTCGGCGACGCCGAGCAGGATTCGCGCAAATGCCAACTCGCCACGGCTCGATACCAACGCGGTGCCGGCCGAGCAAAGTCCCCAGACGAGCATGAGCAGACTCATCCAGCGTCGCGCCCCGAATCGTTGTAATGCCAGCGTGCTGGGAATTGCGGCGACAGCATAGCCAATCCCGACAACCCCGCCGGCAAAGCCGAGCGCAGCGTTGGAAAGTCCCAGCGCCTGCTTCATTTGCACGGCGGCCAAGGCGAGATTCGACCTGTCGAGCACATCCAGAACCAGCGCGCCTGCCAGCAGCGGTACGATTCGCCACCGGACCTTGCTTATTGTTTCGCGCTCCATACTCGTCGTCACGGTGAGACTCCCTTGCACCGGGTGCGGCTCGAATTCGATTGAATCCTACCATCGGTCGCGCGCATCGAGATACCTCATTCTGCTATCAAACAACAGGCTCATGGCATTTCCCGAGGTCTCGAGGAATGCGCACGGCTGTGGTTGCTCGAGCCCATTGCGAGAACAGCGGCTCGGTGTCGAGCAGCGCTCGTCCAAATAACTTCGCTCCCCATAGGGACAGATGCGAGTCATTGACCATGAGAACGCATCCCTCCTTGGACACGTAGCTGCAGTCGTTGATCGAACAGAAAATACGTTTGGTGTCTACGATGTGGATACCGGAGTCATTCAGTATCCGACTGATCGCCTCACCTCGAGACAGATCCGAGATCCTGAAGTCGATTCGGGCCGGCTGTCCGCGCTGCAAGTGGGCGGCGAACTGGTAGAAAGTTGGCATCGAGGTGAACCAGACGAGCTTCTTGTTGTACCTCTTCCAATACGCCACGGCATCCTGGATCGAGTCGGGCGTGAGCTCGCTTTCCGAAAATGAATGCGCCAGCACCAGATATTGATAATAGGGGTCGTTTGCGGTGACGTCGTAGAGCTTCTGGTAAATCCGCTGGCAATCGGACGACATTCTGCGCGGAATGATCGAACAGCCGGCGCCGCCGATCTGCAGCGGCAGGAGCCCATTCAGCTTCAGGGCAATCACCTTGTCAGCCGAATGACTGTCCCCGGCGATGATGACGGGGATTCTTTGCAGGTACGCAAAGGCGCCATCGTCTTTGCAATTCCATTGGTTCAGAAATCTGTCGATCCCGATCCGGGTCAGATTGTTGAACTGACAGATGTCGCCACGAACCACCCGGCTGCGCTCGACACCAGCGGCCTTCACCAGTGCCTGGTTGATATTCTGCGTCTTGCCAAATCTCGTGGGAAACCCGTTCGTCCGCCAGCCTGAAACGGCAATGACCAACAGACAGACGGTCGCGGAACCGCTGACGGTGAATAATCTGGCCCTGGAGAGTGTGTTGCGGTTCCTGAACGGTTGCTCGATGAAGCGCCAGCTCGCGTAGGACAGCGCGAGTGTCATGAGCAGCAGGACTGCTACGGTGGGCAGTTCGGGTTCAGCGAGCAGTCGTTGTCGCGCGAATGCCAGGACCGGCTGGTGAATCAGATACAGGCTGTAACTGACACTGCCGATGGCGACCAGCAGCCTCACGCCGAGCACTTTTCCGATCAGGGTGGTCTCGTGAGCGTACATAATGACGAGGACTGCCCCCAGGACAGGAATGAGTGAATACACGCTGGGAGACGGAGTGCCGTCGTCAAAGAAAAACATTGAGCCGGCGATCGAGGCGATACCGATGAGACTGCCCAACTCACGCAGTGTGACCCTGACCCTCCCTTGCTCGAGGTTTCGCTGCGCGGCTCGAATTCCCTCGGGGCGCCGCGAGTAAAACGCTGTCAGAGCGCCGGCGAGAATCTCCCACCCGCGGGTGGGCAGCCCATAGAAATCGAACTGAGGATCCGTGCTGGCGTAGTACTGGGCTGCCATGAGGCTGCACGCAGCAATGACGCCGAGAGCTGCGCCGGTGGTTCGCGGATTCAGGCGCCGCAGCAACAGGAGAAGGGCCGGAAAGAGAATGTAATACTGCTCTTCCACCGCGAGGCTCCAGGTGTGGATGAGGGGATCTAGGGTGGAGCCCACACCGAAGTATCCGGTCGTATGGGAGAAGAAAACATTGGAAACGAAACCCAGAACGGCCAGGACGCTCTGGGAGAAGAAACTCGTGTCCTGCGGCAAGGAGCACAGCCAGGCGAGCGGCACGCAAACCAATAACATGGCGAGCAAGGCGGGCAAAATGCGCCTGGCCCTGCGCTCGTAGAATCCCGCGAGAGTGAAGCTGCCGTTGCGTGTCTCTTCGCTGATGATCGAGGTGATGAGGTAACCGCTGATCACGAAGAACACGTCTACGCCAACGAAGCCCCCACTGAAGAGCTTGAATCCCGCATGTAAGAGCACGACGGGGATGACAGCGATGGCTCTCAATCCGTCCAACTCTCTGCGGTACTGCACGGCCTGTCCTTTTTTCCCGTTTTCAGTCGGGCAGGGAGTTGGCCGCTGGTGCGATCCAACTCCCTGGCTCTCCGTCACTGGCCGCCCGGGCTTTTCCGGGTGCGAATAGCCCGTGTTGCGAGCGTTAACTCACCACTGGTAGCGTGCCTGCACCGCGACGTTTCTGGGCTGATCGATCTGCAGCAGGGTGCTGCCGGCGGAGGCCGGCAGGCTGGTACCGCCGGCGCCGCCGAGGATGATGATCTTATCAGTCAGATTCTTGAAGATAAGATCAACTGCCCAACGTGTGCTGGGGCTCTCGAGCGAGAGCCGGCCGTCGAGCCGCGCATAGCCGGGTTGCTTCTGCTCCGGATCGTTGGTGCCGCCATTGCCGTAGAAGTAGTTGGTCGTGGCATTGACGTCCGCTTCCGTGATGAAGTGATACCCGCGAGGCAACACGGCAGTGTATGAGGCAGTCACGCTGCCGCTCACCGTTGGTGCGTAGCTCGTGTGCTGCCCGGCGAGATTCTGGCTGGCCGGCACGCCGTTCGGGAATTCCACCAGGCAGCCCGGTGCCTTCGGGTTGGTGGTGCGGCAGTACGTCTGTGCCGCAGTCAACGTGACGTTCGGATAGTCCAGGTAACGCGCGTTGAGATACGTGGCCACGGTCTTCAGCCGGAAGCCGTTGAGCGCCCAGTCTTCCGAGAGCTCCACACCCTGCGTGCGTGAGCTGGCCGCATTGGTGATCTGGGCAACGTTGGCGCCGTTAGCGCCGATTGTAAAGTTCGCCACCTGCAGATCCGTGTAGTTACTGCGGAAGACGTCCAGGTTCAAACGCAAGTGATCGTCGAACAAACTGCTCTTGATGCCAACTTCATAGGCATTGACATGCTCGGGCAGGATGGGCGGCGTAGAAACACCAGTGGCGGGTGGGACGTATCCGACGTCAGTGGGGACACCGGCAAGGAAACCCTTCGCGTAGGTGCTATAGACCATTACTGACGGAGTGATCTTGTAGTCGATCTCGGCGGACGGCATCACCGAGTTGTACGAATCTTGTGCGCTCCAGGCCGGTTTCGGGGTCCCCGCCAGTTTCACCGCCGCCGCCGTGAGGGCGGCAGTTGGAAACGGTGTGAGGCCACCGTAGGGGGAAGTGGTGTAACCATCGAACGGATTGCTGAAGGCGCTCTTGTAGACCCAGCTACCCCGCAAGCCGGCACCCACCTTGAGCTGTTCGGTCACATTCCAGCCGGCGGATGCAAATGCCGCATAGGAGTGCTCTGCCTGCTCATAGGGCTGAGAGGCGCCCACGGCTCCCGCTTTGAGGTACGGCGCCAGCGTAGGGTTGGCAGTCTGGTTAGCCGCCGTCGACAAGTAGAAGTCATTGAGGTTATTCGCATTACCGACCAGATGGTCGTTCTGGAAATAGAGCCCCGCCAGGTACTCGAACGTCTCACCTTGTGGTGAGGCAATCCGCAGTTCCTGGCTGACCTGGTGGTAGGCTTCCAACACCTGCAGATTCAGCAACTGCATCGGCGTGCCGTCAGCATCCACGTTTTCCTGGAAATGATAGTTATAGAACCCGCTCACCGATGTCAGGGTATCCTCGCCAATGCGGTAATGCATGGTCAGCACATCCTCGAACGTGCTCAGGTCGTTCCCCTGTCCTGAATTGGTCGTGTCCCTGAAATTGTTGACTGCCAACGTATAACCGGCCTTGATCGCGGCCGCGCAGAAGTTGGCTGCTCCTGGGGGCGACACGAACGGCGCCGGCGGTGGACAATCGCCGACCACTCCGCCGTCGTTTTGGTGGTTGGTGCCGCCTTCCACTTTCAAGGTGGCGTCGAAAACATCCGAAGGGTGATAAAGCAACGTGATTCGGCCGGCCTTGTTGTTCTGGACGGGTTTATCTTCTCCCGCGTAGGGATCCTTTGCCCAACCGCTCATGCCATCGCCGATCACCGCGATACGAACGGCGAAGTCGGAGTTGAGCGGGAGATTCAGCATGCCTTCGCCGGCGTACTGGCCATATTGTCCATAGAGCGCACGGACGCTTCCGCCGAATTCCTCCGTCGGTTTCGCCGTTACAATGTTGAGAGCGCCGGCGACCGCGTTGTTGCCGAAGAAGGTACTCTGGGGCCCTTTCAAGACCTCGACCCGGTCGAGATCCAGAAAGCCCTCATCCGCCACACGTGCCCGACCGTGATAGATGTCGTCAATGAAGGTGCCGACAGACTGGTCGAAGGTCAGGTTCGAACCGGAACCGATACCGCGGATGAAAAACTGGCCGCTGGCGCCGGTCGAGTTGAGTTGGATGCCCGGGATCGATTGCGACAGCTCGCTGAGCGATCGAATGCTGGATTCAGCCAGTGTCTGGCCGCTGATCACTTCCGCGGAAATCGGCACGTCCTGCAGATTCTCCGTGCGCTTGCGCGCGGTCACGACAATCTCTTCCAGCAGGAGCGCCGTGTCCGCGGCTGTCCCGGCGGAAGCGGGGGGATCACGGCGCGTGTTGGTCTGGGCCGGGCTTTCGGCGCTTGCCGGCTTCTCAGGAGTGAGCGTCACGGCGCGGCCGCTCGCGTCGTACACATACTTTAGTCCCGTGCCCGCGACCAGCTGTCGGAGCGCGCTATCCACGGTGAGAGACCCGGTCACGGCGTTGAGCCGCTTACCCGCGAGGTCTTTCTGTTGAGCGCTGATCGCTACGCCGGATTGGACTCCAAAGTCCCGCAGCGCGGCCGGGGCGTCTTCCGCTTGGATGTTCCACGTATGCATCTCATTAGCCACCGGCTCTGCTGCGAGCGCGGCTGAAGCTGCAGCGCACGCTGCGGCAGCTAACAGTCCGTGGATAGTTTTCCAGATGATGCGGTTGTTCGTCATGATCCCTCACACGCACGAAATGTGCGATCCAGAGGATAGACGAACTACAACAACGAAGCCCCCTACTTACTGCACAAAAAAGAGTGTTAGTTTAAACGGCGCAACAACACAACATCGCTATTTCCAACAGCATCCACGCCTAAAGTCGCGCTCATGGAAGAGACGAAGGTCTGGATATCGGTCGTGGAGAACACGCCGGCGATGCGACGTTCGGCCAACTCCGGGTCGTCGACCACGATGCGACGGTGGCTATACCGGTTCATCTGCACGAGCGCTTCGCGTAACGGCTCGCCGTCGAACACCACGAGATGAGTCCGCCACGCCAGCTGTTGCCCGATCTGCAGATCGGATAGCGTGTCGATCTCGATTTTGCCGCCGGCGCCGATGACCGCTTTCTGATTTGCAGCGACCCGTCGCGCTTCGGAAATGCTCCTGTCCGCCGGCAGTAACTCGATGCTGCCTTCCGTTACCGTGACATCCGTTGCCGGCTCATTCAGCCGACGTACGGCGAACGCGGTACCGACGGCAACCGCCGACCATTCACCGACTCGAACCGCAAAGGGGCGTTTCGAGTCGTGAGCGACGGCAAACATAGCCTCGCCCCGGACGAGATCAATTTCGCGACGCTCGCCCGTGTACCGCACACGCAGTTCCGTCTGCGTATTCATTGTGACCACGGATCCGTCCGCCAACGCGACTTTCGTCAGTTCACCAACGCCGCTGGTGTACCGCGTGCCGCCAATCATCTTCTGGATGAATTGATGTCCAAACAGCGCGCCGATTCCCGTGAATCCCGCCGCGGCCGCCGCTGCGGCAATCATCCTTCGGCGAGTTGTGTTCTTTGGCGGGCGAGGCGAAGGCCCCAGAGCACTGTGCCCCCCCGCAAGCGCAGCCAATCGATCTATTCGCAGGGACGCGGCCTGCGCGCGGATAACCGCCCCTTGGTGTCTGATATCTGCGGCGACCCACTGCGCGAAGAGACGCTGCTCTTGCGGCCCGAGCGGGCCGCGCTCCGTGAGTGCGAGCCAGCGTAGAGCCTCGAGGTCGATCTCATTTAAATCTGTCTGTCTTGGTCCCACGCTCATAGTCTCGTTCGCTCGTTTGGCTGGCAGGGACAATTCCTTGCGCAAACAGCGCTTTGATCACCTGTGCCTGTGCCAGCCCCAACAGATTTTCTACTGTTTTTTCCGCTATGCCCAGTCTCTGGGCAATCTCTCGCACTGACAGACCTTCGAACTTGCGGAGCTGATAAACCGTTCGTCGCTGCGGTGTCAAATTCTCGAGCACACACAGCAACCGCTCGTACTGCTGATGAGCGCTCGCCCAGCGCTCGGGTCCTGGGGCTTCATCGATATCGAGGGCATCCATCTCGGCGACGAATTCGATCTGGACCACCCGGGTGCGCCGCAATTGATCCCGTAGAACATTGCGGACCACCGAGTACAGAAACGTGCGGCCATCCCTTATCTGCGTAAAGTCGGCGCTCCACAGCCTTGCATACGCCTCCTGGATCAGATCATCAATGTCGTCCGCGCTCAGTGTCCGCGTATAGCGTCCCAACCAGCGACGAACTTCCGCCTCCCATTGGAGAATATTATCTGCGATCCACTGGTGTCGCAGTCGAGTCCGCTCCTCCATGAGGCGCTCGTATCCTTTCGCTTGCCCCTTACAATTACCAACTACTATAAGCCAGTAGACGAATCACACAAGCAAAACCCCCATGGAAGAAATCGTTGCCGCCGGATTGGAGTCCGCGTGGGGGGAAACGACTCATGCTTCGTCTACTTGTTTGGCGCTGGTCTGCACGGCTCTTCGCGCCCTCCGGCAATCAAGGGCGGCCCGGCGATCCTGACTCACATCAGGACTGGCCTGTCAGGGTCGGGAGACGAGGCCGCCTTTGGTGTCGGGGCCATCACGTTGGCATATGAGACACCTGTGTTTCGTGTGCCTGCGCGCATAACCACCTGGCATGAGCTTTCGCGATGGATTGCGGTATTGGTGAGATTGTCAATGACACTAAAAGCCCTGTGCGTACCGTGTCCGCTCTTGCCGTCCCGCCGCCGGGCGCCTCTGCGGTAACTTCCGGGCGCTCAGCAGATCGGGACGCGCTTTCCTGGCAGAGCTTCGAGGATCCATCCGGTCATGGCACGTTGCAGTTCGCTCGCGTGGCATGGCTCGGGATCGCCCGAATTCGAGCGTCGGCACACCGTGTAGTGAACGATCCGCGACTGCTCGATGGTTCGCCCGGCTCGGACGTGCATGTCGTTCTGCAAGTGAGCGGCAGCAGTGTGCTCGAGCAGACGGGTCATGTGCTCACGTTGGAGCCCGGAGGCTGGGCAGCTCCACGAGTCGATCATCCTTACGCAATCATCAGTCGTGAGCGGACCGAACGTTTGATTTTATCGATCGGTCGGGAACACCTCGCGGCGGAGTTTACGTCGACCCCATGGGCCAGCCGTACTTTCTTCGCCGCGAGCGGCACGGGCCGGCTTTTTTTCTCCACGGCTGTGTGCCTCGCCGATGAGTTGCCTTACATTCGGACCGGCCAGGCGCGAGCACTCGCGGACCAACTCGTCGCGCTGCTGCGCATCGCCCTGGAGTATGAACATTATTCCGGTACAGCGGAGCAGTCCGACCTGCGACACGAGACTGCGCACCGCTACATCGCGACGCATCTACGCGATCCGCACCTGACGGTTGAGCGGATTGCGGCGGCTCTCGGCTGGTCCAGACGCACCCTGGCCAGAGTGTTCGTACCGCACGGCGAGACTCTCATGGACTATGTTTATCAGCAGCGGCTGGAAGGTGCTCGCCGGGATCTGTTGAATCCGATGCTGGAGGCGCGTTCCCTGGTTGACATTGCCCGCTCATGGGGCTTTGTCAACTACACCCATTTCGCCGATCGCTTCCGCGGCCACTTCGGAGTGACTGCCACTACCGTTCGCCGGCGCGAGAAAGCCGCAAGGGCAGTCGCCTCACAGGACGGCTCCAGGTGCGCGTGATTGTGCCTGATGAAGTTTACTATGTCCGAATACAACCCAACCTCGGACTTGGATTAATACACCAACAGAAAGGCATCCCGCACGTTTCCTTCCAAGTGACACGCCTCACGGATGCCGAGCTGCTGCAGCTCCTTGAAAGCAACCCCGCCCGGACAGCGGACGCCACCGCAGCGACAAAAGTCTCATCCTCCGCACTTCGGAAGTCGTGCTGAATTTGCTGAGGCCCGCGCACTGGACTACGCTCGATCAGATCCCATAACGAGCCTTTGCGAGGAGAGCCCGGTTGAAGACCGCACGCATCAAGTGGGGAATGCTGGGTGGAGGGGCGGGATCACTGATCGGTATCGTCCACCGCATCGCAGCCGACATGGGCGATGACTTTCGCCTGGTCGGCGGGGTTTTCAGCAGCGACCCCGCAGCAAGCCGCGAATTTGCACTCACGCTGGGGCTCGATCCGTGGCGCACCTATTCCGACATAGACGCATTGATAGCAGGCGAGAGCGGGCTGCCGCCAGGGGATCGTATGCGGCTGGTGACCATCGCAACACCCAACTCCCTGCACTACGAGGCGGCCGCGAAGCTCATCGGCGCCGGCTTCCACGTGTTGTGCGAAAAGCCGGTGACCACCAGTGTCGCTCAGGCCGACGAGCTCGAGCGGTTGGTTCAATCGCGCGGCGTGATCTTTGCCGTTGCCCATACATATACCGGCTATCCCATGGTCCGACAGCTGCGCGCCATGGTGGCAGCCGGACTGATAGGCACGATCCAGAGGGTTCATGCGCAGTATTACCAGGGATGGGTCAATCCCCTGCTGCGCGACCCTGACAAGCGTCGCGGCGTGTGGCGTCTCGACCCGGCACGCAGCGGAGACAGCTCGTGCATCGGGGACATCGGCGTGCACTGCTTCAATCTCATCGAATACACGACCGGTTTGCGGGTCGAGCGGCTGCTCGCCGACACCGACACTGGTTCCGCAGACAATCCCCTCGACGTAGATGCAAGTGTCCTGCTGCGCCTCAGTGGCAACGTTCCGGGTGTCTTGTGCGCGAGCCAGATAGCGACTGCCGAGGAAAACAACTTACAGCTGGCAGTGTACGGACGCATCGGTGCGCTCAAGTGGGCACAGGAGACTCCGCAGCGGTTGGAGTTCCTGCAGGAGGGCAAGCCTTTGAGCGTGCTGACCGCGGGACAGCCCTACAATGCGCCGCAGGCGCGCGCGGCGAGTAAGCTTCCACCGGGTCATCCGGAAGGTTTCAGCGACGCGATGGGAAACCTCTACCGCGGGGTAGCACGGGCTATTAACGGCGAGCCACTCGATTCCGGCGCATTCCCGGGAATCGAGGCTGGCGTGCGAGGTATGCGCTTTATCGAGGCCGTGCTGCGATCCGCCGCGACCGGCAACCAATGGTGCTCTCTATGAGCATCAACTGCGATACGGCTCGCGGCCAAATCCTTGAATGGCAATGCCCTGCGAGCGCAGCACTTCGTGCTGGAGCGCGTACATAGCTGCCGCCGCCTCATCAATCGCGCGGACAAAGTCGAGCGACCCGGCGAGTATGGGCGCCAACAATGACTTGTCCTGCACCCTGGCCTGGGGATACTCGTGTTCCACAACGAGGAACGTTTCTTCAGCATTGATATCCAACAGCTCACGGGCTGCGAGCTGATGGTCGAGCCAGTCAACGCTACGGTTCTGCAGGTACGCCAGAGGATCGTGACGCGCTGTGCCGGGCAGCTCATGCTCTGCCAGTACCGTCTGCTTCTTCCAGGCGTTCGCTCGATCCGCAGCATTCACAGCCGGCTCGTCACCAACGCGATCGCCACGCAACAGGGTCTGGCCGCCGTAACCCCAAGCCGAAACTCCTCGGCTGTTGATGACTTGACCTTTCACGTGAAACCCACTGATGAGAAAGGCGTAGCCCTCGTCCTTGAGATACTGGAAGATGGATCGAGTGTCCTGTCCCATGAGAATCGCGTGGGAGGGGTCGTAGTGGATCCGGAACTGGTCTGCGACGCCATGGCGCTCGCAGATGCGATGGAGCGCGATCCACGGTCCGGGGGCGTAAGCAAGGTTGTTGTGCCAGGCATCGGTCGTCGTCCACCCCGGCATCGGACACTGCTCGACCCTGTAAACCAGGCCACGCGCTTTCGCTTCGCGCAATAACGGCACAAACTCACTCTCAAACATCGTGAGATTGGCGTCCATCCCGAGGTCGGGATTACGTCCCACGAAGCCGCACACGGCCGGGCAATCGAGAAGTACGGCGGCATCAAACACGCGCAACATGAAATCACGTTTGCGCGCGCGTAGACCCGAGTCCGCCGCGAGCATGTTGTCAAAATAACCGAGGTCCGACAGCCCCACCCCGGTACTCTTCATCGCCGAAGCAACCCGCGCGGCACGGGTGCGGTCGAACGGTGCTCGCAGATCCAGCGTGTTCGCTACCGGATCGAGCAGAGCCTCGGCAGGGACATCACTTTGGCTCGGATGAACCGCCGCCGAGAGCTGTATGTTCGGACACCTCATGGTCCTGGCGAAGTCCAGCCATTCCTCGACAGCCAGGTCGGGATCCGGATCGCGACGGCTGCGCGGAGTCAGCTCCTGGAGTGCTGCGGTGAGCACACTGAGCTTCATGCGCTTGGGTTTGAAGGCTGATGCAGGCTCGTCGCGCCTCTGTTGGTCCGTCACGGGTACTCCTGGTTTGCTAAACCACCGGAAGGTGGTGTAGCCTCGTGAGGAATGTAACCCATTACATTCGTAGCGCTCAACTGCACCATATAGAACAGGCTTTAGTCGCGCCGGCCGCAAATGCTCGCGGCGCCATGGAGGGGGGCTTCATGAAATCCCGCAGGCAGTTTCT
>JAXDQF010000206.1:0-20945 GCA_034668025.1 Gammaproteobacteria bacterium | reverse complement strand
CCGCCTGGGGGCGTTGCGCGCGACCCGGACGGTGTCCGTCTAGGCCTGGAGGCCTATGCGGGCAATTCGTCTGTAACGGAGTGCCAGGGCGACCTGGAGCCCATAAAGCGATGATTCTGGGTCTGGATACCGAATTCACCGTCCAGGTTGCCAGCCGGGCAGAACACGACGCCGGTGTCGGGCTCCACGACCGGTGTGACGGAGCCACATTTACCGCAGAAAGTACGCTTGCCGTAATTTGACGACTGGAAGGTGGAGATTTCGTTCTCGCCTGCCACCCAGTGAAATCCGCTCAACGGCACAGAAACGAACGTAGCGAAGGCGGCCCCATGATGCTTGCGGCACATGGAGCACTGGCAGTGAGACATCACCTCAAAAGGCCCGGCGAGGTCGTAGCGCACGTTGCCACAGAGGCAGGAGCCATGGATCACGGCGACATTCTTGACAGGCTCAGCCTCGGGGGGATGCGGCTCCGACAGGGCCGCCAGCAGCAACTCAACCAGCTCGCTGTCCCACATCCGCTGCTCGGGGCCATCCACGACGACCGTAGGGACCTGCAAGCTCGCCAACAGAAGCTCAACGGCGCTGTCGAGATTGCGTAGTGCCAGCGAGCCGTCACGACGCCCCTTGTTGAGGAGGCGCTTCAAGCGCATCCGGACGGTCGTGTCGTGCTCGTGGAGGCGCCTTTGGAGTGACGGTGGCAGGTCGCCACCCCGTCGGAATGAGAGGAAAGCTCCACGGCCGCGGCGCGTCTCGAGGGCGGCGACCAGAAAGGCTGCCAGTTTATCGAGCGCCGTTCCCGGCGCTGTTTCAGCGCGGAGCAGGCTGTCGCTCAATCCCTGGGATGTACGTGAGTAGCACTCGTCGATGAGCGCAGCGAGGTCTTCAAACCATTGAGAGGCCATCACGGCCTGTGCGTTACCCGCCTCGTATGCAATAGCTGCCCAGCGCATGCGGTGATCGCCGCGGCGGGTGATGACCCTTGCGGCTGCGTCGATTACTTCGGCGCGCGAGACCGGGCGCGGAGTATTCGTGCTGTCCGCTGAACTTGGTACAGGTGTGAGAGGCGGGGCCATACAGATCCTCCGTTAATGACTGTAAGCAACAGGTGTGCCAAGCGCCTGGCAGTACAGACGGTTGATTTTGAAGGCCTCACGGCCGCGGACCAGCGCGAGGTTGGTGCATCGGGGTCCCCGTTGCCCACACGAGGTGCAGGCGTCCAAGGCTGACACAGTGGCCAGATGTTGCGCTGCAGCGTGATGTGGCAGGGTGATGTGGACTGCGCAAAAATCACATTGGCAGCGCGCGCCGCGGCTTTGCTGCTCATGCCCTGAGAGTTGCATCACTACTGTGGGGACCTCGCGCGGCCATGATCGCCCCGGCATCTGACGAACGGAATCGGCGGTAAAGGTCGAACGGAATCTGCCGATACAGGAGCCGACCCGCGCGAGGGATTGTGCGCTCGAGCTCATAAACTCTTAGCGGTACGGCCACCTCGTGATTCAAATTATCGGTTCGCTCGTCGTTGTGGTCAGTGTGATCGGCGGCTTCATGCTCGAAGGCGGCAAGGTGCTCGCTCTGTGGCACCCCACAGAAGTCCTCATCATTGTCGGCGCCGCGCTCGGCGCGTTTTTGACGAGCAATCCCCCCAAGATTTCCAAAGCCGCCTTCGCCGGCGCCATCGGGTTCGTGAAGGGACCTCGATACAAGCGCGACGACTATGTTGCGTTGCTCAAGTGTTTGTACGAGATCCTCGTCAAGATCCGCAAGGAAGGCCTGATGGCCATCGAGGCCGACCTCGAAACGCCCGATGGCGGCGCCATGTTCAAGAACTATCCCCAGATCGTGGCTGACCATCACCTGATGGATTTCATCCGCGATTGTCTGCGGCTCATGGTGGGCGGCAGCCTCGATCCGCACGAGCTGGAGAGCCTGCTCGAGCAGGAGCTCGAGACGCATCACGAAGAGCTCCACCAGCCCTCAGCCGCCGTGCGGAATGTCGCTGACGCACTGCCCGGCTTTGGAATCGTCGCGGCCGTACTCGGTATCGTGAACACCATGGCGACCCTGGAAGGCGCGGACACCGCCACGATCGGCCACAAAGTCGGCGCCGCCCTCGTGGGTACCTTCCTCGGCATTCTCGCGGCATACGGTTTCGTTGGACCCATTGCGGCTGCGATGGAGCATCACGCGAGCCAGGAAACCAAGGCATTCGAGGTTGTGAAGATGGCGCTCGTGGCCACGGTGCGCGGTTATGTTCCAGCAGTGGCAATCGAGTTCTCGCGCAAGTTGCTGCGCAGTGACCTGCGCCCGACCTTCGGCGACCTCGAAGCCGAGTTGAAGGGCAAAGCCAAGGCAGCGGCCTGAAGGATCGCCGGCCCATGGCCAAAGGAACCGAACGCCCGATCATCATCGTCAGGAGAAAGAAAAAAGGCGGCCAGGCTCACCACGGCGGCGCGTGGAAAGTGGCGTACGCCGACTTCGTCACCGCGATGATGGCCTTTTTCATGGTGATGTGGCTGGTCACCGCGGTGTCCAAAGAACAGCGCGCGGCGATCTTCGACTACTTCAAGAATCCCAGCATGGAGCCCGGCAAGAACTCCAAGCCCGCGCCGGGACAGATGGGTCCGGGAGGCGCCAGCACGAGCCCGATCAATCTGCACGGCGGGCTGGATGCCATACGGCCGGCCATCATGAAGCAGAAAGACGTTGGCGGCACAGCGGCCCCGATTCTCTCGCGCAATGACGCGAGCCAGGATGGGTCGTCGAAGACCAAATCACAGGATCACACGATCATGCTGGATGCCGCCGCCGCCGCTCAACAGGCCGCGGAGCGCAGGGCGCTCGAGTCGCTGATGGCACAACTGCGCCAGGCGGTCGACAAGAGCCAGGCCCTGGAGCCTTTCAAGGACCAGCTGCTGTTGGATATCACACCCGAGGGTGTGCGCATTCAAATCGTGGACGCCCAGAACCGGCCGATGTTCGATGTTGGCAGCGCGCACCTGCGCGACTACACGACGGCCATCCTGCGCGAGCTGGCGCCGTATCTCGATTCAGTCCCGAATCGCATCAGCCTCACCGGCCATACGGACATCCGGCCGTATCCGAGCAGCAACGGTTACACCAACTGGGAGCTGTCGGCAGACCGCGCAAACGCGGCCCGCCGGGCTCTCACGGCAGGCGGCCTGTCCGACGGCAAGATCTCGCGCGTAGTAGGCCTTTCATCGTCAGTGCTGTTTGACAAGGAACAGCCGCAGAGCCCTATCAACCGGCGCATCAGCATCGTGGTGATGACCAAGCAGGCGGAAGAAGCAGCGTTGAAGACTGACGTTGCAGCCGCGGATACCCCTGCACCAGCGCCAACAGCGGCCCCCTCGCCAGCGACCTCAAACCAACCACCGGCGGCGGGTCCTGCGGCCTCGACGACGCCGGCGCCCTCGCCAGCGTCCGCATCGAGCGCCACGTCAGCCCGACCGCCCAATGCCCGGCCCCTGGCGCCCCCCGTCGCGGCAGCAGCAGCGAATCCGCCCCGCGGCTGATTGGCGCCCGGTCGAACGGCCGCGGACCGGCGCCTCAGGCGCGCGGCGGCATCTCTTCAAATCGCGGCACATCGTCCGCCAGGTCCAACCAACTCGCCTTGGATCCCACGAAGATCCGCGCAGTCGGTTTGATATCGAGAGCGGTATCGAGCGTGCCGGCAGGCACGAGCGCCACTTTGAATTCCGGATGGGCGCGCGGCGCCCCGCTGCCACATTTCTCGCAGAACGACACCGTAAAGCGCTGGGCGCTGGGGACCTTGAAGTGTTTCACGAGCGACTCGCCCCGCAACCACCGGAACTGCGTGCCCTTGACGAACATGTTGGCCCCATGTGCCGCACTGCGCGCGCGCCGGCAGCGCGAGCAGTGGCAGTACATGAAGAGATCAGGTTTGCCCTCGATTTCGTAAGCGGTCTCACCGCACAGACAGCTTCCCTGCATGAAGCCCTCTTTGGGCTCGACGGTCGGCCTCTCGACACCCGACATGCCGAACTCGGGCGGATACGCCGCGTGTTGTGGAAGGTCGTCCCTGATTTCATACCACGGCGCCTTGGAGCCGGTAAAAATGTGAGCCTGGGGTTTGATTCCCAGGTCACCATCCAGGTTGCCTGCCGGGCACAGGGCCAGGCCCGCCTCATCCAACAGCATCGGCGTCACTGATCCGCACACACTGCAGAACGAGCGCGATCCACCGGACTGCGTCGTGAACTTCGCGATGGCGTCCTGGCCTGCGACCCAGCGAAAACCGGCAAGGGGCGCGCTGACGAAAGTTGCGTACGGCGCGCCATGGTGTTTGCGGCACATCGAGCAGTGGCAATTCATCATGGTTGCAAACGGTCCGTCGACTTCGTAGCGGACGGTTCCACACAAGCACTGTCCCTGATTCATGACGATCTCCCCACGGGAAGTTTTTCGCAGTTTGCTCTACTTGGGTACTGCAGCCAATGCGTTCTTGCGGGCCTCTTCGAATTCATCCCCCGAATTCCAGGTGGGCATGCTGTCGGCCTGCGCGATGAGCCAACCGGAGAACAGGCCGAGCTGGGCATCTTCGATCATGCCATCGAAATTCCAGGTGTTATCCAGCTTGTCACCGGGCTGGTGATACTGCTTCTCCTCCCACTCCTCCAGCTTCTGCCTGCCCCAGCCCGCCGGACGGCCGATGAAATCGGTGCCACCTTCAAAATACAGTGCCGGAACTCCGATCTTCGCAAAGGCGAACTGATCGGAACGGTAGTAATAGCCGCGGTCCGGAAACTGATCGGGTTGCACCACACGTCCCTGGCGCTGCGCGACGCCTGCCGCGATCTTGTCCAGCGAGGACTTGCCGAAGCTGATCAGAGTGACATCGTGCGTGCGGCCGAAAATGTTCCCGCCGTCGTAATTGACATTGGCGGCGATTTTTCCAGCTGGAAACGTCGGATGCAGCGCGTAGTGCATCGATCCCAGCAGATTGCGCTCTTCGCCACCCACAAACAGCATCAGGATCGAGCGTCGCGGCCGCTCGGGAAGTGCCGCGAACGCGTGCGCCATCGCGAGCAGCTGTGAGCAACCCGAAGCGTTGTCCACCGCACCGTGGTAGATCCGATCGCCCGTGGCGTCCGGCTCACCGATTCCGAAGTGATCGTGATGAGCCGAGAACACGACGACCTCCTCCGCGAGCTTCGGATCCGACCCACGCAGCAGACCGCCCACGTTGGCGGTCTGTACGCGTGACAGCTTGTTGGTGAATGCAACCGAAGTGCGGATGCCCAGCGGCACGGGTTTGAACGAGCGCGTTTTGGCTGCTGCAATCAACTTGTCGAGATTCTGGCCGGCGGCGCTGAACAGCTGGCGCGTCGCGGCTTCCGTTGTCCAGCCGCGAATCTGCAGACGCGGCTCGGCGGCAGCCGGCAATTCAAACTGCTCACCACCCCAGGAGCTCTGGATCACCTGCCAGGGATAGCCGGCCGAGGCAGTCGTGTGGATGATGATCGCACCCGCCGCTCCCTGGCGGGCCGCACTCTCATACTTGTAGACCCAGCGTCCGTAATACAGGCGCCGCTTGCCGGCAAACAACTTCGGATCCCAGTCGGGATCGCTGTTGAGCATCACGAGAATTTTGCCCTTGAGGCTCGTACCCTTGTAGTCGTCCCACTTGTATTCAGGTGCCTGGATTCCGAAGCCGACGAAGACGAGCTCCGCGTCATCGACACTCACCTTGTCGTTCTGCAGTCCGCTCACGGCAATGTAGTCATCGTGCCATTTGAGATCCACGCGGGCATGCGGCGCCTGGAAGCTCCAGGTCCGCGGCATTTCTGCCTTGATTCCCACGACGTCGAACGGCTGCTGCCATTGGCCGTTCGGGAAGGCCGGCTGGTAGCCGAGACCTTCGAGCTCCGTGGCCAGATACAGCCGGGCGAGTTGGTCACCCCGTGTAGCAGGTCCACGACCTTCGAGCGCATCGGAGGCGAGAAACCGTATCGACGCTTCCAGCGCATTGCGTGTGACAAATGTCTTCGCGGCCTGCTCGATGGCTGGCGAGAGCGCCGGAGCAGTTGCACCTTGAGCGAACGCGCTGACTGTCGCGACCACACCGCAAAGCGCAGCAAATATGTTCAGAAACCGGAACACGAACGACGGCCGGACACGCGAAATACACTGGACGAACACGCAAAACCTCCACAATGGGGGATTGAAAGGGAACGGTAACATGCGACGCGCTGCGGCACTGGAGCCACCTGCGCTCTGTTTCAGGTCCAAGCGTGGGGGCCTGATCAATCTCGGTGCAATTCGGAAGCGCGAAACGACGTCTGTCCAGTGCCAAACGAGGCTTCCGCCTCAATACAGCGACGCAATGCAGTTGGCATCAGTTTTGCTTTATGAGTTACGTGACGCCAGGAAGCGATCTGCTGCGGTGTCACGAGGTTGCTAGCAACGCGGTGCGTGCTCGTCGTGACCCCCTCGCGAGGGGCACGCATCGCGGATTTTGACCGACAGGCTTTCTGTCATCCTCGAGCTCAACGTCCGCAGCCCGTACCAGCCGAATCAGGTCCAGGCGGCGCTCAGCAACCGGTGTAGTCCTGTCAGCGCGTCACGGGGACGCAAGTACACAGGGATTGCCGCTTCCATCTGCAACGGCTTGCGAGCCGGCAAATTCGTAATCGACAGAATCCCGACAATATCCGCCTCATGCGCTGAGCCGATGCTGTCGTTGGCAGCTTCGCCAGGTTTGGTTGTCACCAGCGCCGTACCTGTCGCCGCCGAAGAGACGTTCACGGGCGCGAACGTGGCGGCGGGCGTGGGAGCGGCCATTGTTGGGACTGGCAGCGCCTTGGGGGTCGTATGGATCGTCTGCGGGTCGACCGCAGTCATCCCGCCGGCCATCCGCTCTTCCAATGCAACCAGCTCTGCCGGGGTGTTGGTTTCTTCAGGCGTGAGCAACACTCCCCGCCGGCGCAGCCATCGACCAACACTGGCACGGCTCGTGAGCATGGTCAGCGGCACCGACAGGATCAGTCCCGACAGAATGGGCATCATCCACCAGATGTAGCGGGGAGCCATGGCGAGGATGGCGCCGCCCCAGATCAACCCCAGCAGCACGTGCCACTTGTGCCGGTTCGCGGCATCGAGGAATGTGATTCCCCGGTCACCCCGGTCCTGCGCATTCCAGCTCACGGACTTGCCAATGAGCGTGGTCAACACGAACGTGGTGTGGAAAATCATCATCGACGGTGCCAGCAGCGTGCTGAAGATCTGCTCCACCAACACGCTCATGATGAGCCTGAAGCCGCCACCGAATTCGCGCCGCAGCTTTGAGTTCACCAGGGCCAGGGTCGCCCCCAGCACCTTGGGCATGAGGAGAATGCTCAGCGTGATGCTGAGGAGGGCCACGATCTCGGTGGCGCGCGACTCCGGCCAGCTGGGGAACAGCGAATAGGAGCCCGGCTCGAAATATTGGATGCCCTGCAGCGCCTCAATGCACACGATGATGGAGCTCAGGGTCAGCACGACCAGCCAGATGGGCGAAGACGCGTACGACAGCACACCCGTAATCAGGTGAATCCGGCTGAGCCAATGCAGCCCGCGCATCGGCAGGAGGCCCAGGTGCTGCAGGTTCCCCTGCGCCCAGCGCCTGTCACGAGCCGCGTAGTCGATCACGTTGGAAGGGACTTCCTCCCAGCTTCCACCCACGTCGGCGGCCAGCCAGACCTGGTATCCGGCGCGGCGCATGAAGGCCGCTTCAACGAAGTCGTGACTGAGGATCTCGCCGCCGAGCGGCGGCTTGCCAGGCAGCTTCGGCAGATCGCAGAACTCCGCAAACTGGCGCAGGCGCAGGATTGCGTTGTGGCCCCAGTAGTTGCCTTCACCGAGCTGCCAATACACCAGGCCGTTGGCCAGCATGGGGCTGTTCAGGCGCGCAGCAAACTGGATGAGGCGCGCAAACAGGGTTTCGCGACCCGCCGGCATGGGCAGCGCCTGCATGATGCCGGCCTCGGGATGTTTGTCCATGAGCCCGGCGAGCGTGACCAGCGAATTGCCGGTCATGATGCTGTCGGCATCGAGCACGACAGCGTAATCGTAAGCACCGCCCCAGGAGCGGACGAAGTCGGCGATGTTGCCGGCCTTGCGGCCGGTGTTCTGTTCGCGTCGCCGGTAGAAGATACGGCCCTTGCCGCGCCGGCGTTCCACGAACGCACGCCAGGCCACTTCCTCAGCCGCGCCGATCTGCGGCTTGCGCGTATCGGACAGAATGAACAGATCGAACATGCCCTGTTGGGCTTCAGCCTGCAGCGAGGACCAGATCACATCGAGGCCGGCAAACACCCGCTGCGTGTCTTCGTTGTAGATGGGCATGACCACTGCGGTGCGCCCGACGAGTGTGTGACCGGCCACCTCGTCCGAATGAATCACGGCCTTGTCGCGACCGCGCAGCAGGATCACGAAACCAATGAACGCCGTCCAGAACGCACCGGTGATCCAGGTAATCAAAATAAAGAACAGCACCAGTCCGGCTTTCTCGAGCCCCGTAAAGCCATTGGCGCGCAGGATGTCCCACATGAGCCCGGTCAGGAACGCAGATGTCATGAACGTCAAGCTAAAGAACAGCGCACGGCGTCGCACCGCTACACGCCGCAGACGTTCAGGAGTCATGGCTACGCACCTCCGGGGGGCTTCCAAAGATAGGTCCAGGTCTCAGTCAACGCTTCTCCGTAGAGGGTCAGATAGCAGCGCAGGTCGGCTGGTTTCTCGCCCGACGTCTTGAGCTTGAAGGCCACGCGCCAGGTCGCCGACTGCGGCAATCTTTGCACTGTGACGTCTTCAATCTCCCCACCGTTGGCGCTGATCTGCGCCTGCACCGGTTGCGCCGCATAGAGGTCATCGAGGTCGCCTCCTGCGAAATCAACCACCATTCTGCGCACACCCGGCGAGGCCTGACCATTAGGCCCAGCAAGAATCCCGCCCGTACGGGTCGACGTCACCCGGCCGCCCGGGGGCCGCTGCGGGGAATGCGAATAAGCAAACAACACGTACGAGAATGGAATCGACTTTTTGGGCTCGACCTTTGCCTCCGGCACCCAGTAGGCAACGATATTGTCGTGGATTTCCTCGTCAGTCGGAATCTCCACGAGCTCGACACCGCCCTTGCCCCAGTCACCCAGCGGCTCGATCCAGTAGCTGGGGCGCAGCTGGAAATAGGACTCCGCATCCTGGTAGTGAGTGGGATCGCGGTCGCGCTGCACCAGCCCGTAACCATGCGGGTGCTCATCCATAAATCGATTCACCCGCAACGTATGCGGATTCACCAGCGGCCGCCAGGCCCACTCCCCGGTCCCGGTCTGCGTCTGCAACCCGTCACTGTCGTGCACTTCAGGGCGGTAGTCGTCGAAGCGCCGGCCGTTTGAATTCTCGCCATACAAGTACATCGAGGTGAGCGCGCCGATGCCGATCTTCTCAATGGCGCGCCGCGGGTAAAGCTCACCGGACACTTGCACTTGAGTCGTCGAGCCGGGTCGCAGCTCGAACTGGTAAGCGCCCGCGACGCTCGGGCTGTCCAGCACCGCGTAAATGATGAGGGAGCGCTGCTGGGCATCCGGACGCACCAGCCAGAAATCGGTGAAGTACGGAAACTCCTCGCCATCCTCGGTGGCCGTGTTGATTGCCAGCCCGCGGGCCGACATGCCGTACAACTGGTTTCGCCCCAGCACGCGGAAATAGGAAGCACCCAGAAACACCAGCACTTCGTCCTTGTAGGCCGGGGTGTTCAGGGGGTAGTGCACCCGGAAACCGGCGAACCCCAGCTCGGCGGGCAGCTTCACCGGTGGAACCTGCTTGCCGAACTCGAACATCGCGGGGTTGTACGGTACGGCGCGCACCTGATTACCCACGAGCTCGTAGATATTCACGCGCCGATCGAAGGTGAAGCCCCGGTGAAAGAACTGCACTTCGAACATCGCGTGGTCATACCAGAGCGCGCTCGTCCGACGAAAGCGGATGTCACGGTATTGGTCGTAACCCAGCTTTGCGAGCACATCGGGAAGCTTTGACGAGCGCTCCCGATAAGGCTTGGAAGCCCGGTCCTGCGCGAGGCGCTGAACCGACTCGAAGGTGAACGGGGGCTCCGCCTTCTGCGCAACGGGGAGATGCTGCACAACGGGCTTAGGAGCCTGCTCGGGCGCTGCTTGCTGCTGCGGCGCCACCGGTTTGGGGGGCTGAACACGCGGCGCAACCGCGCGGGGCGCAGTGGGTGAAGTGGCGGGTGCTGCAGGCGGATCCTGACCGGCGGCAACTGTCGTAATGAGAACCAGCGCCGCCGAGACCGCAAACCATTTCGAACAATATCGCCTACGCACCAAGTCCTCCGAACCTGCAACCAAACAAGGTTGCCCGGCTCATGGCAAAAAGAAAGGGTGTCGCCACACGGCGACATGAGTGTGTCCTTCGCGGCCCGAGCGGATTGTCGCAGCGACCCAGTGCTGCAGTATCCGAAAATACTGTCAGACAATTCCTTACAGCGCGCGAATTTTCTGTTGAGCCGCTGCCACACGTCGGCAGTCTGGCGCGTGAATCCAACACCTCGCCAACACCCCTGTTCGGCGGCTTGCTCCCGCCTTTCGACAGTCGTTGCCGCGGCGCACCGCTTTAGCGTTCCCCTTGGTGCAAATGCACCAGAGTGGTGCAAAACACCACGTCCGGCACCCGGCCAATGTCGTTAATGCCCTAATTCTTAACATAAATTTTAGTTGGCATGCTTGATGCTTGTGCACTCACGCTCGACCAACGTCGAGGGCATCGGAGGGGTCCGAGCGCATGCCTGTGTTGCAAAAACTCTACATCAAATTCAGCGCACCGGGTACGCGAGGGTCCGTGAGCCTCCCCCAATCATAAAACTCAGGAGATTGATCAATGCGCCGATATCGAAACCCAGCGGCAGTCGCGGTCGCCATCATTCTGACCGGGGGATCCGGTGCTGCTCTGGCAGACGACCCGCCAGCTCCCAAGGCGGCGGAGTCCAAGTTCGACGAAATGCTGGATTCTGCCGGGCTCACCGTCTCCGGCTATGTCGCCGCGTCCTACTACGCCTCGAACGGCTACCCGGGCAACATTCACCAGTTCGACGTCGACCACAACACCTTCCAGCTGGACCAGGCCGGCTTCCAGGTCGCCTATCAGCCGAAGGAAGGCTTCGGCGCCCTGTTGGACGTGATCGCGGGCGAGGACGCTCGGATACTGCACCTCGCCGAAGACGGCCACGACACCAGCTTTGACGTCAGACAGGCCTTCCTGCAATACGCCACGGGCAATCTCACCGTGATGGCCGGAAAGTTTGTGACCCTCGCCGGCGCTGAGGTCATCAATCCGACCCTGAACACCAATTTCTCCCGCTCGCTGTTGTTTTTCGATTCGGAGCCGCTGACCCACACCGGTGTCCGTGCCGCGTACGCGATGGGTGAATTTACGTTTATCGGCGGCGTCAATAACGGCTGGAACTCAACATCGACTTCCTATGGCTCCAAGACCGGCGAGCTCAGTGTTGCCTATGCGCCTGCCAGCAAGCTGTTTGCGGTGTCCGTCAACGCCTATTTCGGCAAGGCCGAAGCCTACGACGCCGAAAAGACCCTCATCGATGTCGTCGCGACATACAACGCCACCTCCCAGCTGTCGTTCGTGCTGAACTTCGACTGGGATCAACAGCAGGACGGCCTCATTGACGACGCCGGATTCCTCCACGACGCCTCGTGGAATGCAGCCGCTTTGTATGTGAACTATGCGATCAACGACCAGTTCCGGGTGTCACTGCGCGGCGAGTATCTCGATGACACGGACGGCTTCGTCACGGGCGCGCACCAGACTTTGAAGGAAGGCACGCTGACCGTCGGCTACGCGCCGGTCAAGAACTTCGAATTGCGGGCGGAAGTCCGCTACGACAAGTCGGGAGCCGACACGCCCTCGTTCTATCGAGTCAGGCCGGTCGAAGGTGTGGGACCGGATAGCGACCATCTGAGCGAGTTTGCACTCCAGGCTGTCTACAAGTTCTCGGCACCGCCGCCGGCGCCGTCGCCCTGAGCTTCCTGCAACGCTGTGCCGCGGGCTACCGGGTCAACCGGTGCCCGCGGGACGCAGATCACCGCGAATGCAGTTGAGATACAACTGCTCAAAATCCGCTTCAGTCATGGGCACCGGGTTGCCACCGGTGGAGGGATCCGCCAGCGCCTGGCCCGCAAACTCGCGGGCATGCTCGACCCGGACGCCGATGTCCGCCAGTGTGTTGGGAATTCCGATCCGCTTGCGCAGCTCCAACACCCACTTCAATACGGCATCGAAGCCGGGATTCGGCAATCCCAGGTAGGCGGCCAGCCGGCTCATCTTCGCCTCGATCGCCGGCCGGTTCCACAGCAACACGTAGGGCATTACCACGGCATTGGTGAGCCCGTGATGGGTGTTGAGATTCGCGCCACACGGGTGGCTGAGACTGTGCATGGCGCCGAGACCTTTCTGAAAGGCCGTGGCACCCATCGAGGAAGCGATCAACATGTGCGAGCGGGCCTCGACATTGCGGCCATTTTCCACGGCGGCCGGCAACCAGTCCTTCACCAGCCGCATGCCTTCAACCGCCACCCCTTCCGCCAGCGGGTGATAGAAGGGCGAGCAGAAAGCCTCGAGGCTGTGGGACAGGGCATCCATTCCGGTCGCGGCGGTGATGTTGGCCGGCAGCCCGAAGGTCAGCTCGGGATCTTCAATCACAGCCCCGGGCATCATTCGCGGATGAAAGATGATTTTCTTGATGTGATCGGCGGGATCGGTAATGACGGACGCGCGACCGACTTCGGAGCCCGTGCCGGCGGTGGTCGGCACGGCCAGCACCGGCGCCATTCCTGCGACATAGACGCGCAGAAACCAGTCCTCACGATCCTCGAAATCAAACAGGGGGCGCGCCTGGCCGACCATCAATCCAACCGCCTTGCCCACGTCGAGGGCGCTGCCGCCGCCAAAGGCGATGACGCCGTCGTGACCCCCGGCCTGGTAGGTCGCGACGCCAAACATGACGTTGTCGGCGACGGGATTGGATTGAATGCTGGAATAGGCCACACATCCCAGGCCTGCAGCCGTACACAGCTGAATTGCGTCCGTTACCAGCGGCAATCTGGCAAGACCGGGATCGGTCACCAACAGGGGCCGTTGCATGCCGAGGGTGCGACAGACATCCGGCAGCTCGCGGATGCGTCCCGCGCCGAAGCGGATCGAAGTCGGATAATTCCAGTTGCCTTTCAGTTCCACGTGAATCGCGTCCTAAGAGTCAGCCGAGGCGTAAATGAAACGATTTGGGTCGTGTCAGGTGTTCATAGCCGACGCGTGACAGGGTACAGCCACTGCCGGAATCCTTGACCCCTACCCACGCCAGCGCGGGGTCGAGATAATCGCAACGGTTCATGAACCAGGTGCCGGTCTGCACCCGGTCACCGAGCGCGCGTGCTGCATCGACATCGCGGGTCCACACCGCCGCTGTCAATCCAAAGTCACTGTCGTTCATCAGCCGCACGGCCTCGTCGTCGCCGCTGACTTTCATCACGCCGGCGACCGGTCCGAAGATCTCCTCCCGCATCACGCTCATGCCGTGATCAACATCGAGCAGCAGCTGCGGCGCGAGGTACGCGCTGCCGGCACGGCTCGCAGAAAACTGGCGCTCGTCGATGGCAGCGCGTGCGCCCTTCGAAACGGAAGCCGCCACCTGTTTTCGGATCTGCTCAGCGGCGGCCGGACGGACGACAGGACCGAGCGTGGTCATGGGGTCTGTCGGCACACCGAGTACGTACTTCTGCGTGAGGGCGATGGCGCCGGCTACAAATTCATCGTACAGCCGCTCGTGGACGTAGATTCTTTGAATGCCGCAACAGGATTGACCACTGTTGAAGAAGGCACCGTCCACGAGGTTCTCAACAGCGTGTGCCAGATCCGCATCCTGACGCACGTAGGCCGGATCACAGCCACCGAGCTCGAGACCGGTTCCCACGAAGCGGGCAACCGCTGCACGCTGGATGGCCCGCCCGCCTTCCACCGACCCCGTGAATGCAACAAACGCAACCCGCGCGTCCCCAACCACCCGCTCGGTATCCTCGTGACTCAAATGCAGGAACTGAAACACACCCTCCGGCAACCCTGCCGCGCGCAAACATTCCGCAAAACGTTCCGCGCACAACGGAGTCTGCGCCGAGTGCTTCAGGACGACGGCGTTGCCAGCCATGATGGCGGGGATCACGCTGTTCACAGCAATCAAATAGGGGTAATTCCAGGCCGCCACGGTGAACACAACACCGAGGGGCTCTCTGCGCACGAAGCGCGCAAAGCCGTCCTTGGGTGCCGGGTCCATTTCCGAGAGCGCTTCAGCCGCAATGCCAATCATGTAACGCGCCCTGTCGAGCGTGCCGTTGATTTCGCTCGACGCATAGCGGACAGGCCGGCCCATCTGCCAGGTCAACTCGAGCGCTAATGCGTCGCGACGCGCTTCAAACTGGTCGCAGAAACGGGTACAGATAGCTGCTCGCTCGGCGATGGGGACGTTGCGCCAGGCACGTTGTGCGTGCGCTGCGCGTCCGAGAACGGCGTTTATCTCGTCGGATCGGGCCAGGGCTCGCTCGCAATACAGCGAGCCATCCACCGGGCTGATGGTTTTTTGGGCGGCGGGCATAACTTTCTGCGCAGCTCAGATGGTTTCGACTTCGGGTCAGATGATTTCAAAGTAACGCGCCAGTTCCCAGTCCGTCACGTGTCGCCGGAACTCGCGCTCTTCCCACTCGCGGCTCGCCGCGAAATGCTCCACAAACTCGACGCCGAACAGATCACGCGCCGCAGCGGAGGCTTTCAGGCGCTGCGCGGCCTCCCAGAGCGTGCGCGGCAAAGCCAACTCGGGTGGGAGTTTGCGATCGTAGGCGTTGCCCTCGATCATGGGCTCGGGCTCGATCTTGTGCTCAATGCCCCACAGTCCGGATGCGATGGCCGCCGCCAGACTGATGTAAGGATTAGCGTCCGCTGCCGCTACGCGGAACTCGACACGTTGCGATTTCGGGCTGCCGGAAATGACGCGCAGCGCGGTTGTGCGGTTATCCACGCTCCAGGCTGAATCCGTCGGCGCCCAGAATCCCGGGATCAAACGCGTGTACGAGTTGACTGTGGGCGAGATCATCGCCAGCAGTTCCGGCATCAGTTTCTGCTGGCCGCCCACAAACCAACGCATCACATCGCTCATGCCGTGCGGCGCATCTGCGTTGTGAAACACAGGCTTGCCGGCGGAGTCGCGCAGTGACATGTGGATGTGGCCGCTCTGGCCCGGCCAGTCCATGGACCATTTCGCCATGAAAGTGGCCATGAGCCCCTGCTTCTGTGCCACGACCTTGGCGAACGTCTTGAACAAAGCAGCCTTGTCAGCCGCTGCCAGCGCCGTGTCCACACCGATGGCCGCTTCGATGACACCGGGACCGGTCTCCTCGTGAAGACTTTCGAGTGGCAGATCCATCCGCTCGCAGGTATCGAGCAGTGAGCGATAGAAGTCGCTCCACACACTGTTACGGATGACGCTGTAACCAAAGTTACCGGGCGCGATCGGCTTCAGATTGCGGTAGCCCTTCTCGCGAATGGAGTCCGGCGTCTCGTTGAACACGAAGAATTCGTATTCGAGGCCGGCGTACACCTGGTAACCGAGCCCGCGGGCGCGATCCAACACGCGCCGCAGCAGTCCGCGCGGACAGATCTTCTCTGCGGCGCCGGTGAATTCAGCAAGGAAAAAGACGACGGGATCTTCCCAGGGAAGCGCACGGCAGCTTTCGGGAATGATCCGCACCATCGCATCCGGATAGCCGGTGTGCCATCCGGTGTAGCGCACATTGTCGTACAGCTGGTCACGGCTGTCCCAGCCCAGGACGACATCGCAGAACCCAAAGCCGCTATCCAGCGAAGACTCGAATTTGGCGCGCGACATGTACTTGCCGCGCAGAATGCCGTCGATATCGAACGCGCCGACCTTCACGTGGGACAGCTGGAGCTGTTCCACGATGGCACGCGCGTCAGCGGAGTTCCGGACCTCTCGGGGTTTTATCACCGCCCAAGTATAGGCACGGAATCATTACATCCGCGAATGAGTCACACAGGCTCCCTGGTCCGGCAGACCTCTGCTCGAGCTCCCGCCGCTCGAGCCCCGCCGCTCAAGCTCCAGGAGTCGGTGCGCTCAGCTCCAGGAGCGGAATGCGGTACTTCACGAGAATCGTCCTGATCTGCTCGTGATGGGTTCCGATCCACTGATCGAGGGTGTCTTTCCAGTCCTTCTCGCCCTGGCGCAGGCCCATCGAGATCTCGTAGTCGAATTTGATCTTCGGATCGGGCTTGAAGGCAAGCGAGGTCCAGGTGGCGTGCTCACTGAGCAGTTGACCAGCGATCGGACCCCAGACGATGGCCACGTCGATCTTGCCGGAGCTCAGATCACGATCCACGATCGTGTTGGCCGTCTCCTTCGGATCGCCGCTTTGCGGCGCGTACATTTCCGCACGCTCAATCAGATTGTTCTGCAACAGCCAGTCAGCCGCGGGCGAGCGACCGAAGATTCCAATTCGCAGGGTCTGCAGTTTCGCCGGCGGCAACGCCAGCAGATCTTCCGGTCCTTTGAACGCTTTGAACTCGGAGCGTTTATCGGTGAACACCATCGCATACGTCGAGCGCATGTAAGGTTGAGTCGTTGCCGTCAGGTCATAGCCCTTCGGCACACCGATGATCAGGTCGCATTTGAATTTGAGCGTGGTCTCATTCCGTGCCCGCAGAGTCATGCGCACGAATCCCATGCGCTGCGGGAAGAAAGTGTATTCAACCTTCTTGCCGAGGTCCTTGGCCAGAGCCTCCGCGATCTTGTTCTCGTAGCCTTCGCCACGATCGTTCGACTGCGGCAGGCCGCTGGGATCGGCGCACACGTGCAGCACCGGATCGGCCTTCTCATCGGGCGCGGGCGCCTGGGCGCCGGCCGGCTGCAGGCAACTCACGGCCGCAAGCAACACCCCGAGAGCGGTGTTGCCTGCAATGATGTTTGAATAACGGCTACTCATCATCGTCTACTATTGTGGCTTCGGCTTGTCCCAGCCATCCGGCGGCGGCGGCGCATCAGCCTGGCTCTGAGGGTACAGATGTCCCGGCGCAATCTTGCCTTCCGAACGACCCTTCAGATAGTTGTAGAGATTTTCCCAGTTCTTGTTCACGAGCTCCACACCACCGAAGTTGGGCATGCCCTTCTCCGGCCGGCCGTGAGTGATGGTCGTGTGGAAATCGTCCTTTGAAAGTGTCTTGAGAGAATTCACGAGCGACGGACCTACCAGTCCTTCCTGCTCCGGACCATGACAACGCTCACACGCCATGGCGCGCCAGGTCTTCCAGCCTTCCAGCGTCTTGTCATCGACCTTGTTACCGTTCTTGACGGTGTAAACACCCGGCGGCTGATCCGCGCTGACGGGACCCGAAGTCAACATAATCGCAGTCGTACTGACAACCAAGGCAACTGTGGCTGAAATGCTCTTCCGCATGATTTCCTCTGGAGTGGACGCGATTGCGCCACGCCCCCGAAAAGGCGGCGTGGCGCAATCCTCAGGCTCTTACAATTAGACGCTCGAAACGAACCCTAGTTCCTCAGGTTCCTTCCGGCAGCGCGAACACAAACAGGGAGCCACCCAGAGTTGTGTACTTGGCGAGGTCTTTGTAACCACCAACAGCGCCCAGGCCCGCGGTTGACTCGGTGAGACCGGCAGCCATGCCGATACCCGCCCAGCCGCCGATGCCCGAGTACACGCCAACGTACTGCTTGCCGCTGTACGAGTACGTGAACACGTTGCCGATGATTCCGGAGGGCGTCTTGAACTTCCACAGGTCCTTGCCGTCCTTCGTGCTGACTGCCTTCAGGTAGCCTTCCAACGTGCCGTAGAACACAACATCACCGGCAGTTGTCAGAGCACCCGACCAGACCGAGAAGCGCTCTGGCTTCGACCAGGCGATCTTGCCCGCAGCCGGATCCCAAGCAATGAAGTTACCCATGCCGCCATGACTGCCCGGAGTGGGGAACATGGTCAACGTGGCGCCGACGTACGGCTGACCCGCTGTGTACTCCACCTGGAACGGCTCATAGGTCATACAGACGTGGTTCGTCGGAACAAACACGAGCCCCGACTTCGGGTCGTAGCTCGACGGTTGCTCGTCCTTGGAACCCAGTGCTGCCGGACAGATGTCCTTCACGTTGACATCAGGTCCCGTCGTACCCGGCGAGTACTTCTTGTCAACAACCGGACGGCCGGTCTTCATGTCAACCTTGGTAGCCCAGTTGACCTGCGGATCGTACTTCTCGGCAACCAACAGCTCGCCCGTTACGCGATTCATCGTGTAGCCGAAGCCATTACGATCGAAGTGCGCGAGCGCCGGGATCGATTTGCCGCCCTTGTTGACGTCGAGCAGAATCATCTCGTTGACGCCGTCAAAGTCCCACTCGTCGTGGGGCGTCATCTGGTAGACCCACTTGGCGGCGCCCGTGTCGAGGTCACGCGCAAAGATCGTCATGGACCACTTGTTGTCGCCAGGACGCTGTGCGGGATTCCACGTGCTCGGGTTGCCCGTTCCGTAGTACACCAGGTTGAGCTTCGGATCATAGGCATACCAGCCCCAGGTGGTGCCGCCGCCCAGTTTCCACTGCTCGCCCTGCCAGGTCTTCAAGGATGAGTCCTTGCCGACCGGAGCCATCTTGCCGTTGGTCCAGGTCATGGTCTTGGCCGGATCCATCAGCATCTCGGCGTCCGGACCCGTGCTGTAACCCTTCCAGACCTGCTTGCCCGTCTTGATGTCATAGGCCACAACGCGCCCACGCACACCAAACTCACCACCGGAGATACCGGTCAGCACCTTGTCCTTGAAGACGTGCGGTGCGTTGGTGTTGGTTTCGCCGATCTTCGGGTTGCCGTTCTTGGCGGTCCAGACAACCTTGCCGGACTTGGCGTCGAGCGCGACGAGGGTAGTGTCCGCCTGTTGCAGGAAGATCTTCCCGTCACCGTATGCCAGCCCGCGGTTGACCGTATCGCAGCACATGACCGGAACGACGTCCGCGTCCTGCTTCGGCTCATACTTCCACTTGTAGGTTTGATCCTTCAGGTTGATGGCATACACGTTGTTTGGAAACGGCGTGTGAATGAACATCGTGTCGCCAATGACCAGGGGCGACCCTTCGTGGCCACGCAGCACGCCCGTGGACATCGTCCACGCAACCTGCAGCTTGCCCACGTTGCTCGCGTTTACCTGTTTCAGCTCGCTATAGCGGTGGTTTGCATAATCACCGGCTTGCGCGGCCCAGTTCGACGAATCGGAAATCTTCGAATCCAGGTCCGCATCTGCGAGGGCTGAAGTCGATGCTGCCGCTGCTGCGGCGAGCACGGCGGCCCTCACTAGAATGGAACGATACTCGTATCTCATATCTCCTCCAGCTTTTGGTTCTCGAGCAAAACGACGGCCTCCCCTGCAGGCAAACAAATACGAGTGATATGCAGGTGAACCCATCCGTGGCACTACACGCTGGCGGGCGCATGTGTGACACGTTCTATTTTCGGCGCATATCAATACACCCGCTCAGACCGGGCTGCAACCGCAAACATTGGAGGAACATGGCACTGCGGCGTAGGATTAACCACAACGAGCCCGACACTGTGTCAGGAATGGGAATGTCATGGCTGAACGAACCGATATCGTGCGCAAAACCGTCCCCCTGCGAACGAGAATCCCGACCCAAGTCGTACGGGCTGTGCTAGGCGCGCTGTGTTGGTGCGCACTTCCGGCACAGGGTGATCCATTGCCGAACGATTATCCCACCAGCGCACGCGTGGAGTTCGTTCAGGATTGCATCGGGCGTCACGGTGGCAAGCTGGAAGATCTCTACAAGTGCTCGTGCGTAATTGATCGCCTGGCGGCGAAGCTGACCTACGACGAGTATGTGGAAGCGGCCACGTTCGCCCACTACTCAACGCTTCCAGGCGAAGGTGGGGGCATATTCCGGGACCCGGATACCGCTAAACAGAAGGCGAAACTCTACCGGACGACTGAAGCGGAAGCCTACAAGGCATGCGGCCTGGGGCCGGCGATCAAGTAATCGTCCGGACAAGTCGATCGAGGCGGGAACGAGCCGCGGCGTGGCACCATGAGCTCAGCCGCGGCTGGTGATTCGAGCGCTTTTTGCAGGCGCCCCATGAAGCAGATCAGCGGGCGAGTACGACGCCCCAAGGTGACTTGCCTACGGGTACTTTCTTGACGACCTGCAGAGTTGCAGTGTCGACAATGGTCACATCGTTCGATGAACCATTGGCGGTGTACAACCGTTTGCCGTCATGCGACAGCGCAATGCCCCATGGACGCGCGCCTACCTGAATTTCGGTAACCAACTTCGGGGTCGTACCGACCTCAATTACCGCCACTGTCCCGCCGCGACCTGTGCTAACGAACAGCCGCTTGTGCGGCGCGTCGAAAATCACACCCATCGGCCGAGCTTCTTTTCGCAGCTGCAACACCTGCGTTGCATTAGCGGCCTCAGGGATCGTCGTCGTGTAGACGGAGCTATCAAACTCGCCGGAGATATACGCAGTTTTGCCATCGGGCGTGAAGGCCACATCGCGCGGCCGCTTCCCAACAGAGACGGACTTGGACACATTAAATGTGTGAGGATCGACCAGGTAGATCGCATTGCCTTCTTCGCTGGTCACTACGATCCAATGGCCGTCCGGCGTCACGCGCACGCCTTCCGGCTCCTTCCCCACAGGCACCGATTTGTCGATGGCACCCGTCGCCACATTGACGACCGTGAGGGTTCCGGAATCCTCATTGGCAATGTAGAGCTGCTTGCCGTCGTGACTGACATCGAACTGTTCCGGATCCGA
>JAXDQF010000205.1:0-4432 GCA_034668025.1 Gammaproteobacteria bacterium | reverse complement strand
GACCTCGATCCCGCCCACCCGGCCTATGTGATCTACACCTCCGGCTCAACCGGAACACCAAAGGGCGTCGTCGTCGGGCATGGAAGCCTCGCCAACAAAATGCGGGCGCTCGGAGAAAATTTCGACGAGAGGGACGACTTCCGGTCCGCGCTTTTCATTTCCTCCTCATTCGATGCGTCGTTCGAACAAACGCTGCTGCCTTTCATCGGCGGCGGCGCGGTTGTCATCATCAGCGATGACATGCGCGAAACGCCCTCGCAGTTTTGGCACCAGTTTGATCGACATCACGTCACCTTTATGAGCTGCGTGCCGGCCTATCTGGACAGCATTCTCAACCAGGCGCCCGACACCGTGTCCTTGAAGCACCTGGCGCTCGGGGGCGAGGCTCTTACGCTGCAATTCAAGAACAAGGTTTCGCACCATCTCAAGGTCGCGCAGATCACCAATCTCTACGGTCCGACCGAAGCCACCATCGATGCTATTTCCCATGCCGTCGCCGAGGACGATGGGAGTCCCAATATCCCGATCGGCCGGCCGATGGCCAATTATCGGGCGTATGTGCTGGACAATGGACTTGAGCCGGTCCCGGCGGGAGTGGCTGGGGAGCTTTACATTGCAGGGCAGGGATTGGCTCGCGGTTATCTGCATCGTGCGGGGCTGACGGCGGAGCGATTCGTCGTGGACCCAAATGGACCTCCCGGCGGCCGGATGTACCGGACCGGGGACCTGGCGCGGTGGCGCAAGGACGGCGCGCTGGAATTCCTGGGGCGGGCGGACGCTCAACTCAAGCTGCGTGGACTCCGCATCGAGCCCGGCGAGATCGAGGCGGTGTTGCTGCGGCAGGGCAGCGTGTCGCAGGCGGTTGTGGTGGCGCGCGGGGATGGGGCGGGGCAGAAGCGGCTCGTCGCCTATGTGGTGCCGGTGGGACGCAGCATTGCGCCGGCGGCGTTGCGCGAGCACCTCCGCGCCAGCCTGCCGGATTACATGGTGCCGTCGGCGATCATCCCGCTCGACGAACTGCCGCTGACGCCGAACGGCAAGGTCGATCACCGCGCGCTACCCGAACCTGATCTGGCGCCGACGCACGCCCGTCGTGCGCCGCGCACACCGCAGGAGGAAATACTCTGCGGGTTGTTTGCCGAGGTGCTCGGTGTCGAGCGGGTCGGCATCGACGACAATTTCTTCGAGCTCGGCGGGCATTCGCTGCTGGCGGTCCGGTTGATCAGCCGAATTCGATCGAGCATGGATGCCGATATCAGCATTCGCAGCCTGTTCGAGGCGCCGACCGTTGAGGCGCTGACCAAGCGTTTGACTCGCGGCCGCCCGGCGCTGTCGGACTTCGAAGTGCTGCTGCCGATCAGGCCGGCCGGAAGCAAATTGCCGCTGTTCTGCATTCACGATGCCGGCGGCTTCAGTTGGCCCTATTCCAAGCTCATCCGGCACATTCCCCCGGAGCATCCGATCTACGGGCTTCAGGCGCGCAATCTCACGCAGCGGGCAAGGCGTCCGCGCTCCATCGATGAGATGGCGGAGGACTATTTGAGCTTCATCCGGCGAATCCAGCCGCATGGGCCTTACAACTTGCTCGGCTGGTCGTTTGGAGGCCTCGTGGCGCATGCCATTGCCACGCAACTTCAATCCATGGGTGAAGAGGTCGCGCTGCTGGCGCTGCTCGACAGCTATCCGGTTCCGCAAGACGGCACGCAGGCGGCCTTCGACGACGACAGCGAGAACCTTTCCAGACAGGTGGCCATCAATCCGATCATGAACCTGCTGGACGTTCTGCGCCGCGAAGGACTTTCGACGCTGAAAGAACATCATTACGAAGCCATCATGGATACGTTCAAGAACAACACCCGGCTCATGCGGACATTCGAGCCGCAGCGTTTCCGTGGTGCCATGTCGCTGTTCGTGGCAATGGTCAGCGAAGCCAAGCCGCCAGTCGAACTCTGGAGGTCTCACGTGGCTGGGGAGATCAGAATTCACCCGATCGATTGCGCCCACGACAACATGATGGATCCCATACCCGCGGAGAAGATCGGTGTCGTGCTTGCCAATGAGCTCAGCAAGCAGCCGACGACCATGCAAAATTCAAGTCAGAGGAGAAAGTGATGACCAATCCGTTCGAAGATGAAAAGGGCGTGTTCCACGTCCTGATCAACGAAGAAGGTCAGCATTCATTGTGGCCCGCCTTCAAGGAGGTGCCGCCAGGCTGGACCATTGCTCACAAGTCCGACACCCGCACCGCCTGCCTGGAATTCATCAACCAGAATTGGACGGACATGCGGCCGAAGAGCTTGATCGAGCGGATGGAGAGAAAGGCCGAGGGCAAGAAGCCGAATTGAACCCGAAAGCAGTGATTCAGCGCATCACAATAGAGCGGATATCCAGCGATGCTCCGTTCTCGAAATGCTCGATGAACAGCTGGCCGATGCTGCGGGCGTATGCGCCAGAGGTCACGGATGAGACGGCAAGGCCTATGAGATTAAGGCCTGGCACCACAAAGGTCAGCGTGGACGTGGCGATGGTTGCGAAACCCGTCGGCAGTGCGCCGCCCATCAGGGCGATGACCACCGAGCGGGTGCGGTTGCGCTCGAACGGCACCGCGTAAAGTTCGCTCAGAGATTTGACCATCCGCACCAACAGCGCCGTGATCGCTGCAGCATTGGCAAGCGGTATCGGAATGGCGCCGCCGATCGCCGAGTAGTTGGCATAACGCTCGACGATCGCGATGGCCTTTCTTCGCCGAAGCGCGGCAACAGGATCGGCGGGTGCGGCGGCCGGCTCCGATGCGGCGGAAGCAGACTCGGACTTCGGCACCATTTCAATGACGTTGTCCGCCGCGGCCGGCATCGGGGCGTTGCTCGCACCGGCCTCGCGCATTTGATCGGCGGTCTGCAGGACAGCCTTGGGAAACTTCTTCTTGTTCATGCGCTTGCTGCCCGTTTGGCCGGAGCCATGCGGTCGCAGATTTGCTTGACCTCTTCCGCGATCGCCGCGATTTCCCGGGCAGCCGCACCTTTCTTTTCGATCATGCTTGGCGTTGCGCCCCAAAGCGCGGCCTCGGGATAGATGACACGGTTTGTCATCTCGCTGTTGAGCACCGGAAAGTCCGCTTCAGCGAGTTCGGATCGGATGTGTTTGGCGATGACAGAGTCTCGCGTGGTCTGGGTGAGGACGCAGCGAAACACGGGCCGCCGTCCGCTGACGCCGTTGATGAGGAGGTTCAGAGTGTCCAGCATGCGATCGACGTCGAACGGCGAGGGCTTGACCGGAACCAGCACGAAATCGGTGATGCCGAGACAGCCGAGTGTTGCCTTGGAGCGAAAGCCGGGCGTGTCGATGATGATCGTGTCGTAATCACCGACCAGACGCAGCGCCTGCTTGTAGGCATCGTCGCTGGCATCCTTGATGACGGGCACTCCGCCGAGCGCCTTCTCGCGAGTGGCGAGACGTGTGATCGTGCTTTGCGGATCGGTGTCGATGATGACCGAACGGCGGCCCTTGAGTTGCCAATAAACCGCGAGGCAACTTGCCAGCGTGCTCTTGCCGCTGCCGCCCTTCATGGTGGCGACCGTGATGATCGAGTGCGCCATGTAGCTGTCTCCTGTTGAAGTTGCTACGCGACGAATCAATCGAATCGCATGTTATCGGCTTAACGAAGGAATGCCACATCTTCAAAGCTGGCGGTCCGGGATGACGTGCCGGGCATCGCGCCGGTCGAGGTCCAGCACAAGAAGGTGATGATTTTATTATAGAATTTCCAATTCTGGGATGCATCGAACCGTGCTGCTCGCCCGCGGTACATCATTTCCAGAATGAGACCGTGCAAATATCCCGTTACGATGAACGACGCAGCGTGGCGGGGAGCGAGCAATTGTTCTCGGAGCGGCTCTTCAGTTCGTGGCGCCGGAACCTGCGGATGGTTTCCGGCCTCGTTCTTTTTACATACATCGGATCGCATCTCCTCAATCACGCTCTCGGCTTGATCTCGCTCAATACCGCTGAAGCGGGGATGGAGATCGCGGTCGAGGTTTGGTACAGCGTGCCGGGCACCGTTTTGCTCTACGGCGCTTTCGTCACCCACTTCATGATGGCGTTGATCGCGGTCTATGAGCGGCGCACCTTCCGCCTGCCACCGCTGGAACTGCTGCGCATCGTGCTCGGCTTCACGATGCCGATCCTGCTGATCGGTCATGCGGCATCGACGCGCCTCGCCTATGAAATGTTCGGGCTTTCGTCGGATTACACCCGTGTGGTTTCCAATCTTTGGGCGACGGGTTCGCAAGGCTGGCAACTCGGCCTGATGGCGCCGGGATGGCTGCACGGCTGTCTCGGCCTGCATTTCGCGTTCAGCCGGCGCGGGTGGTATCGGCAATTTCGATCCGTGCTTTTTTCTGCGGCGCTGCTGTTGCCGGTGCTGGCGGCTCTC
>JAXDQF010000204.1:0-15089 GCA_034668025.1 Gammaproteobacteria bacterium | reverse complement strand
CGGTCAACAGCATCCCCGGCCCGATGTGTTGTGTTGGCTGCCGGAGCCCGCTTCCGCAGGGGGACGGTATTTTGGAGTCCTATCCGGGGGGCGGCGGCCGGGTACCGCGGCCCGTACGGTCCGCGTAGCGGCCGCGCATCACACCTGCTAACGGAGATTGGGATCCAGTTTCGTCTGAAAGTGAGGGGGGCAGGGTCTCAATCGTCTGCAGAATCGGAAAGCATTGCTGTTGCGCAGCGAGCGGAGCTTACAGCTCACGCACTGAGCATACAGCGCCGGCATTACGATTCTCTGACACCGATCAGGGGAGAAAGTTGTTGTCGACGAGCACAAACGAGGCGGCTGCAGTGCCGCAGCCCGAACAGCCCGGCGAATGCCAGAACATCCACCACCCGAATAAGGACCTGGAGCAGTTTCTGCGCGAAAACAACAACGCGCTCGTGAGTTATGTTTATTCGTGGGTCCGTTCTCGACCGGACGCACTGGACATCGTACAGGAAGCCTATTGTCGAATCTTCCGCCTGGACGATCTGGGCGCAGTCAGTCATCTGCGGGGCTATCTCTTCAAGACCGCCCGGAACATTGCCACGGACTGGGTGCGACAGCGTGTAGTGCGTGAGGCGTTTGTTCAGGATGAGCCCCTGCGGGGGAACCGGGAATCCGCCTCGCCTGAAGAGATCTGGCTGGCCAGAGAGAAATTGGAAGCCCTGGAACAGGATGTTGAGGCGTTGCCGCCAAAGTGCAAGCTCGCGCTCGTGATGGTCAGATTGGATGGCGCGAGCTACGAGGAGGTCGGTGAACGTCTGGGGATCAAGACCCATAGCGCCCGCCGCCTCGTGGAGCGTGCGATGGAGTATCTGCTCGAATCGGAGCCGGACGGAAAACGCTCCGGCGGCGGGAAGCGACGCCAGGCGCGTAATCTGGGCGTCCCGTCACCGGTGGGAGCTTGATAAAACGACCGCATGGGTCATCGGCAACGGTCGTCGTGTGAGCTGCTCGTAGCGAGACTCTTTCTTGTCGCGATCGGCGTCTTCCTGACGTTCGATGGATTGGCGGCGTTTGCCGACGAGGTTGCAGCGACCGATTCCGGAGCGCGGCGGTCCTGGAAGGAGGGAAGGTTGGAATATCTTCACACTCCTTTGAAAATTGTGATTCCCAGTGTCAACGTGCACAGCTTGAAGCCCATCGTGTTGGCCGACGACACTGTTGGCAACCTGCTGTTCAGCGGGACCGTGTTCGAAGGCCAGGTAACTGACTGGTTGCGGGCACTCACCATCACGCTGCCTATTGTGGTCATTGAGGGGGATGACCGGATAGTCATCTCCATTCGAAAGGATACCGAGGGGAGCGCCCCGCAAGCTCATTGAAGTCGAGCGAGCCACTGTACTGCTGCTGCCAGTCTGCGTTGCGGCTGGGAGCGTGACATTCCGTTGATTTCTGCTGACAATCTACCCGAATGAAAAGCAAGGGTGCTCAGCGGCATTCGTGGAATGTGCCCCTCTGGAGGCGGGCGTCAATCGTTGTAGCGTGCGTGGCTACCGCGATCTGTGGGGCCACCGCGTCGGGCGACGAAGCTCCCATCACCCCGGCCCAGGCTCGCAAGGCCTGGAAACACGGGCACCTCGAATATCTTCACGTGCCCCTCAGGATCGTCATTCCAAGCGTCAACGTTCACAGCAAAAAGCCGATCGTGCTCGCGGACGAGGACGTCGGGAACCTGCTGTTCAGTGGGACGGTTTTTGAGGACCAGGTGACGGATTGGCTGCGGGCGCTGACCATCACGTTGCCTGTTGTGGTCATTGAGGGGGATGACCGGATAGTGATCAGTATGCGAAGAGACAGTGAGGGGAGTCACTCGCAACCTCATTAGTGCTGGGGTGTCAATTAACGGAAAACCACCCGGTGAACGTTTACACCTAGACTGGGCCACGCATCGGGCTGAGAAAATGCAAGACCTGAATGATCTCTACGTTTTTTCCCAGGTAGTCGAGCACAACGGCTTTACAGGTGCCGCCAAGGCTTTAGGCGTGGCTCGTTCCAGCATTTGTCGGCGGGTGGCGTCACTCGAAGAGCGTTTGGGCATCAGGCTCGTACAGCGCACGACTCGTCACTTCGCCGTTACCGACCTTGGTATGGAATTCCACGGCTATTGCGTAAGAATGGTCGCGGAGGCGAGGGCAGCCTTTGAACGGGTGGCGTGCGCCCGTGGTGCACCGTCCGGAATGATCCGGCTGAGCTGTCCCCCGATGATCGGGCAATTGGTCGTAGGACCCCTGATTCCGCGATTCGTGGAAAAGAATCCGCAGGTCCGCATCGCAATGCAAATGACGGATCGCGAAGTGGACATCGAGGAGAATTTCGATCTGTGCATTCGAGTCCGCCAGGTTCCCAGCGAGAATTCCGGCTTGATCATGCGATCGCTTGGAATCGTCCAGCAGGTTCTCGTCGCGAGCCGCGCGTTCCTGGATCGCAACGGACGTCCGACGTCACCTGCCGATGTGTCCCGCCTGAACACTCTCAGCTATGGCTCTGTACAGGGCCCGCACGTCTGGAAGCTCGTGGACCCGGAAGAGAACGAAGTTCAGATTCGCCACGAACCCACGTTGATCGCCGACGACATGATTCTTGTCCGTCAGGCGGCAGAGGGCGGACTTGGGGTCGCACAGCTGCCACTGGCGGTGTGTGTCAACGAGATCCGCCAAGGCCTGCTGGAGATTGTCCTGCCCGACTTCCTCGCGCCTCTCAGCGAGGTTCAAGTGGTTTTCCCGTCCCGCCGAGGAATGCTTCCGGCGGTACGTTCATTCATCGACTTCCTGGGAGCCCACTGCGTCAGCGAGGTGCAGGAACGCCAGATCAAGCGGCACACAGGTCGAGGCCACCGCGAAAACGTCCGTTTCTGGACGAGCCGGGAACCTTTGAACCGCCTGCTGGCAAATGTGCAATTGAGCACCGACGCTCGGCGTGAAATCCGCGTCGCGTAGGAAAACAACACGCGACTAGTTGGCTACCGCAAGCCGCGCTGCTCCCTCGACTGCCCGTTGTCCCAGGATGTAGTCGATGCGCCCTGCTGCGTAGAGCTCCTGAATAAACTCCCGTGGGTGCTGAATCACATCTTTCCAACTATGAAATTGCTGGACATCGACGATCTGTCGCGGACTTCGCGAGGCCGTTGCCGCTCGACCGGCCGGCTCCCCAACGGATGGTATCAATCCGTACTGCCTGAGCAGCTCGCAGTAGCTATGCGTCAGGTACTGGGTACCACAAGTTGAGTGGTGAATGCATCCCGGTGCCGGGCGATGTGAGCGTACCGCGGAATGCAATGCGATTCGCGTCAACCGGTTGGTGACTTGCAGCGAAGCCGCATAACCAACTACCTCGCGCGACCATGCATCGATGACCGCCGATGCGTAGACCAGGCTGGACTGAATGCGCGCGTACGCAAGATCAGTCACCCAAACCTGGTATGGCCCCGTGAGCCGCGCGCCGTCGCGCAGATTCGCAATCGGCGTGCGCGGCTGAAAACTCCGAACACCGACACCGGTCGGCCGCGAGGGTGGCTTGGTGAGGCCGTGCAACTGCATCAACCGCGCGATGCGCTTGCGATTGACGTGAAACCCTTCCGCCTGCAACTGCAGCGTCATCCGCCGATAGCCGTCATTCGGCCGCAATTCCCGCAACTCATGCAGGCGCAGGACAATCTGCTGTTCCAGCTCAATCGCCGCCGCCGAGCGATGCGACTGATAATAGTAAGTCGATCGGGCCAATCCAATCGCCTCGCAGGTCGCTCTGACACTATCGGGCCTCTTCGCCGGTGCCGATGCGGCCGAGCCAAATACGATTCCGGCATCTGCATGTGGTCGTCGCGGCTGCGTACTGACATGATCTGCAAGCGCTACTGTATCCATTGACGTCCTCCGTAACCCGATCTTCCCTGCGCTCGTCCCGAGCACATCGAGTTTCCGAGTCTGTCCTGACTGTTATGATTCTTGCCACCTCAAATAAGGGTGGAGACCCGGAATTTGGACACAAAAATTCGCAATAACATCCATCTCCAACCTCGGAGTTGGTTACATTGCAATCTGTCTGTCGCAGTGCGATGCGAAAATGGTCATCATGAAGCGCAGTAACAAACTCTGGCACCGGATTCGTGGCGCTGTGGACGGCTATGCAATCGGGATAGTGCGGTTGATCGGCGAGTCCTACAGCGCGGAGACGGTGCAACAGGCATGGCTGGAGTTCACTGTCGGTGCGGGAAAAGCCTTCAATGGCGATGATCCGCACACGGAGTTGTTCTTCTCCTGGCTGTTCCACCATTGGTCGCCCAGCCGCGAGAAAGGCAACACCGTGGATGACTCTTCTTTGTACGGCGTATCGCCGACGCGCGCCTATCTGAACCGAAGTTCGGCGCAACTGGACCCACTATTGCGACGCTACCTGGAAACGTGCCTGGCCACTTCGCCGGGGTTTTATGAGGTGTTCAATTGCAAGCCCTACGTGGGTTTTCAGGCGCGGGATGTGGTGACCGGACGGGAATGCGAGGTGAGCGAGGATCTGGCTTCCACGTCCTTGAGCGATGGCGAAATCATGTTTGCCCATCTGGTTCCCATCGATGGGACGACCCTGCTCGAGGCAATTTCCCCGCTGAGCTTCCCGCCCGGATTCAAACGGCGCCTGGTGCAATTGGCGCGCACCCGCTCATTCGGCGAATGTGGGTCCAACGACTTGCGCGAAGTGTATTTCGTGCTGGCGCGCCCCAGGCTTCCCAAGCCACCCCCACGGATCAACTAGAATCCCGCGGCCGCCAACCTGGCAACGCCCTCACCGGACAGCTCCTCGCACTGATAATAGACCAGATTCGCGACAAACTCGAGTTGCAGCAGCGCGCCGTAGTCGATCGCCGTCGGTACGGTTCGTGTCAGGACAATGTACCCGTCGGTCAGCTCGCGTGTCATCGAGATGACTTCGAGGTCCCGGTCCAGCAGCGGCCATTTCCGCATGTGCCAACTGCGATCCCGAAAATCAACATAGGTGCCATCCGTCTCCTGCGCGATCCACAGCCGAGCCACGTTGGAGAGGTCCAGGTGGAGGTCGGATCGTGTTGAGGCCTGCAGCGCCACTTTGAGATGATACGCGGCGTTACTCACGGGATCGGAGTCGCGCACGCTGCGGCCCACCTGTTTGTTGGTTCGAACGAGGCCAACACCGGCGATCATCTGCGAGGCGCGGTCGTCGGCCTCGACCGGCGGTTTCGCGTCGTTGATTAACAGTACCCCGCTTGCATCGTTGCGGGGTTTGCATTCGCAATGGCCGCCGTTCAGGAAGCTGCACGTGTCGGCCGCCGCCTCTCCGGTCAACAGGAACCTGCGTTTCGTCGACTCGAGAAGAGGCCCGACCATGCGCTCAAAGTAGGCGCGGCGCAGTTGTTGCACCTCACGGGAAAAGTCATCCCATGCCATTGGCAGGGGGATTTCCGCCTCCAATGGTTCGACGGCCGAAACCGTGGGCATCAGGAATCGAAGAATCTCCGTCCCGTGCAGCCGAGCCTCATGCGGCGGCTCGCCGGAAACGACTTCTATGGGAACCGCATAGTTGGGTTCTCCTTTCAGCGAGACTCCTTGAACGATCCCGATCACCTGGCCCGACCCGTTCACGACGGGCCCACCACCGGCGGCACCCCACACGGGTCCCGAAAACCGCAGCCAATCAAACCCGGTGGACCCCGAGTCGGGTGTCAGTCCGGAGAATGTGCCGCGTTCAGTGGAGACCACTCCGTTCAACTTCCAACCGGCGAAGTACAACTCACCCGCGGCTGACTCAGTGCTTTGAACCGTCAATGGTTGGATCCGGGGCGGGCGCTGCAGTGAAAAAATCACATAGTCGCGTTGCTCCGAGTACTGCAGGATGTTGCCGATCCGGTATTCGACCCGGCGCGAGTCCACCAGCACCGGGCGTCCAAAACGTCTCCCCACAGCGGTGTCGAGTAAATGTGCCGTGGTGACGAACTGATTCGGGCCGATCGCGAATGCGGTGCCCACCAACCCCTTGGCGCCGTTCACGGCACCCGGGGCATAGAATTCGAAGGTAGCTGCCTGGACCGCATACGTCGTCCGCGAATCCAGAGCCTGGCCGGGTGCTGAGCAAAGCACACCCAGCAAGCAACCCAACACAACCCGCAACGTCGTCCTGTCCATGAGACGCGCCTCCCTGCAGCGGCAGTCTGACTTCCCCATGTCAGGCCCTCATGGCCCAACTGTTAGTCAGTGGAGGCGACCGTACGCGCTCGAATCGGGCGTTTCTACATTGTTACAGGCAAACCGTAACCCTATGAATCGGAAAGGGTTAGCGCCGCAGCGAAGTGACAATGGTTGGAATATGACGAAAATATGACGCGACTGCAGTGTCAGTGCAGTCTCGTTTTGCAATGCAGCAACAGCGCCGGTGCGCCAGCTCCAACGGTCTCTAGAAGACCTCAGGCACCACCATTTGCGCAGGCACGGCCTGCCGTGAGTAATGCTCGTGCCTCTCCCGCTCCGGCAGCACAATCGGAGTCTTAGGAACTTCGCCGTACGGAAACTGCTTCAGCAAGTGATAAATCATGTTGAGTCGCGCGCGCTTCTTGTCGACAGCGTGCACAACCCACCAGGGGGCCTCGGGAATGTGCGTGCGCTCCAACATGACTTCCTTGGCACGCGTGTAGTCTTCCCACCGCCGCCGCGATTCCAGGTCCATCGGACTCAACTTCCACTGTTTGAGCGGGTCGTTGATTCGGCCCAGGAATCGCACGTGTTGTTCTTCGTCGGTGATCGAGAACCAGTACTTCATCAGCTTGATGCCGGACCGTCCAAGCATCCGCTCAAATTCCGGTACCGATCGGAAGAACTCTTCCACTTCATCTTCGGTGCAGAATCCCATCACTTTCTCTACTCCGGCCCGGTTGTACCAGCTCCGGTCGAACAGGACGATCTCACCCGCTGCGGGAAGGTGGGCAGAGTACCGCTGGAAGTACCATTGCGTACGCTCGCGATCGTTCGGCGCAGGCAAGGCGACCACGCGGCAGACGCGAGGGTTCAGGCGCTGGGTAATGCGCTTGATGGCGCCGCCCTTACCGGCAGCGTCCCGTCCTTCGAACAGGATGACGACCTTCTGCCGCGAGGCGACTACCCAGTCCTGCAACTTTACGAGCTCGCTTTGAAGCCGGAACAGCTCCTGGAAATAGGAGTGGCGAGCAGTCCTCTCGTCATCCGAGCCAGTGGTGGAACCCTTCGGACCGTCCCTATCCTCGATTTCGAGCTCGAGCTCCTCATCGTACCCGTCGATGAGGTCGCGGCTCAGCCGCCGCATCAGTTCTTCGTGGTCGAGCGGGGTGGAATCGGTCACTGCTGGCTCCTCGTGGTACTGGCCCCTCATGAGGCGAACGGATAGTCCACAGTGACTTTATGTCAGATTTATGAAGAAGAGGCTCGCAACGAGAATTCGATGGGCACGATAGCCGCCGCTGTACGTGCAACTCCGCCATCCATAAACGGCTTGAACACAGCCCTGGCGACCGCACTCCGAGCTGCTTCGTCGAGCCGGGGATGGCCGCTCGAACGGTAGATTTCGACCGATTTGGCGTGCCCGCTTTCGTCGATGAGCACGCGAAGGACCACCAACCCGTGCTCATGAGTCCGCCGCGACTCCGGGGGATAGCGGGGCGACGGTTGTACTAAATAAGCGACGTCGGACATTTCGGGTATGGATGCCGTGCCCGAAGACGGTGTCGCGGTGGGTGGAGGCGAGGGCGGTGTTTCTACTGCTGTCGCTGCGATTGTCGCCGTGTTCGGTTCGATGGACACGACGACTTCGGGCGGTGGCACCAACACTTGATGGATGGGTGTCAGGATCGGTCTGTCGATATTGGGGCGTTCGGCCTGCTTTTCCTCCTGTTGGAGGAAAGTGACAGCCACTGAAGGGAGCACGGTCGGCGTCCTGATAACACCGGCACTGACGAGTATCGCGACGAACCCCAGGTGGGCGGCCAGTATGCCGGCGCCTACGGCACCCCGTCTTGCAACAGTCTCCCTGCCAATCATTCGCAAACTGTAACCGGCTTATAATGCAATTGCAAATGAGAATGATTCGTAATAAGGTCTAAGCTTGGGAGTATAGAACAACACGAGGTCTCGAGGATTAATGGGTAAGCAGTCGCGCAGTCTTTTGGCTATCGCTGTCCACGTGGCGATCAGCACCAGCCTTTCCGCCTTTGCAGCCGAGCCCGGCAAGGAGGAGGAAAAAGTCACCGAGCTCGGCAAGATCGCGGTCGATGCGGAGGTCAGCTCGTACAAGGCGGACGTTCCATCTTCGCCGAAGTACACCGAGCTCCTGCGCGACACTGCGCAGACAATCACTGTGATTCCGGCGGACCTCATTCAACAACAAGGAGGCTTGCTGTTGCGCGACGTACTGCGACAAAACGTCCCTGGCATTACGTTTGGAGCGGGCGAGGGGGGTAGTTATGGCGACAGCATCAATATCCGTGGATTCACCGCGACCAACGACATCGCCGTAGACGGCGTTCGCCAGAGCGCGAATACAACTCATACTGATCCGTTCAACACGCAGGCAATCGAAGTCGTGCAGGGAACGAGCTCGGTGTATTCCGGAGTGGGTGCACTCGGTGGCACGATCAATCTGGTTTCGAAACTGCCGACGGCGTCCGATTTCGCCGCAATGAGCCTGGGTGGTGGTACTGCCGATTACCTGCGTGGAACAGCCGACGTCAATCGAACTGTGGGTGATCCGGATTTGGGCATGGCTTTCCGTGTGAACGTGGTAGGTCATAGAAATGAGGTGGCGGATCGCGATGTCACCAGTTATACGCGGTGGGGGGTTGCGCCTTCGTTTACGTTCGGACTGAATACTCCGACCCGTCTGACGCTTGCCTATATTCACGAGCACGACCGTAACCTCCCGGAGTATGGAATTCCTCTGCGGAATTTCCACCTCGTTCCCGGTGTCAATCGAAGCAACTACTACGGCTTCAGTGATGTCGACGTCGAACGGATCGACAGCGATGCGGTCACGGCAATATTCACTCACGACTTCGGAGCTGCGGCGGTCATGCGTAACCTGACGCGCTGGGAGGATTACGACCGTTACAGCATCACCGATGCGCCCGAGGGCCGGATTTGCTTTGCGCCGGGGGCTTTTCCGCTGGGTACGAACCTCGAGGCACCCGCGGCAACACTGCGTTGCGGCGCGGCTGGCGCCAGTCCTTTGGAGGGCATCGGTGGCCCGACTTACACACCGGGGGGACCCATTGGCAACTTAAGAGATACGAACAACCGGATCATTGCCAACCAAACTGATTTGACGGTGCGATTCAACAGCGGTTTCGTCTCGCATGCGCTGGTTGTGGGCGTGGCCCTGTCGAGGGAAGCCTATTCACAGAACACCGGCAACTTCTACCGCAACGCGAATGGGACACTCTACTTGCTGGCACCGGAGAGCCTGTACGATCCGCAGCATGACTTTACGCAGCCCATCAATCTGAAAATCGCCGGTCACGCCAATTCAGTGGTCCAGAACCAGGCGGTGTATGCCTTCGATACGTTGAAGTTCAACGATCAATGGAACCTGGGCTTCGGCGGCCGTTATGAACACAACAAGGCGAGCTTCGAGAGTTGGACAGCGACGCCGGCCGCCACTTTGACCGTTCCGATCGGGCCGCTGGTGCGGGCGGCAACCAATCCGTTGGTGAATGAGGATGATCTGCTCTCGTACCGGGGCGCACTCGTCTACAAGCCGGTTGAGCCCGGCAGCATTTATTTCGCTTACGGCAACTCAAAGCTGCCGTCGACTTCCACGGTGAATGGCAGCTGCACGACCAATTGCAACGTTGATCCGCAGAATGCGAAGACTTACGAGTTTGGCGTGAAATGGGATTTGTTCGGTGGGGCTGCTGCCGCTACCGGCGCAGTATTTCGCACGGAACGCACGAACTACCTGGTGGCATCGGGTGATCCCGCTGTGCCAACCCAGCAGTTGGATGGAAAGGCGCGCGTTGACGGTGTGCAGATCGGACTGGCGGGGAATATTACCCGGGACTGGGCGGTCTTCACCAACTACGCGCACCTGAAGAGCAAAGTTCTGCAGAGTGTTTCGGATCACACGATCGCCATTACGGGAATCGACGCTCAGGCGGCCAACCCTCTGGCGAACACACCTAAGGACTCGGCCAATGCATGGACCACCTACAACTTGCACCACGGCGTGACGGTGGGTTACGGGGTGAACTATACGTCCTGGGTTTACGCGACCGCGAACGATGCCACCCCAACGGCCATCTACAATCGCGTGACGATTCCCGGCTTTGTCATGCACAATCTCATGGCTTCCTACACTTTCAATAAGCAGCTCAACTTGCAACTGAATGTAAGCAACTTGTTCGACAAGGAATACTTCACGCAGTTGCGTTCCACCTCGACGACCAGTGGCTGGGTTAATCCGGGTGCCGGGCGCACGGCCACGCTGGCGGCCAATCTGTTGTTCTGACTCGATGATGCTATCGGTATGATGCTGCACATTCCCAAGGTGTTGGACGCCGCCCAGGTCGCCGACTTTCGCAAGCGATTGGCCGTTGCCGGCTGGACGGATGGTCGTATCACCGCGGGATATCAGTCCGCGCGCACCAAGAATAATCTGCAGCTGCCGGAGAGTGACCCGGTCGCGCGCGAGCTGAGTGCGGCTGTTCGGTCGGCTTTGGACCGCAGCCCGCTGTTCTTTGCAGCGGCGCTGCCGCGGCGGGTATTCACGCCGCTGTTCAACCTTTATAAACCCGGCAACGGCTTCGGTGACCACATCGATAACGCCATTCGGTATGAGCAGGCGCCGGGCGTGGCAGGTCAGCCGGTGCGCACTGATCTGTCGGCGACTTTATTTCTCTCCGGGCCTGAGGAGTACGACGGCGGCGAGTTGGTGATCGGCGCCAGCTCGGGGCACCAGCGGGTCAAGCTTCCCGCCGGCGACATGGTGTTGTATTCCGCGACAACCATTCACAGGGTTGAGGCGATCACGCGAGGCGAGCGCCTGGCCTCGTTCTTCTGGATACAGAGCATGGTGCGTGACGATGGCAAGCGCTCCCTGTTGCTCGACCTCGATCTGGCCATTCAAAAACTCAACCAGGACCACGCGGGGCATCCGTCGACGGTGGAGCTGGTTGGTGTCTATCACAACCTACTGAGGCGCTGGACTGAACTGTGAATACTGAGGTTGCGGGTCGACTGCGGAGCGCGCGGACCCACAGATTGATTCGACAGCTGCATCTTTGGATAGGCGCGTGGGGTGCCATCGCTGCGATTTTGTTTGGTATCAGCGGGTTTATGCAGAATCACCGCGGGGTGATGAAGCTGCCGCAGGGCGATTCCACCGAGATCTCCAAGGTGGAGTTGGAGGTGCCGGAAGCTTCGCGAGGTTCGCGTGATGTCATGCGCGATTGGTTGCGCGACACACAGCACATTGAGGTTGAGATCCAGCGGGCGCCGCCGAAGCGCGGTGGCGGCGAAGGCGACCGTGGTAAAAGTCGCTGGAATTTTGCGGGCGGCAACGCGCGGATTCAAACTCAGGTCGAGTATGTTGAGGGTGCATCGTCGCTGACGGTACGCAAAACCGAGAAGAGCCCGCTGGCGATCCTCGAGAGCCTGCACAAGGGTGTTGGGGGTGGTATCGCCTGGATCCTGCTGGGTGACAGTTTCGCGGTGGCGATGGTTGCGCTCGGGCTCAGCGGATTGATCATGTGGGCTCGTGGCCGGAGTCTGCGGGAGATGACTTTCAGCATCGTCGGCGTCGCGGTGGTTGTGCTGCTGGTCGTCGGCGGCAGCGCCATACTCTGAAACTAACGCGCGAGCTTGACCAGCCGCGCAACGGCCTCGCTGTCGACCTTCCGGCTCTCCTGAAACATGTCATAGAGCGCGCTGACCAACATGGAGCGCTTGGATGAGGGCAGCTCGAGGTTGTCCTTTCGAACCTCACTCTCTATAGCATCCATGATTTCTTCCAACAGCGAATAGCTCAGCGGCGGACTATTCGGCGCGTTCGAGGGGTGCGGCGCCGGTGTTTCAAAAACATGTGTATGGATTGCCTCACGACGCCCGCGGCCGGTAACCAGCCACTCGATGCTCGTCTGGGTTTGCTCGCACAAGGTGCGCAGATCCGTGACATTCGGCTCCGACTCGCCTCGCAGCCACTTGCGCACCGCACCCTCGGAGCGCTCAATGGCTTTGGCGATGGAGTTGGCACTGCCATAGGCGTCGATTACCTGGCGCAGGCGCAAGGCAAATCCGCCCGTCACCTGTCTTTCGCGCCTGTCGGTCATCGAAGCTTCCCTTTTGGTCGCGCCGCCTAGCTACACAAATGTAGCCCTCCCCGGGGAGGGTACCAAACATCATCACTTATGTAGTATTGGCTCGTACAAAAGTGATGTAGGCACCGCAGGTCAGTGTGCCTCGTGGGCAGTGGTAATGAGCCATGCCAGGCCGGCCATGACTCCCACCGCGACCAATTGCTGCAACCGCGTCCACTGGGTGACTGAACCATCGAGAGCGGCGATTCCAATGGCGGTCGCAACGAACCAGATGCCGCTCTGCAGTGCGACCGCATTCAGGCCCATGGCCTGCATGAACCGAACGGCGCCTATATAGAGAGAAATGCCGGCAAAGAAAGCCAGCATGGACTGGCCCACGGCCGTCCAGTCCAGTGTTCCGCCTGGCCACGCTCGGCCTGCGTAGACGAAGCCCCGCGCGTCCATGACGCCAGACGTGACGGTTAGCACCAACACTAAGATCGCGCTCAGGAAAGGCTTCATTTTTGTCCTGGGGAGCATACGCCGCGCACCCCTCGGGCGCAGCCAGCAAAAACCACGCTTTTTGCTGGCGTGAAAGAACGCGGGCTCTGCGCGGCCATTGCCGCGCCAGTCAAATAATGCCCGTCGTGTTCGATCAGCTATAATGGCGGGTCTGCCTGCGCGCGTTCTTTCGCGTGCTGCTCGGGCGAAAGTGGCGGAACTGGTAGACGCACTGGATTTAGGTTCCAGCGGGGTAACCCGTGCGGGTTCGAGTCCCGCCTTTCGCATATTTTACGAAGCGCTGGAGAGGCCGGCGCAAGCCAGAAAAAGGGTTGAGGATCTGTCATGCAAGTATCACTGACCGCCACAGGTGGTCTCGAGCGGCGCCTCGAAGTGGCTGTCCCGGCGACTGAGGTCACCAGCGAAGTCGAACAGCGGCTGAAAAACATCTCGCGTACGGCGCGCCTGAAGGGTTTTCGTCCCGGCAAGGCACCGATTACCGTGGTGCGTAAGCAGTTTGGGGAGCAGGTGCACGCGGAGGTCATACAGGACCTGATGCGGAGCTCATTCGCCCAAGCGCTGAGCCAGGAGAAGCTGACGCCTGCCGGCGGGCCAAGAATTGAGCCGATCGCCATGGGTCCGGGCAGCGAGCTGAAATACGCCGCGATCTTTGAGGTGTTGCCGGAGATCCAGGTGAAGCCGTTTGAGACGATGCCGGTTGAGCGGCCGTCGGCGACGGTGACGGAGGAAGATGTCGACGCGATGATCGAGAGCATGCGGCGCCAGCGTCCCGTGTTCACGGCTGTTGAGCGTCCGGCGCAAGACACAGATCGTGTGACGATCGATTTCGACGGCAAAGTCGATGGCGAGCCCTTTGAGGGTGGAGAGGGGCGTGACGTCCCGGTTGTCGTTGGCTCGCGTCAATCGGTCGCTGAACTGGAGGAAGGCCTCAAAGGTGCCACCACCGGTGAAATAAGGACGGTGTCCCTTTCTTTCCCGGCGGAAAGCCCCAACAAGCAGATTGCGGGTAAAACGGCCCAGCTCGAAGTCACCATAAAGAAGGTAGAACAGCAGAGCCTTCCGGAAGTGGACGAAGAGTTCTGCCGCGCGTACGGTGTAGAGGAGGGCGGAATCGAGGCTCTGCGTACTGAGGTTCGAAAGAGCATGGAACGCGAGCTGGGTGATGTCATCCGTAACCGCGTCCGCGGACAAGTGATGGACGCGCTCTATCGGGAGAACACGTTCGAAGTGCCTCGCTCCATGATTGATGAGCAAGTGCAGCGACTACAGGTGGATGCCGCGCGTCGGATTGGCGCGAAGGATGCCAGCCAGGTGCCTGCGCGCGAGGTATTCGAAGACCAGGCACGGCGTCGCGCCGCGCTGGGGTTGTTGATGGGCCAGATTGTGCAGGCGCAAAACATCCGGGTCGATCGTGAGCGCGTTCAGACCCGCCTGAATGACCTGGTTGCCCAATACCCGAATCCAGACGAGGCTCGGCGTGCGTATATCCAGAACGCCGATGCAATGCGCCAGGTGGAATCCGTCGTCCTCGAAGACCAAGTCGTGGACTGGATCGTGGACCACGCGCACGTAACGGACAAACCTATGACCTTCAAGGACCTGACCGGCTTCGGTCAGAACGTTGAACAGAACAGTGAGACACATATATGAATGAGCGGGCGCTGAACCTCGTTCCCATGGTCGTCGAACAGACGGCCCGTGGCGAACGTGCTTATGACATTTATTCACGCCTATTGAAGGAGCGGTTGATTTTCGTGGTCGGTCCCGTGGACGACTACATGGCCAATATTGTCGTGGCGCAGCTGTTGTTCCTGGAGTCGGAGAACCCCGAGAAGGACGTCTCGCTGTACATCAATTCGCCCGGTGGCGTCGTGACCGCGGGCTTGGCCATATACGACACCATGCAGTTCATCAAGCCGGATGTGAGCACGATCTGCATCGGTCAGGCCGCCAGCATGGGTGCAGTGCTTCTCGCCGCCGGTGCAGCCGGCAAGCGTTACTGCCTTCCCCATGCGCGCGTGATGATCCACCAGCCCCTGGGCGGCTTTCAGGGCCAGGCCGCGGATATGGAAATCCACGCCAAGGAAATGCTGGAAACGCGTGACCGACTCAACAAAATACTGGCTAAGCACACAGGCCAGAGCGTCGAGCGCATCAAGCACGACACGGATCGCGACCGGTTCATGGATTGGAACGAGGCGGTAAAGTACGGTCTGATAGACCGCGTGCTCGAGAAGCGCGGTGAGGT
>JAXDQF010000203.1:0-79403 GCA_034668025.1 Gammaproteobacteria bacterium | reverse complement strand
TGGGCGAAAGACGCCCTGGACCGTAACGATCGTCTCGAGGTCGTGGCCTCCGATCCCCAGGCCAAGACCTTCACAGTGCGCGTGAAGGAATCCGGCCAACTGGTTGTCATCCCGGTTGATCAAATCGCCGCAGGACCTGCGGCAGGGATGTCGGCGTCCGGGAAGCAGGCGGCTATGACTCCTGCGACCAGCCCATCTGATGCGCCATCACCGCCCCTGCCGGCTCCTGAGACCTCTGTACCGGAGGCTCCGGCGCCACCAGTCGCGCCTTCCCGGACAAATGACACTCTGCCTTCGCAATCCACCGGTAGCTCTAGCGTAGCCTCGGGTGGTGAGCCAGCACGTCCTGCGCGAACCGATGCCCAGCAATACGCTGCATCCGATGAGGCTGCCCAAGCGCCGACGGAATCCGTAGCGGGTCCCCATTCTGAATCGGCTGCTCACGCCAAGGCTGGAAGTGTGTTGGCCTCGGGGCCCGGTTACAGCATCAAGGCCAGTGGGCCCAAGAGCGTCGCGGCGACTGTCTCGCCCGCTGGTGCAGCGCGGGGTGCGCCCGAGCGACTCCACGATCCCATCATTTGTCAGGGCTCGCGCCTTTTACATATTGACAATCGCAACCTGGAATTCGATGGTGATGCCATTACCGCCGAGGACGGCTGCGAGATTCACATCACCAATACGCACATCAGTGCGAAGGGCATAGGGGTTCTGGCTCGTGCAGCCAATGTGCACATCAAGAACAGCGAGATTGATGGCGCCTCGGGATCGGTTGATGCATCCGATGGAGCCCAGGTATATGCCGAGTCATCCCGCTTCAAGGGTCTGACACGGCGTCTGGAGAGCTCTTCATTTCACGACCTGGGTGGCAATGTCTGGAACTGACGGGGGATGCCCTCGCCGCTGTTGAGGCGGGGCCGGCGTCGATCCGTGAATCGCTTCCGCTCGTTTTTGCCGCGAGCGATTTCGTCTCTCAAGCGTGTACACGTGACGCTCGCCTGTTACCCGAGCTGATCTCCAGCCACGACTTACAACGCAAACTGTCGGCGGCGGATTTCGCCGCCCGCGCTCCACGGCCGGCTGCTGATGCGGCCGTTCCGGAAGCGCTGTTCCTCACGGACCTTCGCGAATGGCGCCGTCGAGAAATGGTGCGCATTGCGTGGCGGGATCTTGCGGGATGGGCTCACCTCGAGGAAACGCTTTCTGATCTGACAGCCTTCGCGGACGCGGCAATCAATGTGTCTTGCGATTTCGCACGTCGGCCGCTCGTCGCACGCTACGGAGAGCCCTGCTCGGAAAGTGGCGTCGTACAACCGCTCGTTGTGGTTGGGATGGGCAAGCTCGGCGGTGGTGAGCTCAACTTCTCATCCGACGTCGATCTCGTTCTGCTGTTTCCGGAATATGGCGAGACGAACGGGACCCGCTCCATCGCGAATGAGGAGTTCTTCACTCGGCTGGGGCAGGGGCTCGTGCGGATGTTGGAGACGCCGACACCGGATGGGATCGTTTTGCGGGTGGACTTGCGGCTGCGGCCGTTTGGCGATAGTGGACCACTCGTTGCGAGTTTCGCTTCGTTTGAAGACTATCTGCCTCGTCACGGCCGCGATTGGGAGCGCTATGCGTACGTCAAAGCACGCGCAATCACAGCGCCGCAACAGTACGAGGAAATCAACGCTGCCGCGGTTCGGCCCTTTGTCTACCGGCGCTATCTCGACTTCGGGGTGTTCGAAAGTCTGAGAGACATGAAAGGGTTGATTGCCCGTGAGGTGGAGCGTCGGGAGCTTGCAGATCATGTGAAGCTCGGGCCGGGGGGAATTCGCGAGATCGAATTCATCGTGCAGGCATTCCAACTCATTCGCGGCGGCCGCGACCGGCGGTTGCAGACACCTTCTTTGTTTAAGGCCCTGGCAATTTTGGGCGAGACGCGCTTGTTGCCGCCGAATGTGGTTGCCGACCTTCACGCCGCCTATGTGTATCTGCGCCGCCTGGAGAATCGCCTGCAAATGCTGGCTGATGCGCAGGTTCATCGGTTGCCTGAAGATACCCCCTCGAGAGAGCGGATCGCCATGGCCATGGGCGCCGCGGACTGGCCGGCGCTGCTGCAGGAGTTGAATCAACACCGCACCCGGGTCAGCAGTCACTTCCGCTTCGTGGTGTTTGGCGGCGGTGATCCGGAGCGCAATACGGTCAAAATCGACCTGGGGCGTTTCTGGGACTCGCAAGCCGAGACGGCCGCACTGACGGAATCGTTGGCGAACGCGGGATTTGCTGAAGCCGAGGAGGCGTCGCGCATCTTGTTGGAATTACGGGCTTCATCCCTGGTTCGCAAGCTAGACGAGCCCGGACGAAAGCGGCTGCAGAGTCTCTTGCCTGCGCTGTTGTCCGACATTGCCGCCAGTGGCGGGCAACTCGCCGTGCTGCGCAGGGTTCTCAGGATCATCGAGGCCATCGGACAGCGCTCGGCCTATTTTGCGCTGTTGCAGGAGAGCTCCTCGGCGCGAGCGCGTCTCGTGGAGCTTTGTGGGCACGGCGACTTCCTGGCGCAGCAGATAGCGTCTCATCCGATGTTGTTGGACGAATTGATTGACGAGCGTCTGCTGTCAGACATGCCGGGGCGTGCTGATCTCGCGCGCGAGCTCGCTCTTCGAATGGAGCTGGTTCAAGAGGACGACCCCGAGCGCCAGGTCGAAGCGCTGCGCCACTTTCAGCGTGCGGCTATATTTCGTGTGGGCGTCGCCGATCTGACGGGCCGCATGCCAGTCATGCAGGTCAGCGACCGTTTGACCGACATCGCCGAACTGATCGTCGAACGAGCAATGCAACTGAGTTGGCAGCAGATCACTGCGCAACACGGGGCACCCCAATGCGACGACGGCACCGGCCTACGCCCGGTCCGCGTCGCTGCGGCCGGATACGGGAAGCTAGGCGGCATGGAGCTCGGCTACTCGTCCGATCTCGATCTCGTGTTTCTGCACGACTCGCGCGGCGAGCAGCAGGAAACCAACGGCCCCAAACCTATCGATAACCAAGTTTTTTTCGTTCGCCTCGCACAACGAATCGTGCACCTGCTGACGATGCATTCCGCTGCCGGACGACTCTACGAGGTCGACGTTCGCCTACGACCCAGCGGCAAGGGAGGGATGCTCGTGACGAGCATCCACGCGTTCGCGGAGTATCAGCGACGAGAGGCGTGGACGTGGGAACACCAAGCGCTCCTGCACGCACGATCGGTGGCAGGTGCGCCTGATCTGCGTGCCGACTTTGAGGCTATCCGCATGGATGTGCTGTCCAATCACGTACGCAGGGACACACTGCGGACGGAAGTCCGGACGATGCGCGAGCGCATGCGAAAGGAACTATCGCGGGCGTCGGACTCCCAGTTCGATATCAAGCAGGATGCCGGCGGTGTGGCGGACATCGAGTTTCTGGCGCAGTACTGGGCGCTCAAGTGGGCGAAGGAGTATCCGCCGATAGCGATGTTCTCGGACACGATCCGGCAGCTGGAATCGGTGGCTTCAGCCGATCTGATTCCACAGGTGACCGTTGACCTGCTGATTGTTGCTTACCAGGCCTATCGTGTGCGGACGCACCACCTGTCGCTGATGAACGAGAAGCCGATTGTGGCGCGGACCGAATTCGTCGCTGAGCGAGCGGCGGTGACCCGGGTCTGGAATCGGGCCATGGCCGACGATCCGGCTCCCGGCGGCCAAGCCGAATGATCTAGCCTATAATCGCGGTTCCATCCCCATTTGCCGAAAAGCTGACCCATGGCCGCGACGACCAAGGTACTGATCCAGCCGAATGCCCAGAACCAGTACGATGTGACGGAAGAGGACCTGCCGCTGTCGTGTCCCATGCCGCAGATGTACCTGTGGAACTCGCACCCGCGTGTGTATCTGCCCATTCAGCAGACTGGCTGGGCGAAGTGCCCCTACTGCGGGGCTGAGTACACCCTCAAATCGTAGCGCTCCTAGGGCGCGGAATGACTTCCGGCCCGATACGGCTTGTACGATTTCTCTTCGACGATTCGCGAGCCTAGCGCCACATTCACGCGCTTCTTGATCGCCGCTCGCTCGTCATTGAAGACATAGACGGCGCGAGCCAGCTCGATGAAGTCTCGGTCGAAAGTCTGCACGGCTTCCTTCTCGCGGATCCGGTCCTCGACGTCCCACAGGCGCTCATTCACGTCGTGCAGGGCGCGCTCATCAGCAGCGATATTGCCGGCGGCACAGCCACTGTCGCGCCAGGTCTTCTCGAGCAGGCCGAGCTCCAGACGGACGTTGCCCACCTTGGCCGGATCCGTGATTCGCGCGGACTTGATCCGCAGGATGGTGATCTTGTCCAGCAGCTCGCCGGGTGAGATCGGAACCAGTACGTCGTTCATGGGCCCCAGTCTAACGTAACAGCTCGGTGAGCTTCGCGGTGACCTGCGGCACGGTAATGAGGTCCATGACGCCGGGTTCCTCGATCTTGCGGGTCCAGGGCAGTCCGCCCGCCGTCTTGCCGCAGAACCGCACAGCAGCCTCTGCGTAGGCATCCACACACCATTGGCGCGAGAGGTAGGGTCCGCTGCGTGCGGGGTTCGTGGCCGCGTATAAACCGATTACCGGGGTGCCGACCATGGTGGCCATGTGAACCGGCCCGGAATCGGGGGCAATCAGGACCCGGGCCCGGCGTAGCAGCGCCAGTAGTTGCGGCAACGTGTCCTTGCCAATCTGATTGACGACCGGCGTTTCCTTACTGAGTAGCCGCTCGATGGCGACGCCTGTTTCGCGTTCCAGGGTGGTGGGTCCGCCCGCCAGAATGATTCGCATGCCGTGCTCACGGGATGCGTAGTCAGCGACTGCCGCATAACGATCAGCCGGCCAGTTGCGCAGGGCGTGACTGGAGCACGGACTGATGACGAGCGTCGGCCGTGAGTCAGGGATCAGTTTCTCGGCGTACGTTTGTGCATCCGGCGGCAGCGGAATGTCCCACCGCAGGACGCGCTCCCGGATGCCGAGAGTTGCCAGGAATCCAAAAAAGCTGTCGAGCACGTGCTCACGGGTCCGCGGCGTGATCTGCTCATTGGTAAACAACCACTGCATCTCGCGGGCTCGCTCGCGGTCGAAGCCGACTTTGATGGGCGCGTTCACTGTGCGCGCCATCACGCTTGCGCGCAGTGCAAGCTGCATGTGGAGCAGGATGTCGAACTGTCGACCGCGTAGCTGCTCGCGCAAATTGCGCAACCCTGACAACCCGGCGCGCTTGTCGACGATGATAAGCTCCACGCCCTCGACGAGTTTCATGAGGCGAGCTTCCGTCTTGCCGATGATCCACGTCAGCTGTGTGCTCGGCCATACATGCTGTAACGTACGGATGATCGGTACCACGTGGCACGTATCGCCAATCGCAGACAGTCGCAGGATACAAACGCTTCGGGGCGGTTCAGCGAGAGGTTGCATTAGTTGGAGGATACAGCGACATGACTGGGCGTTGGCCGCTCGGGTCTGAAGTCAAGCACACCGCGCTGCCCGGCGGGGCAATGCTATATGACGGCTCCCGCGTGAGCAATTTGGGTGCGACGTGGTTCGACCCGCAGCATTGGGAGGCCCGTGGCGAGGTCGAAGGCACCGCGCGCGGCCGGGGCACAGCGCACTACATCAAAAGCAGTGATGGCCGGAAGTTCGTGCTGCGGCATTACCGTCGCGGTGGCTTTGCAGCGCATTTCTCGCGAGACAAATACTTCTGGCGGGGCGAGGAGGAGACGCGACCGTTCGCCGAATGGCAACTGACCTACAGGTTGCATCGCGCGGGGCTGCCGGTGCCGGCGCCGCTTGCTTGCCGTTATCAACATGATGGCTTGACGTATACCGGCGATATCATTACGGAGCGCCTCAACACGGTCGGCTCGCTCGCCGAGTGCCTAGCGCAGGGCGCTTTGTCCATTCTCACGTGGATCGAAATCGGTCGCTGTATACGGAGGTTTCACGACCTCGGTGTCTGTCATGCCGATCTCAACGCGCACAACCTGTTGCTCAACGAGGATGCCAAGGTCTACATGATCGACTTCGATCAATGCCAACTGCGCCGTGCGGGATTGTGGCGCGACGGCAATCTCGTGCGTTTGCGGCGGTCGCTCGAGAAGGTCACCTACGCTCTGCCGCGCGATCGCTTTGGTGAAGCCGACTGGCATGGACTGCTGGATGGTTATCGACAGACCTCGGGCGATCAGCCCCTGGCGCCCGGAACCTGAGACATCGGCCGTAGGGCGTGCGCTACCTGTACATACTCGCGGTCTACCTGGCTGCGCCGCTGATCAGCCTGGTGATGCTGTGGCGGGGATTCGCCGATCGCATCTACTGGGCCAGCTTCCCGGAACGCTTCGGGTTTGGTGAGCGCCTGCCCCCGGGCAGTGTCTGGATCCATGCTGTGTCGGTGGGCGAAGTGAATGCTTCTGCCGCGCTCGTAACAACGTTGCGCGAGCGCTATCCAGGCGTTCCAGTCCTGGTAACGACGCTCACTCCCACCGGCGCGGTTCGCGCGAAAGAGTTGTTCAAGGATCTCGCCCAGGTGCGGTACATACCGTTCGATCTGCCGGGCTCCGTACGGCGATTTTTTAATCGCGTGCAACCGCGCCTGGCCGTGATCTTCGAAACCGAATTGTGGCCGAATCTATACCACCAGTGCGGCCGTCGTCGGATTCCGCTGGTGTTGGCCAGTGCTCGGATCTCATCTCGCTCGGTGAGTCGCTATCGGCGATTGGGATCGCTCTTCCGGGATGCGTTGTCGCGCGGAGTCGTTGTCGCCGCGCAGGGCGAGGGCGACGCGAACCGCTTCGTATCACTCGGAGCCGATCCCGATCGCACGCACGTCACGGGCAACATCAAGTTTGATTTCAGCGTGCCGCACGACATTGGCGAACGGGGCCGGCGCCTGCGTGAGTTCTATGCGGTATCGCGCCCGATGTGGGTGGCTGGCAGCACGCACGGCGGCGAGGAGGAAATCGTCCTCGAGGCCCAGCAGATCGTGCGCGGGATACATCCCAGGGCGTTGCTGGTACTCGTGCCGCGGCACCCGCCCCGATTCGATGAAGTCGCCCATGGGCTTCAGCGCGCAGGCATCCGGTTCGTGCGACGGTCGCAGCGGTTCGGGGAAAAGGCCAGTGCTGCGGCCGCCTCCGCCGATGTGTTGCTCGTGGACACGCTCGGCGAGCTGTTGGATTTCTACGCGGCCGCGGATGTTGCTTTTGTCGGTGGCAGCCTGGTCCCCATCGGGGGGCACAATCTTCTCGAGCCGGCGGCGCTCGGTTTGCCCATTCTGACGGGTCCGTACAATGCGAACAGTGCGGACATTGCGAACTTGCTCGTTACGCGGGGCGCGGCGGAGGTGGTGCACGACGCCGAAGAGCTCGGGAGCCGCGTCTCGATGTTGCTGTCTGATCCGGACGAGCGCGACCGGATCGGCGCGCTCGGCAGGGACTCGGTGGACAGCAACCGTGGTGCCCTGGGGAAGCTGTTGGGGTTGATCGAGCCTTTACTGCGGGGCTGACGTCACCGCCGGTGGTGGCGAGGGCGTTATGGGGTCCGCACTCGGCTGGGCGGGCGCTTCGATCGGTTGCATGGGCACCGTGGGAGCGGATACAGCCAGCCACTTGTTGATCTCGGTGACATCGTTCGTCGAGAGATTGCCCGCGGCGAGCCGAAGTTGAATCACACTGATGATGTAATCGTAGCGGCTGACCGCATAGTCGGTCTGCGCCTGTACCAGGGTGCGCCGCGAGTTGAGAACATCGACGGCGGTTCGTGTTCCAACTTCGTAACCGGCTTCCGTCGCCTTCAATGCGGTCTGGCTCGATTCGAGGGCCTGCCGCAGCGCCTGCACGCGCGCGATACCGCTGATGACGCCCAAGTAGGCATCACGGGCCTGCCGCTCAGTAGCCCGGGATGACTGCACGACCCCTTCCTTGGCAGCAATCCATTGGTACTGAGCTTGACGGACTTTCGATTGCGTCAGCCCGCCACTGAATAACGGTACAGTGATCTGCAGCGTGTACTGGCGATCATTGACGGTGTTGTTCAGGCTGAAAGGGCTGCCCGGGGTGTCCGGAATGTCTTCGCTGCCATCGGTGATCGTTCGGGACTTGCTGGCAACCAGATCGAATGTGGGCAGGTGGCCGCCGAAAGCGATCTTGACGTTCTCGCGAGCGATGTCAGCTTGCAGGCGGTTCGACAGCAGCGAGACATTCTGATCGAGGGACACGGTTACCCACCGGTCCTCGTCCGCCGGTTGGGGCGTGTTCAATGGCATGTCATCGCCGGGCTTGTTCAGGTCATCGTATTTCTGACCGGTGATTTCGCTGAGCTGGTCACCGGCGGTCGCCAGGGTGCGTTTTCCGGCGATCACCGCCGCGGCAGCCGTGTCCCGCGCGGCTTTCGCTTCCTGAACGTCCGTAATGGCAATCAGGCCTACTTCGAATCGCTTGTTGGCCTGATCCAGCTGGCGGGAGATCGCTTCCAGGGAGGCCTGATTTGCGTCGAGACCGTCGAGCGCCGACAGGACGTTGAAGTAAGCCTGGGCCACACGAAGAATCAGATTCTGCTGGGCGGCCAGGTAGGTGGCCTCCGCCTGGGCGACCTGCTTGTCGGCCTGCTTCACGGACATCCAGTTGGACCACGAAAACAGGTTTTCGCGCAGGTTGAGGCCCCACGACCGGGATGTCGTGTTAATGGCGAACGGGGTGCTCGCGGTGGAATTGTCAACCGGTGGGACCGGGCCTGTGGGCGTGCCGTTTCCCGACCCGATAGACCCCTGGGCTTCGCTGCCGTCCTGTTTATCCTGCGACCGGGACAGCGTGCCCGAGATCTGGGGCAGGAGTGCCGACCAGGCCTGCGGCCGCGCCTCACGCGCGGCCAGCCGATTGGCATCGGCCTGGCGGATCTGGGGGTCGCTTTGCAGCGCGTCCTGATAAACCCCTACCAAGTCCTTTGCGGACGCCGCGCTGATGGATGCGAGCGCGACGAACAGGTAGGTCAGCGAGCGATTCATCAGAACGTGAACTCCTGGGGCCGTCGTGCGTTGATCAGGGGGTCAACGACGGTTTCGAACAGGCTTTCCGAGGTCCAGGCGTCCTCGGCGGTACGGCGGACCAGCCGTGCGGTCATGACCGGGGCCTCACCAACGATGATGAACAGCCGGCCCCCGATCTCCAGCTGGCGCTGGAAACGCTCATCCGGAATGGGCATGGAGCCGGTCACGGCGATGGCGCCGTAGCGCTTGGCGGGGCTGGCCGTCGTTGCCAGGGCGTCCGCTGTCACAATTTGCGTGTTACCAATGCTGAGTGTGGCCAGATTGCTCTTGGCGAGCTCGGCCAGCTCAGGAAAAACTTCGATGGATTCGACATGAGCGCTCACAGCGGCCAGGCAAGCGGTGATAAATCCGGAGCCGGCACCAATCTCGAGCACGCGCTCGGTGCCCGTGAGCTCCAGCGCCTGCAGGAGCCTGCCCGCAACACTCGGGCGCAGCATGTGTTGGCCCTTGGGAAGCGGCACTTCGAGATCCATGTATGCCATGTACCGCTGTTGCGCCGGCGCGAAATGATCGCGGGGAATCTTGCGGAAAATTCCGAGCACGCGCGCGTCGAGCACGTCCCACGCGCGCACCTGCTGCTCAATCATCTGTTCGCGGGCGTTGGCGGTCTGCATCGTGGCACTCCAATTGGACTTATTGCGCATCAGTGAAAACGCGAGAGACGTTAAGGGTTTTGCCGGGTTCTGCCAAGCAGCGGTGCGACGAGCAACGCCCCCGAGCGATGGGACGTGCGCGATTGAGGGCAGCCGGGCCCGCGGGCGAAATGATAGTCAAGCCGGATGCGCAAATGACAGCCAACCCGCGAGGGGAAATGACAGCCAACCGAGAGGGGAAATGACAGATATAGTGAAATCCGGCTGGGGCGGCCCTCCGCTTGCTATATGCTGCGGCTGTACGTTTCCCCGGCATGACAACCAATGAAAATGATCCGCGGGAGCGCACCCCTTTCGAATGAGGCCTGCCAACTGAGGCACTGAGAACAGTAGATGTCGATCGTCGGGCTTTTGTGCCTTCTATTTGCACTAGTCGCGAGCCTCCTGCTCGTGCTCTATTGGGTGCAGAGGCGTGAGATTCGCAGCGTCGAGCAACTATCGCAGCAGGTTCAGCGGATAGCGATCGGCGGGCGGCTCGACGGCCGCGTGGATTTGCAGAGCGACCAACCTGAGATCTCGGCGCTCACCACGGCGGTGAATCACCTGTTGACGCGCGTATCGGCCAGCAACGCGAGCGAAAACGCCCGCTCCACGCCGAAACTGTTTGCCGAGCTGGGCGACCGCATTCACGAGGCGGTGCTGGTCCACCGCGATGTCATTTTGTATGCCAACCGGCAATTTGCGACTTTTGTCGGTGTTGATCGCATCGAGCTGGTGGGTCGCAGGCTGGGCGACCTCGTGCCCCCGGAGTATTCCGAGCTCGTAAATGAGAACCTGCGGCGCCGCTTCGCGGGTGAGCCCTCGGCCGAGCGCTACGAGATCGAGATGGTCGGAATGCAGGGGCAGGTGAGCCGCCTCGAGATCACCACCGCAGTTGTAGACTACGAAGGCGCACCGGCGCTGCTCGTGACCGGTGTTGAGATCATCCCGACACAGACGGTGCAGCAGTTGCGGCTGACGGCCGACTCCACCGAGCCGGGCATGCATACGTTGGCGTTGGATTCGCTTGCTGAGGCGATCATTGCGACGGATGCGGCCGGGCTGATTACCTACATCAACCCTGCCGCCGAGCGCCTGACCGGCAGCGGCGCGTCAGCGGCTATCGGCAAGACTCTGGAAGACATCGTCGGCTTTGTTGATGAGACGGACCGGCGACTGCTGTCTGATCCGGTGCGGCAGGCCCTCACCAGCGGTGCGCCCGTGAACCTCAGCCGCCGTGCGCTGCTGTTGTCGCGTGCGAACGGCAGTGAGCGCTCGATTGAATTGTCAGCTTCACCGATCCGCAACGACGTGAAGGAGTTGATCGGCGCGGTTGTGCTGCTGCACGACGTGACTGAATTGCGCGGCCTCGCCCGCCAGATGTCGTATCAGGCGACCCACGATGCGCTCACGGGCCTGGTGAATCGCCGCGAGTTTGAGGGCCGCCTCGAAGAGGCCATCGACAGCGGTCAGCGCGGCGACGGTCAGCATGTGTTGTGTTATCTCGATCTCGATCGCTTCAAGGTGGTGAACGACACGAGCGGCCATCTCGCCGGCGACAGCATGTTGCGCGAAGTGGCAAAGGTGCTTCGCGATGCCGTGCGCGACAGCGATACGGTGGCGCGCCTGGGCGGTGATGAGTTTGGAATGCTGCTCATCGGCTGTCCGCTCGAGAAGGCGCGGCAGATTGCGGATGATGTGTGTCGGGCGGTGGGCGACTACCGTTTTGTCTGGAAGGACAAAATCTTCAACATTGGCGTGTCAATCGGTCTCGTTGAGATCTCACGCGAGAGCGGCACCCTCGAAGAATTGTTTGCCGCCGCCGACTCGGCCTGCTACGTGGCCAAGAAACAGGGGTCCGGCCGGGTTGCCGTCTACTCCGCGCGGGATGAGGCGTTGGCGCGCCATACCGGCGAGATCCAATGGCTCCAGAAACTACAGAGCGCTCTGAAAGAAAATCGCTTCCAGCTGTACCACCAGCCCATCGTTCCCGCGTACGGACAGGATGGCGGAGGACCGGCGATGGAGGTTTTCGTCCGGCTGCAGGACGAGGCCGGACACGAAGTGCCGCCCTCGGAGTTCGTGCGGGCGGCTGAGCGCTATCGGCTGATGAGCCTGGTCGATCGATGGGTGGTGCAGACGACTCTGGCAGCGCTGGGACGGGGTGCGATACCTATTCCGGCCAACCGGAGTGTGGCCATCAACGTGTCAGGCCAGACGCTCGGGGACGTGCAATTCCTGGAGTTTGTTGTCGAATGCCTGGACAGCACCGGAGTGACTCCTTCCCAGGTGTGTTTCGAGATTACCGAGACCGCCGTCGTGGCCAACCTCGACCACGCCCGGCGTTTTGTCGGCGTCCTGCACGGTATGGGCTGTCAGTTCGCCCTCGATGATTTCGGCTCGGGCGTGGGATCGTTCTCGAACCTGAAAAACCTTCCCATGGACTACCTGAAGATTGACGGCTCGTTCATGCGGAACCTGGCCCGGGACTCGGTGAACCAGGCCATGGTCACGGCCATGATCAAGCTGGCCCGGACTCTGAATTTCAAGGTCATTGCCGAGCAGGTTGAAGATGAGGCCGGCCTGGAAGCCGCCCGCCGGATGGGCGTGGACTACATCCAGGGGTACGTGGTCGGCAGGCCGCAGCTGCTGCATCTGGCCGCCGCCTAGCGCGTTTGGGAGCCTGCGAGCCCGCCCTGGAGGCTCCTAGCGTCGAGCCAAGGGTCGTGGTAAGAAGGGCACCCGTCCCAACAACACAACGACTAACGGACGCGCCCCTATGCAACTTGCACGACTGTGGCGTGAGCACCTTGCTGCCGGTTGTCCAACCGAGGTCGCCGGGGTCGAAATTGCCGGTAGTGATGCCCGGGCCCTGGATGCTGAGATTACGGCCTGTGCCAGCGCATTGATCTGCCGGAAGATGACTGTTGATGGCCGCATGGAACGGCGCCTCACCGAGATCAGAAGCGCGTTGGCGGACAAGTTGGCGCATCACGGGGAGGCTGACACCGATGAGCCGGTGGTAGTGGCCTATTACGCCCGCCTGAACGAGCTCGTCAGCGCGGTTCTCGTGGAGTCGCACTCGGGGCAGGCGTAGGAGTACATTTGGCGTTGCACCGAACGGTGGACGGCCAAGTGACATAACTCATGTTGCGGCCGGTGGCCTGCGTTGCGGCGGGTGGCCTGCGTCATTGACCGGCCTATCGTCATGCGAAAATCGGAAGCCCCAGCCGCAAGACCGGCCGGGTACGCACATTTCTTGCTACATCGCCGGCTTGGGAAGTTGTGAGGGCTCGGAATGATTGAAGACATGCCTCATGCCGAGGTGCCGCTGAAGGTACTGGTCGTCGACGACCAGGCCGATTCGGCGGACGCTGTCGCCTTCATGTTGTCCCTGATGGGACATGACGTGCACACAGCCTATGGCCCTCGCGAGGCGCTGGAGCTGTTCCGGGAGGTTCAGCCGAGCGTGGTCTTCATGGACATCAGCATGCCGGAGTTGAGTGGCCTGGAGGCCGCGGCGCGCATTCGGTCCCTGCCGGAGGGCACGTCGACGACGATCATTGCCCTGACGGGGCTGGGGCACGAGCAGGATCGGCGCCGCTCGCGGGAAGCGAGTATCGACCATCATGTGGTGAAGCCGGCTTCACCGGCGGTACTGCACCGGTTGCTGAGCGCAATCCAACCGGGGTAAGGGCTACCTCCGGCGGTGCTGCCGGCCGTCCGAGCCGATCGCCCGGGCGCCGTAGGCGCGGCCCGCGGCGCAGCCGGCAAAAAAACCGCGCTTTTTGCGGGGGCGCCCAGCCCGGCGTCAAAGAACCCGGGCTCCGCGCGAACTTTTTCGCGCTAATCAACTAGATGATACTGACTAACAGCAGCGCCACGATGTTGATGATCTTGATCAACGGGTTGATGGCAGGGCCCGCCGTGTCCTTGTAGGGATCGCCGACGGTGTCGCCCGTGACCGCGGCCTTGTGAGCATCCGAGCCCTTGCCGCCGAAGTTGCCTTCCTCGATGTACTTCTTCGCGTTGTCCCACGCCCCACCACCGGTGGTCATGGAGATAGCGACGAACAAGCCTGTGACGATTGTTCCGATGAGTAGTCCACCGAGCGCCCTGACGCCCGCGTCCTCTCCCATCAGAAACTTCATGGCGTACACCAACACGATGGGCACCAGGATGGGCAACAGCGAAGGGACAATCATCTCGCGGATCGCGGCACGGGTGAGCAGGTCAACGGCGCGCGAGTAATCGGGCTTGGCGGTGCCTTCCATGATTCCCTTGATCTCGCGGAACTGGCGGCGCACTTCGACGACGACCGAGCCGGCGGCCCGGCCGACCGCTTCCATCGCCATTGCAGCGAACAGATAGGGAACCAACCCGCCGATGAACAGGCCGATCACCACTGCGGGGTCGAACAGTGAAAACATCTCGTGCGGGTGTTTGCCCACTGCGTCGAGGTTGTGGGTGTAGTCGGCAAACAGCACGAGTGCGGCGAGGCCGGCCGAGCCGATTGCATAACCCTTCGTAACCGCCTTGGTGGTGTTACCTACGGCGTCGAGCGGATCAGTGATGTCACGAACGGCTTTCGGCAGGCCGGCCATTTCCGCGATTCCGCCCGCGTTGTCGGTGATCGGGCCGTAGGCGTCCAATGCGACAATCATGCCGGTCATGGACAACATGGCGGTGGCGGCGATCGCGATCCCGTACAGGCCCATGCCCGTCAGGAACGATTCGCCCAGTTGGTAGGAGCCATAGATCGCGAAGCACACGGCGATCACCGGCAGCGCCGTCGACTTCATCGACACGCCGAGTCCGGCGATGATGTTGGTGGCATGGCCCGTCTGGGACGCTGCCGCCACCCGTTGCACCGGGCCGTACTCAGTTGCGGTGTAGTACTCGGTGATGATGATCAACGCCGCCGTCAGACCCAGCCCAACCAGGGCACAGCCGTAAAGCGCGTTAACTTTGCCGGCACCATCCATCAACTGGTGGGTGATGAAGTAGAAGGCAACCGCGGAGACGATGCCGGAGACGATCACGCCCTTGTACAGGGCATTCATGATCTTGCCGCCCTCTTTGGCGGACACGAAGAACGTGCCGATAATCGAGGCGACGATGGAAGCTGCGCCGAGCGCCAACGGGTAGATCAACGCATTGAACTTAACTACTGCGTCGCCTGCGAACAGCAAACCGCCCAGCAACATCGTGGCAACCAGTGTCACGGCGTAGGTTTCGAACAAGTCAGCCGCCATGCCGGCGCAGTCGCCAACGTTGTCGCCCACGTTGTCGGCGATGACCGCGGGGTTGCGCGGGTCGTCCTCAGGAATCCCTGCTTCAACTTTGCCGACGAGGTCGGCACCGACGTCCGCACCCTTGGTGAAGATTCCGCCGCCCAGTCGCGCGAAAATCGAGATCAGCGAGCCGCCGAAAGCCAGGCCGACGAGTGCGTGCAGTGCACCGTCGTCTCCGATATGGGAGCGCAGAACCGCAAAGTAGCCTGCAACACCGATCAGTCCGAGGCCCACCACCAGCATTCCGGTGATCGCACCACCGCGGAACGCAACACTGAGTGCCGCGTTCAAGCCGTGAGTGGCTGCCTCAGCCGTGCGGACATTCGCCCGCACGGAGATGTTCATTCCGATGTAACCCGTGAGGCCGGACAGGATTGCGCCAACCGCGAATCCGCCTGCGGTTGCCCAACCAATGGCTACGCCTAATGCGATGAAGAGAACGATTCCGACAATGAAGATCGTCGTGTACTGACGATTGAGGTAAGCCTGGGCGCCTGCTTGAATCGCTGCAGCGATTTCCTGCATGCGGGCATTTCCCGCAGGCAGACGCAAGATGGACATCATCGAGAAGACGCCGTAGAGAACGGCTAAGACACCAGCAGCGATTGCAACCCACAGCCAAGAAGCAGCATCAATCACAGGCTTCCTCCCCCAAAACAACGAGTTGTAGTTCGGTCGTGCCCCGCCAAAAAAAGGCGGGGCACTGTAGCACAACCTCGATTCGTCATTGGCGCGGCACTGGCCGCGCGGAGCCCGGGTCCTTTTCCGCCGCCAAAAAGCGTGGTTTTTGGCGGCTGCGTCTGGGACTTTGGGCTAGATCTTGAAGTCGGTTTTGAGCTTGCGCTTCACAGCGACTCCCTTGATCCGGACATACTCCGGCAGTCCATCCTTGAATGGCGGATACGCTTCGCCACCAATGAGCGGCTCCAGGTAGCGTCGGCAGGCGTCTGTGATTCCGAACCCGTCCGCGGTTATGTATTCGGGGGGCAGTTTCTTTTCCTTGTTGGCCACTTCGCCCAGCGGAATGTGCCCGATCGTCCACTTGTACGGCTTCGATGACTTGCGAACGATCGTAGGCATCACCGCATTCACGCCTTTGACTGCCAGCTCCACGGCCGCCTTCCCGACGGCGTAGGCCTGGTCCACGTCCACCTTCGACGCAATGTGCCGCGCTGCACGCTGCAAATAATCAGCCACCGCCCAGTGGTACTTGTACCCGTGTGCCTCACGAACCATGTTTGCAACGAGCGGACCGACTCCGCCAAGTTGCGTGTGACCGAATGCATCCGTTGTCCCGGCGTCGGCGAGAAACTTGCCGTCGGCGGTCGCGGAGCCCTCGGAAACGACGATTACGCAGAACCCGTAATCAGTGACGCACTGTTTCACCTTGGCGAGGAACTTGTCTTTTTCGAAGGGAACTTCCGGGAACAGAATGATGTGCGGCGGCTCATTCGGCTTGCGTCCCGCCAGCCCACCCGCGGCGGCGATCCAGCCGGCGTGGCGGCCCATGACCTCGAGCACGAACACCTTGGTCGAGGTACGCGCCATCGAGGCCACGTCGAGGCCTGCTTCGCGTGTGGACACCGCGATGTATTTCGCCACCGAGCCGAAGCCGGGGCAGCAGTCGGTGTGCGGCAGGTCGTTATCAACCGTTTTCGGCACACCCACACAGGTGATTGGGTAGCCCAGGGACTCGCCGATTTGCGAGACCTTGAGGGCGGTGTCCATGGAGTCGTTGCCGCCGTTGTAGAAGAAATATCCAATGTCGTGCGCCCGGAACACCTCAATGAGCCGCTCATATTCGGCCCGGTTCTGTTCCAGGCCCTTGAGCTTGAAGCGGGCGGAGCCAAAGGCGCCGGACGGGGTGTACTTCAGGCCCTTCAGGACGGCAGGGGTCTCCCGGTAGACGTCGATCAAATCCTCGGTCAGCGCCCCGATGATGCCGTGCCGTCCGGCATAGAGTTTCCCGATGTGGCGGGGGTGCTTTTTCGCAGTCTCGATGACGCCGGCCGCCGAGGCATTGATGACGGCGGACACACCACCTGACTGGGCATAGAACGCGTTTTTCGGGGCGGCCCGCGATGGGGCGGTTTTTTTCTTGGTCATGTTTGACAGTTGCGTGCCGGTGAGGGAAGTGGGGTTGCCAAGAATAGCGCAGAGGGCGGGTCTTACGCCCTGAAGAACAAATTGCGCTCCGGACAGTGCGTTTGACCTTGCAGGGAACGGCCGGTAACGTGTCGGGCCTTTCGCGAGTCACGAACCGAATAAAGCACATCATGCGCATCGTTCTATTGGGGGCGCCCGGATCGGGCAAGGGAACGCAGTCTCAGCGTCTGGTGCAGGAGCACGGAATTCCACAGATCTCCACGGGTGATCTGTTACGTGCTGCCGTCGCCAAGGGCACTCCGCTGGGAGTCCGCGCCAAGGAAGCAATGGACCAGGGGAAGCTCGTCGAAGACGACATCGTGCTCGGCATGATCCGTGAGCGGCTGGCCGAGCCTGACGTTGCCAACGGCTTCATTCTCGACGGTTTCCCGCGCAACTTGTTGCAAGCCGACGCGCTCGACGCGTTGCTGAACGAGTTGGGTCAACCGTTGGATGCAGTCGTCCAGTTGGACGTGGAATACACCGAGCTCATGCGCCGGATCTCCGGACGCCGCACCTGCGTTGATTGCGGCCGTGTGTTCAATCTCTTCAGCACCCCGCCGGAAGAGATCGAGAGTGACAAATGCCCGAAGACGGATGAGCCGCACAAGTTGTTTCAGCGACCGGACGATACCGAGGAGACGGTTGCCAACCGGTTGAAGGTGTACGAGGAAAAGACTCGACCGCTGATCGAGTACTACCGCAAGAAGGGAATATTGCAGTCCATCGATGCCGAAGGCGACATTGATGACATCACGGCGCGGTTGGAGAAGGCGTTGCAGGCGGCTGCGAAGCGAAAGCCTGCGGTGAAGAAGAAAGCGGCGCCGGCCAGGAAGACTGCGGCTGCGAAGAAAGCCCCGGCAAAGAAGGCCCCGGCAAAGAAGGCTCCCGTGAAGACGGCCGCCAGGAAGGCTGCAGGCAAGACTGCGGGAAAAAAGGCGGCGGCGAAGGGAGTGCGCCGGCGTACCGCCGTGGCGAAGTCAGTCCGTAAGGCCAAGAAGGCTCCCGCGCGACGTACGCCAGTGAAGAAAGTTGCGAAGACTGCCGCGAAGAAGGGCAAGAAGGCGGCTAAGCGCACCCGCTAGTTGGCAAACGGCTGGTCGCTCGGCGCGGCCTGCTGAAGGTCCCGGCGGCTTGCGTCGGCTGAGTGAACGAGCGCCGGCTGGTTGTCAGTCGCCCTGCAACTCTCTGACGTTGACTTGCGTGTCGTAGTGCTGCATGTCGGCGGCTTTGGCAGCGGCGGTGGAGTGTTGGTCAGGAGCCTTGGCGCGCGGCGCCACTCGCGGCAGCACCACCGTGAACGTCGAGCCTCGATTGGCTCCCTCGCTCGTGGCCGTGACCGTGCCGCCGTGCAACTCAACCAGCCGCTTGGCGAGTGCCAGACCCAACCCCAGGCCGGAGAATCGTTGCTCGGGTGACGTGTCGGCGCGCCAGAAGCGGTCGAACACGAACGGCAACATTTCGCTGGCGATTCCCGTGCCGGTGTCAGTAACTGATATCTCGCAGTCGGACCCTTCAGAGCGCAGCGTCACCAGCGCCAACCCGCCGCGCGGCGTGAATTTGATCGCGTTGCTCACCAGGTGCCAGATCACCTGTTGCAGGCGATGCGGATCGCCGAACACCAGGCAGTCGGGCTTGGAGAATTCCTTGCGCAGCTGCACGCCCTTGGCCTTGGCGACGGGCTGCAGGATGTCCAGTGCGGCCTCGACGATCTCGCAGATGTCGGTCTCTTCGGGATCCACGCGGATCTTGCCGCTGGTGACGGCGCTCAGGTCGAGCAGGTCATCCACCAGATGGGCGAGGTGTCTTGCATTGCGGGAGATCGTCTGCCCCGCGGACTGAGTCTCCGTGGCATCGAGCCGACCCAGCTCCATCAGGCGCGACCAGCCCAGGATCGAATTGAGCGGCGGTCGCAGCTCGTGACCCAACGCCTCGAGGAACTCGTCCTTCAGCCGGCCCGCGCGCTCGGCCTCGAGGCGCGCGGCGCGCTCGAATTCGAGCAGGGCCCGCAGCTCATCGAGGGACTCATTCATGGGAGAGCAGCACCAGTGAAGACGTATACTTTCCGACGCACTTTACCATCATTGGTTCAAAGCGCGGCCAGCATGCGATTTCCGACAACCTCACGACGCCAGCCGCGCAGCACTCCAACGTCGCGCCGCCCGTCCACGAGCAGCTCGAGGTCGCGCCGTGTCGCCAACACTTCCGGGCTCAATCCCAGATCGGCCGCCAGGGTCTGATTGAGCACGCCCAGTTTTTTCACCAAGGCGGTCTTGGACGGATCGGGCCGCAGGCGCGCGTTGATCGGGGGGGCGGGGGTGGGCACGGCGGCCGCTTGAATGCATTCGAGAATTTCGGCACCGCAGTGCTTGAGCACGCCCGGGGGAAACTCGGGGATCGCGCCGATGGCTTCCAGGGTGCGCGGCACCTGCATGACGATATCGCGAAGCGCTGCATCATCGAGAATCCAGCCTCGCGGCCGGTTGCGCTCGATTGCGCGCCGCTCACGCCACGCAGCAAGCAATTGGGCGAGCCGCTCGCGCGCCGGATCCAGCGATCGCAGGCCTTTCACGCGCAACCAGGCGTCATCGGGATCAGTCGCAATGTTCCGCGTGTCCTCCAATTCATGCAGCTCTTCCCTTAGCCACGCGAGGCGTCCGCTACGCTCGAGCTGTTCTTCGAGATGCACCTTCAACGGCAGCAGATAGCGAACATCATCCAGCGCATATTCGATTTGCTCAGGAGACAGAGGACGCCGCGACCAGTCTGTTCGCGTGTGCGATTTTGGAAGCTCTTTTCCCAGCAGGCGGCGCACGAGCTCGCCGTAGCCGATCTGCGCAGGCAGCCCTGTTAGGGCCGCGGCAATCTGTGTATCGAACACCGGCCGCACGAGGCCGGCGATGGGAAACATGACCTCGACATCCTGCCGCGACGCATGCATGACCTTCGTAATACCCGACGCGGTCAGCATTCCAGCCAGTGGCGTGAGATCGGAAAGCGCAAGCGGATCAACGCACCAGGCGTCGCTGCGCGACGACAACTGCACCAGGCACAGTTCCGCGCGATAGGTTCGCTCTCGCAAAAATTCCGTATCCAGGCCTACCTGATCGCATGAGTCCAGCTCGGCAGCGAGCTGTGCGAGGGCAGGGGATGTCGTGATTATGGTTTGCAACGGTCGAAGGTCATATGGGTCATTGGGGCTGTACAATCCGGCGGTGCACATTATGCGAGTCAGAGGCCGGTATACAAAGCAATGAACGCATTCAGACGGGTCAGCCAGTAATGGTCGAGCTGCTCCGGCTCTTCACCCAGATCGCCATGTTGCGCAAAGGTCCCCAGGACCTACCGGCGTCGCCGTTGCTGCTCGTATTGACGATTGCGGGTTATTTCATCGCCCATCTGATTGTGGGTGAGGTCCTGCCGCCGTTTCCGGGCCCGTGGGTGACTCACCTCATCCTCGACGTCGTGTTTACGTTTGTGTGGTACGCGCTGCTGCTCTATGTGGCGAAGAAACCGGAGCGCTTTCTGCAGACTACGATCGCGGTGTACGGCTACCAGACCGTGCTTTCTCCCTTGTTGGTTGCAGCACTGTGGTTGCAGCGCCGTTTCGATCCCGAGTCTGTCTGGCAGTTCCCCGTGACGCTGGTCAGCCTCGCCTTGCTCATCTGGATCATTGCGGCCAACAGCCACATCGTGAAGGCAGCCCTGGAATGGTCCATGGCGCCGAGTGTTGCCCTCGTCATATTGCAAACGCTGGCGGGTGACCTGCTGGTGCTCACTCTCTTTCCTTCCTCAACTCCTTAGCGGCTGAACGATGCACGTCCACATACTCGGAATCTGCGGCACTTTTATGGGCGGCATTGCCGCCATCGCCCGGGCAGCGGGCCATCGGGTGACCGGCTCGGATAGGAATGTCTATCCGCCGATGAGCACCCAGCTCGAGGCGATGGGTATCAACGTGATCCAGGGCTTCGAGGCCGCGCAACTGGATCCGGCCCCTGACGTTGTAGTGGTTGGTAACGTGATGACGCGGGGACAGCCCGTCATCGAGGCCCTGCTCGAGCTGGGTATTCCCTACGCGTCAGGACCCGAGTGGCTGTCGCGCGAGGTTCTCAAGGACCGATGGGTGCTGGCTGTCGCCGGGACGCATGGCAAGACGACAACCTCGTCGCTGCTGACCTGGATTCTCGACAAGGCGGGGCTCGCGCCCGGCTTCCTCATCGGCGGCGTACCCGCCAACTTCGACACCAGCGCCCGGCTGGGTGGCGACCCGTTTTTTGTGATTGAAGCCGACGAATACGACACGGCGTTTTTCGACAAGCGCGCGAAGTTTGTGCACTATCGGCCGCGCACCGCGATTCTCAACAACCTCGAATACGACCACGCGGACATCTACCCGGATGTCGAATCGATCCAGCGCCAGTTTCACCACCTGGTGCGGATCGTCCCAGGCAGTGGTCGCATTGTCTGGAATGCCTCCGACAAGCGGCTCGAACAGACGCTTGCGATGGGTTGCTGGACACCTTGCGAGGGATTTGCGCGATCGGACGTTGGGGCTCCTGATGCGTTATGGACGGCGCGCCCGACCGGGAATGCCGATGACTTCTCGCAGTTTGAGGTGCTCGAAGGCGGGAAGCCTCGCGGTACCGTTCAGTGGCAGATGATCGGTGCCCACAACATGGAGAATGCCCTCGCAGCCATTGCGGCGGCTCGTCATGCCGGCGTTACTGTCGAACACGCCATCGACGCTCTCGGATCGTTCAAGGGCATTGCCAGGCGCATGCAGTTGCGTGGCGAGGTGAACGGCGTTCGCGTGTACGACGATTTTGCGCACCACCCGACGGCCATTGCGACGACCGTGGATGGCTTGCGCCGGCGCGTTGGAAATGCGCGAATCATTGCCGTGCTGGAACCCCGATCGAACACCATGAAAATAGGCGTTCACCAGAAGACCCTTGGCCCGTCACTACTCGGAGCGGACGAGGTCTGGCTGTTCACACCGCCCGATCTGGGTTGGGATGCGACTCCCATCGTAGAGTCACTGGGTCAGCGCGGACACTCGAGCCGCGACATCGGCTCGCTGGCTGCGGCGCTGGCGAAATCGGCGCGACCGGGTGACCACGTGTTGATTATGAGCAACGGTGGCTTCGGCGGCCTGCATGGGAAGCTGCTGGCCGAGCTGGAACACAAGCAACCTCCCCTGAAATCCCCTCAATAGACCCGTGATACCCCTCTTCCCGCTCAATACAGTGTTGTTTCCGGACGGTCCGTTGCCGTTGCGGATCTTCGAAACGCGGTATGTGGACATGGTCCGGTACTGCATGCGGGAGCACTGCCCGTTCGGAGTGGTGCTGATTCGAGCAGGGTCGGAAGTAGGGGCGGGTGCTGCGGGTGAGACCAGTGCGATTGGTACGACGGCGCGGATCGTAGATTTCAACGCGTTGCCGGACGGCCTGCTCGGAATAACCTGTCAGGGCGAGCGCAAGTTTTCCGTCTCGAAACACTGGCAGCAGGAAGACGGTCTCCATGTCGCTGACGTGGAGTTCGCGGCGCCGGAAGAACCTACCGACCTTCCCCTCGAGTACGATCATCTCGGCGAGCTGCTTCGCAAAGTGTTGCCGGAGTTGGGTGAGTTGTACGCCAACGTGCCCAAATATTTCTCGAATGCCTCGTGGGTTGGCTGTCGGCTGGCCGAAATCCTGCCGATTGCTCTGTCAGAGAAACAATACTGCCTGGAGCTCGACGACCCCATTGCGCGGTTGGCGCGACTGAACCCGCTGATCCGCAGGGCGGATGAATGAGTGAGTTGGACCGGCGCACTTTCCTGGCTATGACGGCTGCGGCGTTTGCCGCCCCAGCAGCTTTGGGCCAAAGGCCAGCCTCGGGCCCATGGGCTGATTCGATTATCGTGAATGCGCTGGGCGGATTGGAGGATCCCAACCCTAAAAAGTCCGACGAAAGGGTGATGCGTGACGCACACGCATCGGGTCTCACTGCCGTCAACCTGACGCTCGGCTACGTGTTCGGCGACATGGAGCCGTTCGAGTCCACGGTTCGCGACATCGCAAAGACAGATTCGCAAGTCCTGGCGGATCCGAAAAATCTTCTGAAGGTTTACACGGCGGCCGACATCCTGCGAGCCAAGGCCGAGCGCAGGATCGGTCTCATCTATGGCTTTCAGAACGCGGCCATGTTGGGTAACGACTCGTCGCGGGTCGAGATTTTCGCTGGCCTGGGCGTCCGCATCATCCAATTGACTTACAACGCACCGAATCAGCTCGGAGACGGGTCTGTTGTGCCGGAGAACCGCGGGTTGTCCCCATTCGGTCACGAGGTGGTCGACCGGTTGAACGCCAACCGCATCATGGTCGATCTGTCGCACAGTGGTGAGCACACGTGTCTGGATGCAGCACGGGCCTCTAAGCAACCCATTTCAATCAACCACACAGGGTGCCGGGCCCTCGTTGATCTGCCGCGCAACAAAACAGACGAGGAGTTGCGCCTGGTGGCATCGAAGGGCGGATTCGTTGGGATCTATTTCATGCCCTTTCTAAACAAAACCGGTCACGCCACCGCAGACGACGTTGTGGCTCACATTGATCATGCTGTGGATGTCTGTGGCGAGGACACTGTGGGGATTGGAACAGACGGGTCGGTTACCGGTATCGACGACTTGAAGGGGTATATGGAGGTGCTGGCCAAGGAGCACGAGACGCGCCATAAAGCTGGCATCAGTGCTGCGGGGGAGCGAGCCGATACCGTACCGTTCGTGGTCGATTTGCGGGGAGTCAACCAGTTCTACGCGTTGGCCGATCGCCTGCAGAAGAAGGGTTATTCCACCGGCCGGGTGGAGAAGATTCTCGGACGGAGTTTTTTGCGGTACGCGAAAGACGTGTGGGGCGCTTAAGTGGTAGCGGCGGTGGCGCCGGTGCGGCGAATGTAGAACCGCACCAGGACCACGCCCGTCAGGACGGTCCAGGCCAAAACCAGCCATCCGATAAAGCCATCAAACTTGCTCAGCAGGAAGCTCAGGGGCTGGTCACGCACAGACTTTGTCAGCTCGTGCGTAAAGAGCATAACCCACACCCAGCCGGCGTGCAGTCCCACGCACGCCGCGATGTTGCCGGTCCTCGCGCGAATGATCGCCAGCACCATCCCCACAGCGAACAGGCAGATGAACGCATCGGCCATGTCCAGTGGCCGAGAGAACCACTGCAGCGTTCCCGCCAGCAAATCGAATCCGCTGGAGGACGTCACCTGGTCCGGCGCGATGTGGTAACTCGCCAGGAAGTGCACAGCTGAGTAAACGATGGAGGTCAGTACTATCGCGGTTTTCGCGCCGGACTCGCGTTGGATGGCGGCGAACATCACACCCCGAAGCATGGTCTCCTCAATGAACCCGACGGCCAGGCCACTCGCGAGTCGATTGAGGATGATTTTCGTCAGTTTGCCGCCCGTGGCCGTTGAGGCTTCTGTCCAGTCCAGCAATCCCAGCGCGGTCATGATCCCCACGATGGCCGCCATGCCGACCACGCCGAGCGCGAGCCCGATCAGCATTTCCCGGATGAAAAATGGACGTGGTAGCGCGTAGCCGACGCTTCGCTTGTCGGCTAGTCCAACACGGCGTGCGACCAGGATGAAACCGATGACCAGTGCCAGCATCCCGATGCGTTCGCCCATGCGGTGGAACGGGAAGTCGAAGTAGGGGTGTAACAGCAGCCACACCGGGTAGGAGAAGATGGCTATGGAGGCCAGTGCTGCCAGCATCAGTCCGAAGAACAATACGAATGCACGCATCAGCAGTGACTCCAATTTTGCCGCAAATCCGGAGGCTGTTGGGCTATCGCCGCAAGCCGTCGACTCCTGACAATGGCGTCGCGGTCAATAATCATGGATGGTTTAGTCATGCAAGAACAACGGGCACGGAAAATACTTCAGGCTCTCGTCCAGGGAGTGGATCCGACGACGGGTGCGGAACTGGAGGCCGGAACGGTGTTGCAGCGGGCGGATGTGTTACGCGCCTTGCTGGCCGGCGTTACGGCGCTCGAACAGATCTCTGCACGGGCGCAGCGGCGGGCGCAATTGCCGGACAATGTTGGGTTGCCGTGGACGGCAGACGAGGAACGCACTCTCGTTTCGGCGTTCCAGGCGGGTGATGCCCTGTCAGACATTGCAACGAAACACGGACGGACGTTACGTGCAATCGAGGCACGTCTGGAGCGACTCGGGCTGATCACAGCCGACCAGCGGACAACCAACAACAGCTTCACGGGATCCCCAGCATCGCGCGCCACTGATTCGCAACCGCCGTGAGTCGGAAGCGCGGATCAGGCGCAGCGCTGGGGCGGGCTCCGGCACGCCAGGCACGAATGCGGTCGATGTACGCATCAAACAGTCCGAGGCCGTCCGCGACCCGTGCGGGTCCGCTGCGCCAGCCGGGTGAGAGGCTTTGGAATGTTGTCTCGTAGGCTCTTTGGGCAAATGTGACGGGCAGTACCTGCTGCGGGTCGCCGACAATCTCGGCGGCCGCGCCGCAGTCGCATGTGAGGACGGGTGTCCCGACGGCCTTGGATTCAGCAAACACCAGGCCGAAAGTTTCGGGCAGTACGAAGTTGGGGAAGAAGGTGCACAGCGCGGAGCGGACTTCCTTGTGAATCCGCTCCTGCGGCTGCGGCCCCAGATACTCGACGCCCTCGATAGCCGACGCTCTGCGGAATTTGTAGCCGGGGTTGCCCACTTGCAAACGAAGGTCCGGCATCCGTTTGCGCAAAGCGCGAAAGGCGTCGAGAGTGAAGGCCAGGCCCTTATTCGGCGATGAGAAAAAGACGAGCTTGCGATCGTCAAAGGCGGAACCGTCGGGCACGAGCTCGTCGGTGACCGGGTTGTAAATCGTTACAGCGCGCACGACGTCAGCAACGCCGATCCTGCGTACGGTGGCCTCAACTCCGCGACGCTGTGTATCCGAAACGCAAATGATCGTGACGGAGCGGTCGCGCAGATGCTGGGCAGTGGAGGCGAGTCGTCGGCCCCGCTTAGATCCGGGATTCAGCTGATCGTGTACCCACAGATACGTTTTTGCGTCTGGGTAAAGCTCACGCACCTTGGGAAGCGCACGCGAGTCGCGATTCAGGATGACGTGTTCGATGCCCGCGATTTTGCCGGGCGGCAGATACGAGCCGTAAGCCTCGGTGCGATTGTGCTGCATGACGAATGCGCCGAGCGCGTCCGCTATACGGGTGACACTTGCCTCAGTGCCACCAGTGGCCTGCTGCTGCAGCGTGCGCGTGTCGTACGGCCGCTGGCACGACGGGTCATAGAACAACACGGAACTCATTAACGGTATTCTATGCCAATGAAGCTGACCGCCTGTATTATCACGCACAACGAGGCGGATCGGATCGAGTCTTGCCTGAGGTCCGTGAGCTTTTGCGACGAGATCCTCGTCGTTGATTCGCATTCCACGGATACGACGCGCCGGATTGCCAGCTCGCTCGGTGCCCGTGTCATCGAGCGCGATTGGCCCGGGTACCGTTCGCAAAAACAATTCGCCATCGACAGCGCCGGTCATGACTGGGTTCTGTGCGTTGACGCGGACGAGCGTGTCACCAGCGAGTTGCGTGAGGAGATTGAGGCCTTGCGCGCCCGTGGCTTTCCGGAACATGCCGGTTGGTCTGTGCCCCGGATAACCGAATATTTCGGACGCTTCCTGCGTCACGGCAACACGTATCCCGATCGGCTGATTCGCCTATTCGATCGGCGGCGGGGTGGGTGGATCGGTGAGGAGATCCACGAGAACACACGGGTGACGGGGACCGTAGGGCGGCTCACGGGGCATCTCGAGCATTTCTCGTATCGAAGCCTCACCGATCATCACAACCGGATGGCGCGTTACGCCGATCTCATGGCGCATGCGTTGTACGCTCGCGGCAAGCGATGCGGGTTGCTGAAGGTGCTCTTCAATCCGCAGTGGCGCTTCGTGCGGGGATACTTTTTGCGCCTCGGGTTTCTCGATGGCTGGCGGGGGCTGGTATTTGCCCTGGTCGAGGCTAATTACGTCCGGCGCAAATACCTGGGGCTGTACTTGCTCACCAAGGGACTGGCTCCTTAGTCAATTGAGCGCTTCGGGCTTGAAGCCATCGCGACGCATGAGCTCGAGCAGGCCGCCGTCACCGACGAGATGCAGGGCGCCCACGACGACAAAGTAATCCTGATTCCCGTGCAGCAGCTTCTCGATCTGCGGTACCCAGCGTTTGTTGCGGTCGCTGACCAGGAGTCGGTACAGGGCGGGGAACGATTTGTACTCATCGCTCAGCAGTGCGGCCAGCTTCGTTGCATCGCCCGTGCGCCACGCAGACACGACGGATTGGGTTTCGCTTTCGACGTCGTGCATCTCGGTCACGACCATGTCGAGGAAGCGCGCCTGATCGGGATATGACATGCCCTGCAACACGCCCAGCTGCTCGTCCATCGTTTCCAAGCCGCTGATCGGTTTGCCGTCGGCCTGGGCTTTGTGCTGCAACTGTTGCTCAACCCCTTTTTGGGGATCGAAGCCGAGTTGCACATACTGCATTTCAATCAACTGCAGGCCGAGGGCCCAGGGCTGCAGCATGTCGGCGGCTTCCATCGGGACGCCCAGGCGCTCCGCTTCCTTGCTCACGCGCCGGTAACGCTCCTCGCCGATTGTGGCGCGCAGCGTGGTGCCTTCCTTCAGCATGCCGTTCTCCATCATCCACGACGCGGCCTCCATCGGGTCCACCTTGTCGATGGCCAGCTCCATGACGAGAGCCTTGGATCCCTTGTAGGCGTGATCGAACGCCTGCGGCAGGCTGGAGTCGTCAGCCTTCAGCAGATGAACGGAGCCAGCGAGATAAACCGTATTGTGATCGCCGTGGATGGCCCAAACGGGGCTCCCGGCATGGGCGGTCAGGCTGCCGAGGAGACCGAGTGCGAGGAGCCAGCGACGCGTTTTTCGACCCACATAACCTCCGTAAGCAACGAGCCGTCAGATTGCAGCTCGAGAGTGCGGTAGGCAGGCGGTCGCCGGTCCACGGCAAACTCGTCGGCGTGCGGCACAAACTGCGCGCACGTCGATGGTGTTGCAAGCAAGCGCACATTCTTGCGCATTCCTTCATACGCCTGGTGCACGTGCCCCCAGACGATCGCACGTACATTATCGTGCCGGTCGACAACGTTGAAAAATTCTTCCGCGTTCTCCAGGCCTACGCGGTCCAACCACCGGCTGGACATTGCGATTGGGTGATGATGCAGGGTCACGAGGCAATGACGACCCTCGGCGGTGCTCAGCGCCTCTTCGAGCTGCGCGAGCGTCCGGTCGCTCAGTCGGCCGCTCGCCGATCCGGGCAGTGTGCTATCCAGCAGAACGACGCGCCATGCACCAAAATCGCGGTAGCCACCCACGGTGAATGGGTCAACCCGCAACTCGCGGCGCATCACCGCAGGATCGTCATGATTTCCAGGTATGCATAGGACTGGCATGCCCAGATGTCCAAACACGCGACGGATGTGCACGTAGCCGCTGGGATCGTCCTGCACGAGGTCGCCGGTGACGAGTACAACATCGGGCGGCCAGGCCGTGGACTGCCGCGCATCGGCAAGCGCGGCCTTGAGCGCGGGGAGTGTTGCGATCCCGCGCAAGGTTTCTGTCTCGCTCCCGTAGAGGTGCGGGTCGGTGAATTGAATGAGGCGCAAAACACTCATGATTTTGACATCGCCAGCCGGATCCTTTCAGTGACTTCCGCAATGCCGGTTGGGTTCCTTGGGAGCCGGTGGCCGGACGGTGCAATCAAAGCGTAACAGAGGGTCCCTGGGGCCTTGCAGTGAACTGGGTCATGTGCTCGGAGCAGGTGTTCGCGAACATGACGCAGTACCGTGCGAAGGCCAGAAATTGTGAAGCCAAACGCCTACATATGCCGCATGCGCTTCCGACCAATGTCGCGTGTGCGGGTGCCCATGTCGGTGGTGCCAGACAGCACCATGAGGCGGCGGTTGCGGGTGGTCCGATGGATTGAGATTTCCGAGCGGTGCCCGGCCGCGTGTCCGTACAAGCTGGGGTCTGCGCGCCGCACTATGGCAAACTGTTCTTTTCCGCATCCCCTTCGACCCCCAAACGAAGAACCATATGACTACACGACGCGAGCTGGCCAATTGCATTCGTGCGCTCTCGATGGACGCCGTCGAGCGCGCCAAGTCCGGACATCCGGGTGCCCCGATGGGCATGGCGGACATCGCCCAGGTCCTCTGGGGCGATTTCCTCAAGTACAACCCCGGCCATCCCGAGTGGGTTGACCGCGATCGGTTCGTGCTCTCCAACGGGCATGCTTCGATGCTGCTGTATTCGCTGCTGTACCTCACGGGCTATCCGTTGCGTCTCGAGGAAATCGAGTCGTTCCGACAACTGGGCTCGCGGTGTGCGGGTCACCCGGAGCACGAAATCGGCATCGGTATCGAGACGACCACCGGGCCGCTTGGCCAGGGCGTGGCGATGGCCGTGGGTATGGCGCTGGCGGAAAAAATGCTGGCTGCCCAATTCAACAAGCCCAATTTCAACATCGTCAACCACTACACGTATGTGTTCGCCGGTGACGGTTGCCTCATGGAAGGCGTCTCGCACGAGGCCTGCTCGATGGCGGGAACCTTTGGGCTGGGCAAGCTCATCCTGTTCTACGACGACAACGGGATTTCCATCGACGGCAAAGTGGCGGGCTGGTTCCGGGATGACACTGCGAAGCGCTTCGAGGGATATCACTGGCAGGTAATCCCCAATGTCGATGGCTACAACCCGGACGCCATTGCAGCGGCCATCAAGGCTGCGCAGGCCGAGACGTCGCGTCCGACGTTGATCATGTGCAAGACAATCATTGGTTATGGTGCGCCGGACAAGCAGGGGACGAAATCCGCGCACGGCGAAGCGCTGGGGCCGGACGAAGTGGCTAAGGCTCGCAAGCAGCTGAATTGGCCCTACGAGCCGTTCGTCATTCCCGACGAGATGAAGTCACAGTGGGATCACCGCAAGCAAGGTGACGCGGCGGAAAAGATCTGGAAGGATTTGTTCGCACGCTACCAGAAGGAATATCCGGAGCTCGCCGCTGAATTTGAGCGCCGCACTTCGGGGCAGTTGCCGAAGACCTGGCGGGATACGGCGGCCAAGGCTCTCGAAGCCCTCGGCTCACAATCCAAACCGCAGGCGACCCGCCAGTCATCCCAGGCCGTGCTGGACCTGCTGGCGCCGGGATTGCCGGAGTTTTTCGGCGGCTCGGCCGATCTGACCCCGTCGAACAATACGCAGTTCAAAGGCGCTGTGACGCTTACTCCGGAGGAGTTCACCGGGAACTACATGCACTACGGCGTGCGTGAATTCGGTATGACCGCAGCGTTGAACGGAGCCGCACTCCACGGGGGATTCATTCCCTACGGTGGGACGTTCTTGGTGTTCTCCGACTACGCACGCAATGCTGTGCGCCTCGCCTGCCTGATCGGAACCCATGCGATCCTGGTTTACACCCATGATTCGATCGGTCTCGGCGAGGACGGTCCGACCCATCAACCGATCGAGCACCTCACCAGCCTTCGAGCTGTCCCCCATATGACGCTATGGCGGCCCTGCGATGGCGTCGAGACGGCTGTGGCCTGGGTTTCGTCAATCGAGCGCAAGGGCCCGACATTGCACGTCCTGACGCGCCAGGCGCTGCCACAGCAGCAGCGGACGCCTCAGCAGAGGTCGGATGTCGCACGGGGCGGTTACGTCCTGATCGACTGCCAAGGCACTCCACAATGCATTGTGATTGCCACGGGTTCGGAGGTCGGCATCTCTGCAGACGCCGTAAAAGCTGCTAACGCTGAGGGCCTGCGCGTGCGCCTGATCTCCATGCCGTGCGTCGAGGTTTTCGACGCGCAGGATGCGGCCTACCGGGAGAGCGTTCTGCCAAAGGCCGTAAAGGCTCGCCTTGCCGTCGAGGCGGGCGCGACGCTCGGCTGGTGGAAATATGTCGGATTGGAAGGCCGGGTCCTGGGCATCGATCGCTTCGGCGCCTCCGGAAAGGTCCAGGATCTGTTTCCACACTTCGGCTTCACAGCCGATAATGTGGGGCGGCTGATCCGCGAACTGATCAAGTCGTAAAACCACGGAATCGAGACACTTCTTCGAGAGGAATGAGGGGCATGGCAATAAAGGTGGGAATCAACGGTTACGGCCGTATCGGACGAAACATTCTGCGCGCGCTGTACCAGGCGAAGCGCAATTCACAGGTTCAGATCGTCGCGCTCAACGACCTGGGCGATGCAAAGACCAATGCACACCTCACGCGGTACGACACGGTGCACGGCAAGTTCCCGGGCGAAGTGGCTGTCGACGGAGACTCAATGGTCGTCAACGGCGATCGCATCCGCGTGCTCGCCGAGCGCGATCCGTCGAAGTTGCCATGGGGTGATCTCGGTGTTGAGTTTGTCCTCGAGTGCACGGGATTGTTCACGTCGAAGGCCAAGGCGGGTGCGCACATTAAAGGTGGCGCGAAGAAAGTCGTGATTTCTGCTCCTGGCGGCGACGATGTCGATGCCACGATCGTCTACGGCGTCAATCACAATGTGTTGAAGAAGGAACACACGGTGATTTCCAACGCGTCGTGCACGACGAATTGCCTCGCGCCCGTGGCGAAAGTGCTGAACGACAAGATTGGAATCGTCGCCGGCATCATGACCACGATCCATTCCTACACGAACGATCAGGTGCTGACTGATGTATATCATTCAGATCTGCGTCGTGCGCGTTCAGCCACGATGTCCATGATCCCCACGAAGACGGGCGCCGCTGCTGCGGTCGGCCTCGTGCTTCCGGAGTTGAAGGGCAAGTTGGACGGATTCGCCGTCCGCGTGCCGACGATCAATGTCTCGCTCGTGGATCTCACATTCACAGCGAAGCGCGCGACCACCGTGGAGGAAGTCAACAAGCTGCTCAAAGAGGCCGCCGCAACGGACGCCTGGAAAGGCATTCTGGCGTACAACGACCTGCCGTTGGTTTCGGTGGACTTCAATGGTGACTCGCACTCGTCGGCATTCGATTCCACGCTCACCAAGGTTGTCGATGGAAACGTGGTGAAGGTCTGCGCGTGGTACGACAACGAGTGGGGCTTCTCCAACCGCATGATTGATACAACGGTGGCCTGGTCGAAAGTGTCATGAAGGTTCTGCGCCTGACGGATACGGATCTGCGCAACAAGCGGGTTCTGATCAGGGAGGATCTCAACGTCCCGGTGCACAGTGGAGTGGTGACCAGCGATGCGCGGATTCGTGCGGCTCTGCCCACGATCCGCTATGTGCTGGATCAGAACGCGAAGGTGTTCATCCTCTCTCATCTGGGCCGACCCGAGGAAGGCAAGTACGACGAGTCCTTGTCGCTCGCACCGGTTGCCGTGCGGCTGTCCGAGCTGCTCGGCAAGCCCGTGCCGCTTCGCAAGGACTGGCTGGATGGCGTGGATTGCGCGGCCGGCAGCGCCGTGCTGTGCGAAAACGTGCGCTTCAACAAGGGCGAAAAGAAAGACGACGAGAAGCTCGCGCGAAAGATGGCTGACCTGTGTGATGTGTTCGTAATGGATGCCTTCGGTACGGCGCATCGCGCGGAAGCCAGCACTCACGGAGTGGCTCGGTTCGCGAAGGTCGCTTGTGCGGGCCCGCTGCTGGTGGGCGAGCTCGAAGCACTCGAGACTGCGCTCCACAAACCGGCGCGCCCGCTGGTCGCGATTGTGGGTGGCTCGAAGGTCTCCACCAAGCTGACGGTGCTCGAGTCGTTGCTCGAGAAGGTCGACAAGCTGATCGTCGGCGGGGGTATTGCCAACACTTTCCTGGCGGCTACCGGCGTGGGCGTTGGCAAGTCGCTGCACGAAGCTGAGATGCTCGACGTTGCGCGCCGACTGATGGCCAAGGCGAAGGCGAAAGGCACGGAAATTCCTCTTCCGACGGATGTCGTGGTCGCCAAGGAGTTCGCAGCGACGGCCCATGCGGACGTGCGCACGGTGCACGATGTGCGCGGTGACGAGATGATTCTCGACATCGGTCCGGACACTGCCGATCGCTTCAGCGAGTTGGTGCAGACCGCCGGAACGATCATCTGGAACGGCCCCCTGGGCGTGTTCGAGTTCGAGCAGTTCGGCGAGGGCACCCGCTCCATTTCGCTGGCCATTGCCCGCAGCAAGGCGTTTTCGCTCGCGGGGGGCGGTGACACTCTGGCGGCCATTGAGAAATACAACATCGAAGACGGAATTTCCTACATTTCGACCGGCGGCGGCGCGTTCCTCGAATTCGTCGAGGGCAAGACGCTGCCTGCGGTTGCGGTGTTGGAGGAAAGGGCGAAAGCCTCGAGTTAATGATCAAGGGTCGGGCGGTTTCGGGGGACGCTGCCCATAACAGTCATTGCAGGAATACATGTTAAGACGCACAAAGATTGTCGCGACCGTTGGACCGGCAACGGATGACATCAACGTATTGACGGATATGATGCGAGCTGGTCTCGACGTCGTGCGGCTGAACGCATCGCACGGAACAGTAGATGACCGCCGTCGCCGCCTCGCGCTCGTTCGAGAGGCTGCCAAGCGCGCTGACAAGTGCATTGGTGTGCTGCTCGACCTCGGCGGACCCAAGATCCGCATCGAAGGATTTCGCACTGGCAAAGTCCTGCTGGAGGAGGGTCAGGCGTTCGCTCTCGATACGACGCTCGACTCCAAGTCAGGTACCCCGGAAGTCGTCGGGGTCGCTTACAAGGACCTGCCGAAGGACGTCGTTGCGGGCGATACGCTGCTGCTGGCCGACGGCCTGATCGTTCTCGATGTCGACCGAGTCAGTGCTACGCGGATCGAGACGCGTGTACGCGTCGGCGGTGAGCTCTCAGACAGAAAAGGCGTAAATCGCCAAGGCGGCGGTATCTCGGCGCCCGCCATCTCCGACAAGGACCGTGAGGACATCAAGTTCGTTGCCCAGGAGGGCATCGACTACATGGCGGTGTCTTTTGCGCGTGATGCGGGTGACATTAACCAGGCGCGATCACTTTTACGCGAGGCGGGCGGCCAGGCGCGTATTGTCGCCAAGATCGAGCGACATGAAGCTGTCGCTAACCTGGCAGGCATCATCGACGCATCGGACGTCGTAATGGTTGCCCGCGGTGACCTTGGTGTTGAGATGGGCTATGCCGAGCTGACCGGCTTGCAGAAGACCATCATTCATCAAACGCGCGCCAGAAACCGTGTGGTGATCACGGCGACCCAGATGATGGAGTCGATGATCACCAGCCCGGTGCCCACACGTGCTGAAGTGAGCGACGTTGCGAACGCGGTGATGGACGGTACAGACGCTGTCATGCTCTCCGCGGAAAGCGCTACCGGACGTTATCCCGTCAAAGCCGTGCAGGCGATGGCGCAGGTCATCGAGGGCGCGGAAAAATATCAGCTGACGCATACACGCACGCGGCATCGGGTCGAAGGTCAGTTCAAAGGGACTGAAGAAGCGATCGCCATGTCCGTCATGTACACAGCCAATCACATGAAGGTGGGGGCGATTGTGGCATTGACCGAGACGGGCGCCACTCCGCTGTGGATGTCCCGTATTCGTTCTGACATTCCCATCTACGCCTTCACCCGTCACGAGGCTACGCGCCGTCGGGTCACTATGTTTCGCGGCGTCTATCCAGTGATATTCGATGTCACCACGCCCAACTCGACTGAGATCCTGTATCGCGAGCTGTTTACGCGGCTGCTGGACCTGCAGCTCGTGAAGAAGAACGACCTCGTGATTCTGACCAAGGGCGAGTTGTCCGGTGTGCAGGGTGGGACCAACTCCATGCTGATCCTCAAGGTTGCCCTCGAGAGCTGAGGGCAGGGGCCCTCGCGCCATCGCATGAAACTCAAATACGTCGTGGCGGCGTGCTGCGCGGCGCTGATTCTGGTGCCGCTCACCGTCGTTCACGGCGTGTTGCGCGCGTCGCTGCCGACGCTCGATGGGGATGTGCATCGTCTTGGCGTCGTGGCACCGGTCACGATTGATCGGGACGCGCTGGGGGTGCCGACCATTGAGGCGGCTAATCGGGTCGACCTTGCGTACGGAACCGGGTTTGCTCACGGACAGGATCGGTTTTTCGAGATGGATCTGTCGCGGCGACTGGCTGCGGGTGAGCTGTCCGAGGTGTTTGGAAAGGCGGCCGTCGAGCAGGACAAGAAGGCGCGGCTCTTCCAGTTTCGGCAGGTGGCGCGGCTGACACTGCAACAAGGCACGCCCGAGCAGCGGGCGGTCCTCGAAGCCTATGCTCGCGGCGTCAATGCCGGGCTGGCCAGCTTGCGGAGCCGGCCGTGGGAATACTGGGTGTTGGGTTCACCGCCCGTCGAATGGCGCCCGGAAGACACGATCCTCGTTTCGCACGCCATGTGGTGGGACCTGCAGTATTCAGGCATCGATCGCGAAATCGCGCGACTGCAGGTCAACGAGCGGCTTCAGGGACCCGAGTGCGAGGCGGGGTGGAAGTGCGTACTGCAGTTTTTGTATCCGGGGCGGACGGAGTGGGATGTCCCCAACGCGCCGGTTGGGGTGGTGAATGCGGGGGCGCCGGGTGGCGCGGCCGGCCATGCGACGGGCAACGGGGCTTTGGGGGTGCCGTTGCCTGAGAATTTTGACGTGCGCGGCGGTGGGGTGGCTGCGGCGTCGCCGACGTCACCGACGGTGTCTTTGCCGCGCATGTCAGGCGACATGGGTATCGGCAGCAATAACTGGGCTGTCGGCGGGCGCCTAACGGCCACCGGCGCGGCGTTGATTGCCAACGACATGCACTTGCGCGCGCGGGTGCCGGTCATCTGGTACCGGGCGCGTCTGCGCATCAAGGCCTCTGAAACCCAACCTGCTCTCGACTTGAACGGCGTGACCCTCCCGGGCGCACCGCTTCTCGTTGCCGGATCCAACGGGCACATCGCTTGGGGATTCACCAACAGCTACGGTAATTGGATTCACATTCACAAAGCGGGTTGTTCGATTGGGGGTAGAATCGACACGGAGGTGATCCGCGTACACGGGGCGCCGAGTGTCAAACTCAACTTGATATTAGGGTACGGCGGTGTTCGGTACCGCGAGGAGCCCAACAGCGATGTCTGCTGGTACGTCTCGTGGCTGGCGCAGCAGCCCAGCGCCACCAACATGAATATCATGGGTCTGGAGCGCGTGACATCAGTGTCGGAAGCGCTCGCGCTGGCGCCTACATTGGGCATCCCGCATCAGAACTTCGTCGTCGGTGACCAACAGGGGCACATCGCCTGGACTATTGCCGGCCGCATTCCCACAGATTCAGGGGCGACACGCGCGACCGGCGCACCCTCATGGACGACGCCCGAGACGCACCCGCGTATCGTCGATCCTGAGATAGGCCGCATCTGGACAGCGAATGCGCGTGCCACTAACGACCCGACCCAACTCGTCGCGATCGGCGGACTCGACGCTTCGGTCGGCGCGGACTACGACATGGCTGCCCGAGCCCGGCAGATCCGCGACGACCTGCTCGCGCTCCCAGGGCCGGCCACGCCGGCGGATATGCTCCGTATCCAACTCGATGATCGGGCCCTGTTCCTGACTCGCTGGCGCGGCTTTCTCACGCAGCTGCTCGACGCTGAGGCAGTAGACAATCATCCGGAGCGTGCCGAGTTCAAGAAACTCGTCGCGGATTGGAACGCCCGCGCCAGCGTTGATTCCGTGGGCTATCGTCTGGTGCGTGCCTTTCATGAACGGGCCGAGAGATCCATCTGGTCCATGTTGGTGGGCAGTTTGGGCCTCACAGCCGGTGAGCCCGCCTCAGTCCCTTCAGCATTTGATGTCGCTATGTGGTCGCTGGTGAACGAACGACCCATGCACATGCTCGCCGCGAGCTACAGCGACTGGCGGCAGTTTCTGCTCGCCCAGGTGGATGCAACAATCACGGACCTGCACAAGAGCTGCCTGCAGCTCGCGAGCTGTACCTGGGGCGCACGCAGACCCGTACACATCCAGCATCCGCTGTCGGGGGCGATTCCCATACTGTCCGGCCTACTGGATATGCCGGAAGTCCAGCTTCCGGGCGACCATGACATGCCCCGCGTCCAGGACGGTTCCGTCGGAGCCTCGGAACGGTTTGCGGTGTCGCCGGGGCACGAGGATCAGGGCTATATTCATCTTCCTGGAGGGCAGAGCGGGCATCCGTTGTCGCCCTACTACAGAGCGGGATTTATGAACTGGGCGAATGGCACACCGACGCCGTTTCTGCCGGGAGCCTCACAACACAGGCTGACACTTCAGTCTGAATGACCTGCGGGATCGTGAAATGACCGAACGTTTTGCCGGTACTGATCGCTACATCGCCACCGACGATCTGATGATGGCGGTCAACGCCGCCGTCACGCTGGGCCGGCCGTTGCTCATCAAGGGCGAGCCGGGCACGGGCAAGACGCAGCTTGCGCAGGAAATTGCCCGTTCCCTGGGCAAGCCCATGTTTGAGTGGCACGTCAAATCTACCAGCAAAGCCCAACAGGGACTGTACGAGTACGATGCCGTCTCGCGCCTGCGGGACTCGCAACTGGGTGATGCGCGCGTCCACGATATTGCCAACTACATTTTGAAAGGCAGCCTGTGGGAAGCCTTCGACTCCGAAGTGCAACCCGTGCTGCTGATTGATGAGATCGACAAGGCCGACATCGAATTTCCCAACGATCTGCTGCGTGAGCTGGATCGGATGGAATTCTATGTCTATGAGACCCGGCGACTGGTGAAGGCGCGCAACCGCCCCATCATCGTGATCACCAGCAACAACGAGAAGGAGCTGCCGGATGCGTTCCTGCGGCGCTGCTTCTTCCACTACATCCGTTTCCCGGACGAAGCGACGATGGCCCGGATCGTGGAGGTTCACTATCCGGGTTTGAAGAAAGAGCTGCTGGCCGAGGCGCTCGGGTCGTTCTTCCAGGTCCGTGAGACCCCTGGATTGAAGAAGAAGCCCTCCACGTCCGAGTTGCTCGACTGGATCAAGCTGCTGGTGGCCGAGGATATCGATCCGGCGGTGCTGCGCTCCCAGGATCCCAAGAAGACCCTGCCGATACTGCACGGCGCGTTGCTGAAGAATGAGCAGGACGTGCATTTGTTCGAGCAGTTGGTGTTTCTCAACAGGCGCGTCCGGTAGGAAGCCCGCGCCGTGCTCGTCAAATTCTTTTTCGAGCTGCGCAAAGGTGGGGTCCCCGTGACCATCACCGAGTTTCTGACCCTGCTGGCGGCGTTACGTGCCGGTGTCGCGTGGGCCTCCGCCCAGGATTTCTACTATCTCGCCCGGACGACGCTGGTAAAGGATGAGCGGCACTATGACCGGTTCGACCGGGTGTTTGCCGAGATCTTCAACGGCGCACAGAAAGTGTTTGAAGAGATCGTGGCGAACGTGCCCGATGAATGGCTGCGGGCGTTGGCTGCACGAACTCTGACCGAGGAAGAGAAGCAGAAGGTTGAAGCGCTGGGTGGCTGGGAGAAGCTGCTGGAGACTCTGCGGCAGCGCCTGGAGGAGCAGAAGGAGCGGCATCAGGGCGGCAACAAGTGGATCGGCACCCAGGGGACCTCCCCGTTTGGTGCCAATGGTTACAACCCCGAAGGCATCCGGATCGGCCAGGCCGGCTCCCGCAACCGCCGCGCCGTGAAGGTGTGGGACAGGCGCGAATATCGCAACTTCGACGATACCGTGGAGCTCGGTACGCGGAATATGAAGCTGGCGTTGCGGAAGCTGCGCAAGTTCGCCCGTGAGGGCGCTCAGGACCAGCTCGACCTCGATGGCACCATCAATGCCACGGCCCGGAACGCCGGCCTGTTGGATCTGAAACTGGTCGCCGAGCGTCGCAATGCCGTCAAGGTGTTGTTGTTTCTCGACGTGGGGGGCTCTATGGATGACCACATCCGGGTGTGCGAGGAGCTGTTCTCAGCGGCCCGCAGTGAGTTCAAACACCTCGAGTACTTCTATTTCCACAATTTTCTCTATGAGAGCGTCTGGAAGGACAACCGGCGGCGATTTGCGGCAGTGACGTCCGTGACGCAGATCTTGCGCACCTACGGGCACGACTACCGCGTGATTTTCGTGGGTGATGCCACGATGAGTCCGTACGAGATCACGCAGCCCGGCGGCAGTGTGGAGCACTGGAACAAGGACGCGGGCAGTGTATGGATGGGGCGAATGACGGCGGCATATCCCCGTCTCGTGTGGTTGAATCCGGAAAAGCCCGATCGTTGGGAGTACACGGCTTCGGTGCGCATCACGCGGGAACTGGTGGATGAGCGGATGTATCCGGTGACCATCCAGGGCCTGGACTGCGCTATCGGCGCCCTGCGCCGCCCGTTGGGCCATGGTAGAACGGGTTCGCAATTGGGAGGGGAACTGATTCCGGGCCATGAGCCGTCACCTTCCCCTCGATAGGAGTGCGCGACCTCGATCACATCGGGGGGCGTTGGCGAAACCCATAATCCCGGGTAACCCATGACGGAAGGCTCCTTCCAATCTTACCGCTCCAGCGGACGTCCCACGGTCGGGCTGGTGCTCACTGGTGGCGGCTCGCGCTCCGCCTATCAAGTCGGCGTCCTTCTGGCCCTTGCAGAGCTGTTGCCACGCGCGCGTAACCCGTTCCAGGTGATTGTTGGGACTTCAGCCGGTGCCGTTGCCGCCGGTGTACTGGCAGCTGAAGCTCATCAGTGGCGTCGGGCAGTCGATGGTCTCGAGCGGGTCTGGTCCAATTTTCACTCGGAGCAGGTCTTTCACGTCGATCCCGTGCACATGCTCCGCGCGGGGATGCACTGGATACTCGCATTGGCATCGGGTGGCATGGTGTTGACGCCGCCCAAGTCCATGCTCGATAACTCGCCGCTGCGCCAGCTGTTGGGTGTGCATATTGATTTTGCGGGGATCCGGCGCAGCATTTCGCGCGGCCACCTGCGCGCTGTTGCGTTGTGCTCGACGAGTTATGTGACGGGGCATTCTGTTGCTTTTTACGATGGCGTCGAAGGTTGCGGCGAATGGTCGAGAGTCCAGAGAGTCGGGCGGCGGACCGAATTGACGCTGGACCACTTGATGTCGAGTGCCGCAATCCCTTTGTTGTTTCCGCCCATGCGGCTGGGCGACGAATACTTCGGTGACGGCGCCATGCGGCAGCTGAACCCGCTGAGCCCGGCGATTCATCTCGGTGCCGACCGATTGTTGATCATCGGCGTTCGGGCTCGGCAGTCCGCGGGTGTTTCAGTCACGCGCACTCAGCCGATGATGCCCAGCCCTGGCGAGATTTTCGGCTACATGCTGGACACGCTGTTTACGGACCAGATCTATGGTGACCTGGAGCAGTTGGAGAAGATCAACGAGCTGGTGAAGCTGGCGCCGGAGGCTGCGCAAGGCTCGCGTCACGTCGAGACCTTGATGTTGGCGCCCAGTGTCGATCCGCGGGAGATTGCGGGGCGCCACGGTGCGGAGTTGCCCAAGGGGCTGCGCGCATTGTTGCGCGTCATCGGTGGGCGCGACGCGTCAGGATTTCAGCTGGCGAGCTACCTGACTTTTGAGTCGGGGTATACGCGCGAGCTGATTGAGCTGGGGTATCGGGATGCGATGGAAGCGCGGGGCGCGTTGGACGCGTTTATGAGTGGGGAGAAGACGCCACAGGTGGTTGCTACCTCCCCGGGCGTTGTCGCGCAGGCGACGTGATCAGGCGTGGGGCGGCGCTGATCAATGCGCTTTGTCGTATTTGTCGCTGTAGGGGCCGTAGGGCAGGCCCGTCTGTTCCGGGAAGAACAAGTTGGCATTTGCCAGACGGCTGACCTGGTGCGCACGGTCAGTATGCTTGTTCAATATCTGGGTGACGGCTGCGGCGATCAGGTCGCCGAGCAGATTGCCTGAGCCGTTCGAGTTCTGTTGGGCTTTGCCGTTGCCTTCCCACAGCAGCGTTCCGGTGCGTGTATCCACGAGCTTTGCGGTTACTTCCACGGTAACGACGCTGCTCAGCACCTGGTAGTGCGCTCCATACTGCTTCAGGTCGAGGAATAGCACGGCGTCGGCACCGGTGATTTCGGCCACCTTTGCCAGCGGCGCCTGTTGCATTTCCGTGGCGCTGGGAAGCCCGTTTTCCTTCATGAATTGGTCGACGACGGCCACCGGGAAAACGTAGTAACCGCGCTCGGCGACCGGTCGCGTTACGGTGGTCAGATAGCCGTACGTGCCTTCGACGGCGGTGCTCTCATTGAGCGGCGGCAACACCAGGATCGAACGCGGCGGGTGCGCCCTGAAGTTGGTGTAGTCATAGGGCTCGACGGTCTGACATCCGGCGAGCAGGAGCACGCTGCCGAGAATTGCCAGCAAGCTGCAGCGAGTTACGACGCTCATTGTTTTTTCACGTTGGCGAGTAATCGGTCCACAAACACCGCCGATTCCGGGAACTCCGCCTTTTCGGTCATGAGCTCCTGGCGGGCCTGGTCACCTTTGCCGACCTGGTAATAGAGGTAGCCCAGGTGGGCATGCCAGCCGGGCGGCATGCGCCTGTTGGTGGACCGCGCCGTCTGGTAATCCTTCTCCAGCAGCTCCACCTGCTTTTCGGCTGGTACGTCATCGTGCGCAAGATACGAGGCGTACACGACCTCTTCGTAGCTGCCCCACTCATACCGGGATTGTTGAGTGGCGCAACCTGCCAGCAGCAGACCCGCGCTCAGTAGCACAGTGGCGCGGATCATTGCGATCTTTGCGGCGACCAGATCCCGCTCTCCATTCCCTGGACCAGGTTGTCGACTGCCTCGCGGATCGCAAGATCGAGGACCTTGCCGTTCAGCGTGGAGTCGTAGCTGGCAGTGCCGCCGAAGCCCAACACTTCGCGGTTGCTCAAGGCGTACTCGCCGGCGCCCGAGGCGCTGTAAACCACCTGGGAGGTCAGCACATTGACCACGTTCAAAGTCACCTTGGAATAGGCGACCTGCTTTTTGCCTTCGCCGAGAATGCCGAACAACTCGGCGTCGCCGGTTTCCTTGCGACCGAACTCGACCACATCGCCGGTGACAGTGAAATCAGCACCTTTGAGCGTCTGTTGCTTGCCGCTGAGCTTGGCCTCGCGGGCGTTCTCTTCCATGTTCTCGCGCTCGAGGACGTTGAAACGACCCGTTTCCTGCAGGTGTCCGACGAGAATCGTCTTGGCCTGGCCGCCCAGCCGATCAACACCGTCGGAAAACAGCCCGCGCAGGTAAGTGGAGCGGTTGTCGAACTTGCCGACGGCGATCGCATTTCGGGCGCCGCGATAAGAGGTGGCCGACGAGGCGGTGTGCTCAATCTGCACGGCCTGGTGGGATTCGGTCGCACAGCCCCCTACAACAGTGAGCAGGAGCAGCGAGTAGAGGATGCGGACCTTGGGGTATGTCGTTGGATCCTTCATGACAGTACGGTTCCTTGTGTCCAGTGGGTGCGCAGAGGGGAACACTACCTCAGCAGTAAGGGTGATTCAATGAGACCGGTCACGATATGCTTGCACCGTGACTCAAATTCGCATTGCAGGCCTGACTAAAACCTACGGTGAAAGCCACGCGCTGAGCGAGGTCGACCTCGAAATCCGCAGCGGCGAGCTGTTCTTTTTGTTGGGACCGAGTGGTTGCGGCAAGACGACCTTGCTGCGCACCATCGCCGGGTTGCAGACGCCGTCCGCAGGCCGGATTCTCTTCGACGGCCATGACGTCACCGCCGTCCCAACTCAGAAGCGTAACGCCGTCATGTGCTTCCAGGGTTATGCACTTTGGCCACATATGACAGTGCGCGAGAACATCCGATTCGGCCTGTCGGTACGCGAAACCCCGTCGGGGCGCGAGGCGCAGCTCGCGCAGGTTGAGAAGGCTCTCGAAATCGTGCAGCTGAACGGGCCCTTGGCCGATCGGAAGCCACAGCAACTATCAGGTGGACAGCAGCAGAGGGTGGCATTGGCCCGGGCCCTGGCGGTCGAGCCGGCATGCCTGCTGCTCGATGAGCCGTTGAGCAACCTCGATACCAACCTCCGCCAGGAGCTGCGGCGGGAGATTCAGCGAATCTGCCGCCGGGCGGGCATCACGACCGTCTACGTCACCCATGATCAGAAGGAGGCGCTCAGTACCGCCGACCGCATCGCGGTGATGAAGGATGGCAGGCTGGTTCAGGTCGGCACGCCGCAGGAGTTATATCGCTCGCCGTCGAATGCCTTTGTCGCCGAATTCATGGGGCCGACCAACCTGATTGACGGTGAGATCGTGCCGTCAGGTGACGGGCTGATCCACGTCAACACGGGCGTCGGGGAGATCCTCGCGGCGGCGGGTCCGCCGAGCGGCCCCGTGACAGTCAGCATTCGCCCCGAGTTGATTCGCATCGTGAGCAACGGGTGGCGGGCCGAGGTGAACTGGCTGCTCGGGACTTTGATTGAAGACACTTTCCTCGGTCAGTCGAGCGAGCATGCCGTTGCGGTTGGCGACTCGCACCTGAGTGTGGTGTCCGCTCCGCCGCAATACGGACTCAAAGGCAACGTGGCCCTGGAGTTCGATCCGGCCGACGTGGTGGTATTGAGCCGATGAAGGCCTGGAGTACCCGGGTGCTCCTGGTGCTCGTACTGCTGGTACTGTTCCTGCCTTTCATGTTCCGCGCCTTCACGACCCGGAATCCACCGGTGGTTGTTCGGGCCGGACCGGCGGATCAGCTCGTCATCATGACGCCTCACCTGGAGACGGTGCGCCGCAAGTTCGAAAAGGCATTTTCAGCGTGGTACGCCGCCAACTATCACCGTGGCGTGAGCATCGAGTACCTGAGCTACGGCGGCGGCGAAATCGTGAAGTTCTTTCAGGCCAGTGAGGCGGCGTACAAGCGATCGGGCACCTATAACATCGACGTCGTTTGGGGCGGCAGCGATTCGCTGTTCAGCGATGCTCTCGGCAGCAAGTATCTCGATAAGGTGGCGCTGGACCCAGCTGTGCTCGCGGCGGCATTCCCCACTCCAGACATCGGCGGCGTACCGTTGTATGACCCGGACCCTGTGGCGGGACCGCGTTGGTTCGGGGCCGCCCTCTCGAGCTTTGGGATCCTGTACAACCGGGATGTACTGGCCTACCTGCACCTCCCGGAGCCCAGGACGTGGGCCGATCTCGCGGACCCGCGGTACCGGGGTTGGCTCGAGCTTGCGGACCCAACCCGGTCCGCGTCCGCGAAAGCCGCGTTGCAGGTGATCGTCGAGCGCGAGATGGAAACGGCGAGTCAGGAAAATCGTCCCCAGCAGGAGGCCTGGGCGCGGGGGATGGGACTGATACGGCAGATTGCGGCGAACGCGAAGGGTTTTACACAGGCGGCCAATGAATTGCCGAGCACCGTCAGTAATGGCGATGTCGCGGCGGCCATGTCTATCGACTTTTACGCTCGTGCCCAGATTGCGGCTGTGGGGGGAGGGCGTGTCAGCTACGTTGAGCCGCAGGGCGCGACGATGGTGACCCCAGAGCCAATTGCCCTGGTGCGGGGTGCGCAACACGCCGAAGTCGCCAGGCGATTCATCGAATTCATACTCAGCGATGCGGGGCAGCGGCTGTGGATCACGAAGCCGGGGCCGGGCGAATCGCCGGAAATGGCGTTGCAACGACTGCCGATCGTGCGTTCGGTGTACGACAACCCGGTCAATTTTACCGAATTCACCAATCCATATACGACGGCTGGTGGATTCAACACCAAGCCGAGCCGGCGTGCCGCCTTCGGGCTCATGGATGAGCTGATCGCGTTGTGTTGCATTGACCTGCTTCCCGAGCTGCGCGAGACACGCAAGCAGATCGTCGAGTCGCCTCGCAGGTCCGAGTTGGACGCGAAGCTCGGAACGTTTCCGGTTGATCAGGCAGCATCGCAGGCCGGGGTGGATGTTCACAGGCAGATGTTGAGGGGTAAGCCGGAGGATTGGTTGACGCTCCAGCGGCGCTGGCGTGAGCAGTTTCGCGCGGAGTATCGCGAGTTGCGGCGTGAGGCGACGCCGTGACCAACCGCGGGGCGGCGGCGGAGTCCTTGTGGACCCTCAGCGTCCGTTACGGCGCCTTTGCGGCCGTGCTGATCCTATTCAGTGTGTTCCTCCTCTGGCCTGTGTGGAGCGTCATCAGCACCGGCCTCGGGCTCTCGACACCCGGAGTAAAGCTCGCATCTGCAGGCGCCTATCTCACAGCCGTTTTTCAGGATCAACAGTTCCGCACTGGGGCGATCAACAGCGCGGTCATCGCAGCGCTCGTCACCGTGTGTTGTGTGGCGATCAGCGTGCCTCTGGCGATTCTGAATCGACGCTTCGAGTTTCCAGGCAAGAGCCTGCTGGCGGCATTCATGTTGGTACCGCTCGTGCTGCCGCCCTTTGTGGGCGCCATCGGCATCCGTCTCATCTTCGGCGCGCAGGGCGCGCTCACTGCGCTCTGCCAACACATTGGCCTGGTGCCGCCGGGTACGCCCGTCAACTGGCTCGCCGATCATCCCTTCGGTGGAGTGGTCGTCAGCGAAGCATTCAGCCTGTATCCCATTCTGTTCGTGAATGTCGTTACGGCACTCTCATTCGTGGATCCTGCATTGGAACAGGCCGCTGCGAACCTGGGAGCGTCTGCTTGGCGGATATTTCGCTCAGTCACGTTGCCGTTGATGTTGCCCGGCGTGTTTGCCGGAGCCTCCATCGTGTTCATCTGGAGCTTCTCCGAGCTGGGCACACCGCTGATGTTCGATTTCTACGACGTCACGCCGGTACAGGTCTATTTCCGGATCACTGAAATCTCGAACAACCCGCTTCCGTACGCGCTGTTGATCGTGACGATGCTCGGTTGCTGCATCGTGTATGCGCTGGGGAAGCTGGCTGCCGGTTGGGGTAATCAGACCGGCTGGACGAAGACCCCCGCCGCACTCGGCACGTTCCAATTGAAAGGTCTGCCCGCGTTCGCGGTGGCGACACCCTTCGTCATTGTCATCCTGCTGGCACTGCTACCCCACATCGGCGTAGTCCTCACGAGTTTCTCGCAGACCGGGCAATGGTATGAGAGCGTCCTGCCGCGCGTATTTACGACAGCCCACTACGAGCACGCACTGTCGCATGAGCTCGCGCTCCCCTCCATCCGCAACAGCCTGGTGTTCTCCGGCCTCAGCGTGGTGCTGGATGTAGCGCTCGGCTTGGGCTTGGGAATCCTGATCGTCCGTTCCAAGCTTCCCTTTGCGCTGCGCGCGGTGCTCGACAGTTTGTCCATGCTGCCGCTGGCCGTGCCGGGTCTGGTGCTGGCTTTCGGATACCTGGCGATCAGCCTGCAGATCAAGGCCTGGTTCCCCGACCTGAAATGGCTGTTGCAGGTCATCGACGTGCAGAAAAATCCAACCCTGCTGTTGGTCATGGCCTACACCATCCGACGGCTGCCCTATGTCGTGCGAAGTACGGTGGCGGGTTTGGAGCAGACTCCTGAGGAGCTGGAGCTCGCCGCCCGGAATATCGGCGCCACGCGCTCGCAGACGCTTCTGCGGATTACAACTCCGCTGCTGGGCGCGAATCTCGTCGCCGGGGGGTTGATGGTGTTTGCCTTCACCATGCTGGAGGTCAGTGACTCGCTGATCCTCGTGCAGAAACAGTCTTATTGGCCCATCACGCGCGGCATCTTCGAGCTGTTTCAGCGTCTGGGCGACGGCCCCTACCTCGCGAGCGCGCTGGGAGCCTGGGCGATGCTTCTGCTGACCCTGATACTGGTCCTGGTAAATTCGCTGTTGGGCAAGCGCGTCGGGGCGCTTTTCAAGCTCTAAACGGACGCTATTGCGCGTGGTGGGGTGTAGAGCCGTGCGGCTTGCAGTGAGCTGTGGCGGGCTGTGACATTTGTGTGGCGAGTCGCAAAGCTCTCTGCGAGGCGATCCACGATGTAGACGGACCTGTGCTGGCCGCCGGTGCATCCCACTGCCACCGTAAGGTAGCCGCGATTGCTGGCCTGGTACTCGGGAATGCGCGCCGTCATGAATTGCGCAATGTCGGCAATCAGGACACCGACGGTGGTCTGTGCTTCGAGGAAGCGGATGACCTCCGGATCGCGGCCGGTCAGGTTGCGCAGCGTGGGTTCCCAGTACGGATTCGGCAGGGAGCGGGCGTCAAAGACAAAATCTGCATCGCCCGGTATCCCATGTTTGAATCCGAACGACTCGAACGTGATCGACAGCCGACCGACACTGCGCTGTTCCACCCGCTGGTGAATGATTTCCCGCAGGGCGTGCACGCCCATCTTCGATGTATCGATCACGAGGTCGGCCGCGTAGACAATGGGCTCGAGCAGTTGCCGCTCCAGGGCCATGGCTTCGCGCAGGTCGATGTTGTTGCCACTCATCGGGTGCTTGCGCCGGGTTTCAGCAAACCGGCGCAGCAGCTCCTCGTCACTGGTGACGAGGAAGATCACTTCACACTGGATTCCGCTTCGTCGCAGCTCGTCGATCAGCTGCGGGACTGTCGCGATCTCAGCAGCGGTGTTGCGCGCGTCCAGGCCGATTGCCGTGCGCTCGTAAGTCGATTCCGGGCTGCGCACCGTGTAGGAGATAAACGGTTTCAGCAGCGCCGCCGGGATGTTGTCGATGCAATAGAAGCCGAGGTCCTCGAGCATGTGCAGGGCCACGCTCTTACCGGAACCGGACAAGCCGCTGAGGATGATGATGCGCACGGGCGTGAAGTTAGCCCCAGCGACCGCACCGCTGCAAGCACCGGTACACGTCCGGGTCGGCTAATTGTGCGCTACCGCCCGGTTACGGCGCAGGCACCGTGACCGGGCGACGAACGCGTAGGGCTAAAGCCGCGAAACTCAGTGACCGAGCGCCACCGCAGCCAAAAAAACGCGCGTTTTTAACGGCGTGCAGCGGGAGTTAGTGTCCGCCGAAGCGCCGCAGGCGCACTGCATGGGCGCAGCCGGCAAAAACCGCGCTTTTTGCCGGCGGGCGACGAAGCCTTGTCCGCGGAAATTGCCGGGAGCAATTTCCGCCAATTTACAAAGAAGCGATGTTCCGCGCCGAGCGCTGGGCTTCGGCCGCGTGGTGATCGCATTTCTTCTCTTTGTGTTTCTTGACGCAGCGGTCGAGCTTGTCGACGAGGAGGTCGATGGCGGCGTACATGTTTTGTTCGGTGGCGTCCGCGTGGATCGAGTTACCGCTCACGTGCAACGTTGCTTCGGCCTTGTGGCGCAGCTTCTGTTCTACGGTAAGCACACAGTGAACGTCGATGACCTGATCGAAGTGCCTTGCGATGCGATCGAGTTTTTTCTCCACATATCCGCGTAGTGCCGCAGTGACCTCGATATGGTGGCCGGTGACGTTGAGCTGCATAGCCGTCTCCTTTGAGTTGTTCACTCTCACACTTATCCGACTGTCAAAAGTCGCCTGCGGCGCTTTTGACCCGGGCTCCCAAAGGCGCGACTTCGGGGGCCCTCACATCTGCTTCAATCCCGCTCGTCGACGCTCGTTCGAGGGAGCAATGCCCATCGCCTCGCGATACTTGGCCACAGTGCGGCGCGCGACCGGGATACCTTCACCGGACAGCAGCTCCGCAATACGACCGTCGCTCAAAGGCGTTTCGGCGTCTTCTTCTTTGACTAACTTTTTGATCTTGGCGCGAATGGCGGTGGACGACGTGCCTGAGCCGTCTGCACCTTCCACCTGGCTGGAGAAGAAATAGCGCAGCTCGAAAACGCCGCGCGGGGTGTGCATGTATTTGCCGGAGGTCACGCGCGAGATGGTGGACTCGTGCATGCCAACAGCTTCGGCGATGTCCTTCAGGATCATCGGCCGCATGTGCTCGTCGCCGTGCTCCAGAAAGGCCTGCTGACGCTCGACAATCGAGCGGGCGACCTTGATGAGCGTCTCGTGGCGGATTTCCAGACTTTTCAGCAGCCAGCGCGCTTCCTGCAGCTGGGCACGCATGGTGGCGTGGCTGGCGTTGCGGCCAATCAGGCTCGCGTAGCTGTTGTTGAGGCGTACGCGCGGCAGGGTGGCGGAGTTGATTTCGACCGACCAACCGTGGTCGGTCCGACGCACAAACACATCAGGCACCACGTACTCAGCCGAGCCCGTACTGACTGTTGCACCGGGACGCGGGTGGCACGATCGTACGAGAGCAAGAGCGCTCGCAATTTCCTCTTCCGTCGCGCGCAGCTCGCGGCGCAGGAGTGACAGCTCGCGCTCGGCGACCAGCTCGAGATGGTGGCGCGCAATTTCGATTGCGGTGTTGAATCCCGGCGTTGCGGGATCCAGCTGGCGCAACTGAAGCTCGATGCACTCGCCGACCGAGCGCGCGCCGACACCCGGGGGATCCAGGGCCTGCACACCGGCCAATACGGACTCCACCTCAGCGGCATCGCATTCGATTTCCGGTCGCAGGGTGTTGGCAATCTCGTCCAGCGGCTCGGTCAGGTAGCCGTCATCACTGATTGAATCGATGATTGCGCGGGCAATCCCGAATTCGCGCGGTTCGAGCTTGGCCAGCTCCAGCTGCCACAGCAGGTGGTCCTGCAACGACTGGCCGGCGGCGTCGGCAAACTCCTGCTGGCGCTCATCATCGTCGCTGTTCCAGGGCGCTTCGGCGGAGCCAACGCTCTGCTCGCCCCAACCTTCGTCAACAACCTCAACGGTGTTCTCTTCCCGCGCTCGCTCGGGGACCTCAGGCTGTTCGCGGTTGCGATCGAGGAGGTCGTGCTCCTGGTCGGCGGTGGGGGTCGCGTCAATGGCTTCGAAGGTGGCAGTTCCCTCGCCTTCCTCCGTAGGCTCCAGCATCACATTTGTTTCGAGCAGCTCGCGAATGTGAGCTTGCAGCTCGAGTGCGGGCAGCTGCAGGAGCCGGATTGCCTGCTGCAGCTGCGGGGTCATGGTCAGTTGCTGACCCAACTTGAGCTGCAGAGAGGGTTTCAGCATGGCGACACGAAAGGCAGGGTGGGCATTCCAATTGTAAGTGATTGAAAGATTTAACTTTGTCCTCGCACCGGGCGGGGCGGGCCCGCGGCGGGTCAGAGGCGAAACGACTGGCCCAAGTACACCTCACGCACTTGGGGGTTGGCAAGGATTTCTTCCGCAGTTCCGGCCGCGATGGCGGTGCCCTGATTTACGATGTAAGCGCGGCTGCAGACCCCCAGGGTTTCCCTCACGTTGTGGTCCGTGATCAGCACACCGATGTCCCGGCTGGTCAGCTCGCGGATGATCCGCTGAATGTCCAGGACAGACAGGGGGTCTACGCCGGCAAAGGGCTCGTCCAGAAGCATGAAGCGCGGCTCTGCGGCCAGTGCCCGGGCGATTTCTACGCGGCGCCGCTCTCCGCCGGACAGTGACAGGCCCATGCTGCGACGAACGTGTCCTATCCGCAGCTCCTCCAGCAATTCCTCGAGACGTTGTTCCCGGGCCGCGCGGTCGAGGTCATCGCGTGTCTCCAGAATCGCCATAACGTTGTCTTCGACCGACAGCTTGCGGAAGACGGAGGCTTCTTGGGGAAGGTACCCGAGACCCAGTCGCGCACGTTTGTGCATGGGGAGGGTGGTCACATCCGTGTCCCCGATGTGTATTCGTCCGGCGTCACATGGAACGAGGCCCACGATCATGTAGAACGCAGTTGTCTTGCCTGCCCCGTTGGGTCCGAGCAGGCCTACAACCTCCCCGTTCGCAACTTCAATGGACAAATCGCGGACGACTTGCCGCGACTTGTAGCTCTTGGCAAGGCCGATGGCTCTGAGCGCGGTCATGGTTTTTTGGGTGAATCCCCGCTGGCGTTCGGGTCGATCTTGAAGTGCACCTGACTGCCACCGGCAGGGTCAGCCACGGCCTGCACGTGCTGTTCTCGGATGTTATAGACGAGCTCGTGCGCCGTCAGCTCGTTGTGACCGTCCCAGACCCAGGCATCATTTGACAAACGCACCGTCCCATCCACTACGTTGTAAACAATCTCCTGCGCATGGCCCTTGGCCGTTTCGTCGATATCCGATCGCCGCTGCTCAAACTCGGCCGGATTGCCCGTCGCCGTGGCCTTGGAAATGTACTTGTTTTTGAACTCCACAACGGCCACGTCGGATTTGAGGCTGCCGTGCTGCTCACCCGTGATACGGACATTGCCCTCGAACGTCCAGCGGCTGTTGTCAAAGTTGTCGAGACCGGTGGCGTGGGCACGATCTGCCTGTACTTTTGTCTCACCCTGTGTGATGACGACGTCCTGGAAAACGACGCTGTCCCCTTTGTAGTCAATTTTGGAGGACGCCACGTCGATGGGTAGTTTGCGCGCGTCCTTGGAGGGCGCCGGAACTGACTTCTTGCTGACTGCGGCGATGTGTGTCGCGGCTGGCGCGTCACTCAGGGCCAACACGGCGGCACCGATCAGCGCAGTCACTGCGGCTCGTTGCAGAAAGCGGGTCATGTTATGGAGTGAACGTGCCACGTACGTTGGATTCCAGGACCAGATGATGTTCTTTCAGCGTCGCCACCATTCCTTTCGATTTGAGCTGCCGGCCGATCGAATTCACCGTGACGGGCTGGGACGTGCTGATGATGCTCTCATGCGTGTCCACAGAGAGCTTCTCGGTCGCCAGGTCAGCCATCTGATCGGAACCCGGAAGCAGGCCATTCACATGCACATTGCCGGCCAAGTCGACTTTGCCAGTCTCAGTCGTCAGCTCACCCTGATCAGCGCGACCCTTCCAGGTCTGCCCGTCGGCGTCCCGAAAGGACATCTGAACCTGCTCAAACTCCACGCCGTCTCCTGGATGCTGACGAATCACGTTGGCGTTTAGTGTATAGACCGGTAATCCGTCAGCCCCCGTTTCTGTGAGGGTGGCGTTCCGCGCGGAGTAGCCGAGGTCTGCACTGGATGCTTCCACCGTCGTCGTTGCTGTGGTTTCGCGCTGTTCCCCGCCGAGCCAAAACGAGCCAACGATGATGGCAACGAACAACAAAGCGGCCAGGACTCGGAAAATCATCGCTTGCGCGCGTCCAGCAAATAGTCACAAACCTCACGAACCGCGCCTTGTCCCCCAGGAAGCGATGTCACAACGTGAGCCGCGCGGAGCGCATCCCGATGCGCATCAGCAACCGCGAACGCGAGTTTCACAACCTTCATGAGCGGCACGTCCGCCGTATCGTCACCCACGCAAGCACTTTCCGACACGTCGATCTTCAATCGCTTCCGCAGCTTCTCAAACGCCGCCACCTTGTCCTTGGCTCCTTGGACGACGTGCTCCACTCCCAGTTCGCGGCAACGCACGGAAACCATCTTTGACGTGCGTCCCGAAATGACGGCGACATGGATTCCCGCCTCATCGAGATGCTTGATACCTTGACCGTCTCGCACGTGAAACACCTTAATGGCTTCACCTCGCGGCCCGAAGTAAAGCTTTCCATCTGTCATGGTGCCATCAACGTCGAGGACAAGCAGTTGGATCGCGGCAGCGGATTTAAGTGTCATTTGGCGGGCGGCGTCGAGTGTTAGACGACGCCGGCCCGGAACAGGTCGTGTACGTTGAGTGCGCCGATCAGCCGCCCCTGCGAGTCAGCAACGGGTAACGCCGTGATGCGGTGCAACTCCATAATATGCACGGCTTCAGCGGCGAGGGCCCGAGGACCAATGGTCTTGCAGTTTGAGGTCATCACAGCGCGCATGGGCGTACTGTGAACATCGAGTTGCTTGGCAAAAGCCCGTCTCAGATCTCCGTCCGTAAACACGCCAAGAATGCGGTCGTCCGAGTCCACGACGACTGTCATGCCCAATCCCTTCTGGGACATCTCGATCAACCCGGCACCCAGCTGGTCGTCTGCCGAGACGCGGGGAAGGGCCGTCCCCGTCCGCATAACGTCTTCGACATGAAGCAGCAGCTGCCTCCCCAGGCTTCCGCCCGGGTGAGACATGGCGAAATCCTGCTTGGTAAAGCCGCGGGCTTCCAGTACCGAAACGGCGAGGGCGTCGCCCATCGCCAGAGTGGCGGTTGTACTGGCCGTCGGGGCGAGGTTCAGCGGGCATGCCTCTTCCGCGACACTGACGTCGATCGCGACTGAGGCTGCACGACCGAGCGTCGAGTCGACTTTGCCGACGAGCACAATGAGCGGGACGGCGAGGCGTTTCAGGTGCGGAAGCAGAAGCACGAGCTCAGGCGTCTCGCCGGAATTGGAGATCGCGACCACGGCATCGGTCCGCGTGATCATGCCGAGGTCGCCGTGCCCCGCTTCGGCAGGGTGAAGGAAGAACGCGGGGGTGCCCGTACTGGCGAAGGTCGCAGCAATTTTGCGGGCAACGTGCCCCGACTTACCCATCCCCGTTACGACAACCCGTCCCTCGCATGCGAGGCAGATGCGGCACGCTGCGGCGAATCCCGCATCCAGTCGGGGCGCTAGTGCCGCAAGGGCCTGGGCTTCGATCTCGAGGGCTCTGCGCCCAAAGGCCAGCAGCTGAGTATCGTTCGCGGGGGGTGTCGAAATGGAGACAGGAGACTGCATAGCGCGCGGATTATAGGCTTCACGTCCCGATAGACCACCCACGAAATAGATGCCCACGCGGTACACTGTTCCACGGCCTGACGGCCGAACTTTCCACGGGGTCGAAGCGACCCCGACCATTTGGCGGCGCGAAACGCGCCGGCTAAGAGAAGACATGAACCCTGAACAAGTCGCACAATTGATCCGGGCCGGCCTGCCCGGGGCCGACGTCCGAGTCGAGTCAGATGACAACACCCACTTCGCCGCGCGCATCGTTTCGCCTGAATTTGCGGGTAAGCGCAGCCTCGCGCGCCACCAGCTCATTTACCGAGCATTGGGGGAGCGCATGGGGAATGAAATACACGCGCTGTCCATCGAAGCGTTGACTCCCGAAGAGTCAGGGACGAAGTGACCCCATGGACAAGCTGCAGATCACGGGGGGCGTGCCCCTCGAGGGAGAAGTGCGGATTTCCGGCGCAAAGAACGCGACGCTGCCGATTCTGGCCGGCGCGCTTCTGGCGGATGACCCTGTAGTCGTAGCCAACGTCCCTCACCTCAAGGACGTCACGACCACAGTTGAGCTTCTGGGACGCATGGGCGCGACCGTCACGATCGACGAGCGTATGCGGATCGAGGTTGAGGGTTCCACGGTGAAGGAATGCTTCGCGCCGTACGAGCTGGTAAAGACCATGCGGGCGTCCATCCTCGTTCTGGGACCGTTACTCGCCCGCTTTGGTCGGGCCGACATTTCGCTTCCCGGGGGCTGTGCCATCGGTGCGCGCCCGGTGAACATCCACATCGCGGGGCTGCAGGCGATGGGCGCGGATATCACCATTGAAGGTGGTTACATCCGTGCTCGTGCAGACCGGCTCCACGGCGCACGACTGGTACTGGATACGGTTACAGTCACCGGAACGGAAAATCTGATGATGGCTGCCACCCTCGCAACAGGCGAGACGGTCATCGAAAACGCCGCACGTGAGCCCGAAGTTATCGACCTGGCGAATTTCCTGATTGCCATGGGCGCAAATATTCACGGCGCGGGCACCGACAAGATCGTCATCCAGGGCGTGAAGCGGTTGCGTGGCACAACGTACGACGTGCTGCCGGACCGCATAGAGGGCGGCACCTATCTCGTGGCTGGAGCGATCACCGGTGGCCACGTGCGGATCAAGAACACGCGGCCGGATCATCTTGATGCGGTGCTTGCCAAGCTCGAGGAAGCGGGTGCAACAGTCGGTGTCGGTGATACCTGGATCGAAGTCGATATGCGCGGTCGCCGCCCTAAGGCGGTGGACGTGCGGACGGCGCCCTATCCCGCGTTTCCGACCGATATGCAGGCGCAGTTTGCTGCGCTCAATACGGTTGCTTCGGGTGTGGGGACGATCATCGAAACGATTTTCGAAAACCGATTCATGCACATGCTGGAGATGCGCCGGCTGGGCGCCGAGATCCGGCTCGAAGGGAACACTGCGATCATTCGCGGCGTCGAGCGACTCACAGCGGCGCCTGTGATGGCAACGGATTTGCGTGCGTCAGCGAGCCTGGTGCTGGCGGGCCTGGTTGCCGAGGGTCGCACCGATATCGAGCGCATCTACCACATCGATCGTGGGTACGAAGCGATCGAGGAAAAGCTCGCGCAGCTCGGTGCACAGATCAAGCGCGTCCCGAATTAGTTTATGGGCGCGGCACTGGCCGCGCGGAGACCGGGTCCTTTTCCGCCGCCAAAAAGCGTGGTTTTTGGCGGCTGCACCTGCCCCTAGCTCTTATGAGCGAGTCAAAGCTGGACGTCGGACGATTCCGACTGCAGATTGACACGTACGGCGCGTACTATTGCCAGCCACAACTGCTGGAGTACGTATGCGCATCGGCATGATCGGACTGGGGCGTATGGGCGCGGGCATGGTGCGGCGCCTGCTCAAGGGTGGCCACGAATGTGTCGCCTACGATAATTCTGCAGAAGCCGTAAAGATGCTGGCAGCCCAAGGCGCGAGGGGTGCAAAAACCCTTGCCGAGCTCGTCGATGGGCTTACCGCCCCGCGAGTTGTGTGGGTCATGGTACCCGCCGGCGTCGTTGATTCAGTGATCGCGCAATTGCGGCCGCTGCTGAAGAAGGGCGACGTCATCATCGACGGCGGCAATTCCAACTATCACGACGACATTCGCCGTGCCGAGGAGTTGCAATCAGCCGGCATTCACTACGTCGATGTCGGGACGAGCGGCGGCGTGCTCGGGCTGGAGAACGGCTTCAGTTTGATGATCGGTGGGGAGAAGGACGTCGTTGCGGCCATTGAGCCGATTTTTGCAACGCTGTCGCCGGGCGGGAAGCTGCCCGAGAAGCAGTCGGGCAGTGCTGTGCCGGCCGACGGGCAGGCGGGGATGGGGTATCTGCACTGCGGTCCCGTCGGTGCCGGCCACTTCGTCAAGATGGTCCACAACGGCATCGAGTACGGAATCATGGCCGCGTATGCGGAAGGCCTGAACATTCTCAAACATGCCGATGCCGGCACGCAGACTCGCGAGTCGGACGCCGAGACGGCGCCCCTCAGCAACCCGAAGTATTTTCAATACAACCTGGATATCGCAGCGATCTCGGAGGTCTGGCGCCACGGCAGCATCATCTCCTCGCGGCTGCTCGATCTGACTGCCGCAGCGCTGGCAGCCAGTCCGAAGTTGGAAGAGTTTGGTGGCCGCGTGTCCGACTCCGGTGAGGGACGCTGGACGGTGCAGGCGGCAATTGAGGTCGGCGTACCGGCCTATGTACTGAGCGCGGCGCTGTATTCGCGCTTCGAGTCGCGCGGCCGGGCCGAGTTTGCCGACAAGTTGTTGTCGGCGATGCGACTCGGATTCGGCGGCCACCACGAGAAGAAGGACTGATATGGAGCGTCGCGATTCGGATGCGTTGGTAATCTTCGGCGCCACCGGCGACCTGTGCTTCAAGAAAATCTATCCGGCGTTGTACAACCTGGTGCGGCGTGGGCATCTGGCGGTGCCGGTGATCGGTGTTGCGCGCGCGGGATGGAATCTCGACAAGCTCGCCGACCACGTGCGCGACAGCGTGCATACGGCCGTAAAGAAGACTGATGAGTCAGTTCTGTCCAAACTGACTTCGCTGTTGAAGTACGTTGACGGCGACTATACGAAGCCGTCCACATACGAATCGCTGCGGAAGGCCCTGGGCGATGCCAGGCGACCCCTCAACTATCTTGCGATTCCGCCGAGTGTGTTTCCGCCGGTGATCGGCTGCCTCGAGAAGACGATGCCCGTCAAAGACGCGCGGGTCGTCGTCGAAAAGCCGTTCGGGCGCGATCTGCCGTCTGCGCAGATGTTGAACGCTACACTGCTCACTGCATTTCCCGAATCCAACATCTTCCGGATCGATCACTATCTCGGCAAGGAGCCGGTGCAGAACCTGCTGTACTTCCGCTTCGCGAATTCGTTTCTGGAGCCCGTCTGGAATCGCAACTTCGTCAACAGCGTGCAGATCACGATGGCGGAGAAGTTTGGAGTGGCCGGTCGTGGCAAGTTCTACGAGGAAGTCGGAGCAATTCGCGACGTCGTGCAGAACCACTTGCTGGAAGTTGTCTCGCTGCTCGCGATGGAGCCGCCGGTGAATGCCACCGGTGAATCGTTGCGTGACGAAAAGGTGAAGGTGCTGAAAGCAATCCGGCCGCTGTCACCGAAAGACGTCGTGCGCGGCCAGTTTGCCGGCTATCGCAAGGAAGAAGGCGTTGCCAAAGATTCGCACGTTGAGACATTTGCAGCGCTGCGCCTGCAGATCGATTCCTGGCGGTGGAGCGGTGTGCCGTTTTACCTGCGCGCGGGCAAATCACTGCCGGTTACTGCCACCGAGGTCGTCGTAGAGATGCGGCGGCCGCCGGCACGGGTCTTCGGCGACGCGAGTCCCGAGCAACCCAACTACCTGCGCTTCCGGCTGAGTCCCGACACGGCCATCGCGCTGGGTGCCCATGCAAAGCGCCCCGGACCGGCCATGCAGGGCCGGGATGTTGAGCTGTTCGTGGATCAGCGTGACCCGGATGAGGCCGAGGCTTACGAGCGGCTGATCGGGGCGGCGATGATCGGTGACACGTCACTGTTCGCCCGGCAGGACGAGGTGGAAGCGGCGTGGGCGGTGGTCGAACCGGTGCTCAGTGTTGATTCAGTTCCTTTCGAGTACACGGCAGGAACTTGGGGACCGAAGGAATCGGACGATGTGATCAAGGGTGATTGCAGTTGGCACAACCCGGGAGCGGATGCGCATACCTGGACGCGGTCCTGCGGACCGGTGAACCTGAGCAAATTCGCGCCGTAGCGCGCCGCAGGCGCCCCACTGGCGCAGCCGGCAAAAACCACGCTTTTTGCCGGCGTACTAGGACCCGGGCTCTGCGCGGCCAGTGCCGCGCCAATGAACAAGTCTACTTGGGACGCTCGCTGACTTGCGCGTGCACATCGAATTCCTTGCCCGCGCGCATCCCATGGATCGCAATTCTCGCGCCCGGCTTGTGAGTGGCGATCTGGCCGAGCGTATCCTGCGCACCTTTCACGGGCACGGAGTCGATTGCCAGGATGAGATCGCCGGGTTGCAACCCCGCCTGCTGGGCCGGACTGCCGACATAGAGGTTGGCAATCAGGACGCCGCCCTGAGCGAGACCATACTGAGCGGCCTGCTCGTTGGACACATCTTCTGGCACGATCCCGATCCACCCGCGAATGACGCGCCCGTTCGCAATGATATCGCTCAACACGCCGCGCACCATGTTGACCGGAATCGCAAACCCGATGCCTTCCACACCCAGGTTCTTGGCGACAATGGCCGTGTTGATACCGACGAGCGCGCCGCTCGAGTCCACGAGCGCGCCGCCGGAGTTGCCGAAATTGATGGGCGCATCCGTCTGGATGAAGTCTTCCAGCGCTGCGATGCCCAACTGTTGGCGGCTGGTGGCGCTGACGATGCCGTGTGTCACTGTCTGTGACAGGCCGACGGGATTGCCGATGGCCAGCACCACATCCCCTACCCTCAGTTGGTCAGAGCGACCCAGCACTGCAATGGGAAGGGGCGTCAGGTCGATTTTGAGCACTGCGAGATCCGTGTCGGGATCGCGGCCCACAATGTGGGCATCCGCTACTCGGCCATCAGCAAGTTGCACCCGCACCGAGTCGGCGTTCGCGATGACGTGATGGTTGGTCACGATGTGCCCTGCGTCGTCCACGATGACTCCCGAGCCGAGGCTTCGCTCGATTCTCTGCCTGTATCGCGGCAAAAAGCCCCCGAACAGCTCGCCGAGAGAGGAGGGTGCAACGCGTTCGGTTACCAGACGGGCCGTGTAAACGTTGACGACTGACGGCGCGGCTCGTTGAACAGCGGCAGAGTAGGTCACCCGCACAGGAGCAGGCTCGGTTGGCCGGGGCCCGGCCAGTATGGTTGAGGGCGCGGCTGGCGTGTCGCCGCGACGGATGAGCTCCGGGCGCACCATCACCAGAATGAAGGCGAGGGCAAGGCCCCCGACCACCGATCCCGCCAGGAAAATGAGTCCCCGCATCCAAAAGTCCTTATGTGCGGCGGACGCGCCGCTCGCGCAGAAATAGTCCCCGTATTCGTCAAACGTGGCACCGGCGCAGTTAAAGAGTCCTCGTAATTGAGTCACCCACCGCCTGCGCAGATGGCCGTATTCGTTTGTGTATAATGCGCCGCCCCCCGCAAGCCGGAAACTGCACGCGTGCGTACACTATCGTTAGTCCGCGCGCCCAGCGACGCGCGGATGGTTGGGCAGCAAGCGGGAGAACGGTTGATGGCGGAAAACGTTGTCGTCGGTGACGACGAGGTCGATCAGAGTCGACGCAAGTTTCTAACCGCGGCTACGGTTGCCACTGGGGCAGTCGGAGCTGCATTCGCCGCGGTGCCCTTTATTTCGTCGTGGGCGCCCTCGGAGCGTGCCAAGGCGGCCGGAGCACCGGTCGAGCTGGACGTCTCGAAGATTGATGCGGGCCAGATGGCCATCGTGACCTGGCGGCGGCAGCCGATCTACGTCGTTCGGCGTACGCCTGAAATGGTCGGGCAGCTGAAGGGCCATGACGAACTGCTGAAGGACAAGGATTCGGCCGATTCCGATCAGCCCGATTACGCCAAGAATGAATTCCGCGCGCGGCTCCCGGAGGTGCTGGTTCTGATCGGTACCTGTACACACCTGGGGTGCCTGCCAAAGCAGCGTTTTGAGGCGCATTCCGCCGAGATGGGTGCCTACTGGCCGGGTGGCTTCTTCTGCCCCTGCCACGGCTCGCGATTCGACCTTGCCGGACGTGTGTTCCAGGGCTCGCCCGCCTCGGTGAACCTGCGCATTCCGCCCTATGAATTCCCGTCGCCGCTCAAGCTCGTTGTGGGTGTCGATGAGACCCATAAAGGAGCCGCATAATGGCTGCAGTGCAGGGCGCCAAGCCCGAAAGAAAAGGCTTTCTGGGCTGGCTCAACAAGCGGATGCCGGTGGATGAGTTCATCTCCAGCCAGTTGACCGGCTACTACGCGCCCAAGAACTTCAATATCTGGTACTTCTTCGGCTCGCTGGCGCTGCTGGTGCTCGTGCTGCAGCTCGCCACGGGTATTTTCCTTACGATGTTTTACAAGCCGGGCGAGCTGACCTCGTTCGACTCGGTCGAATACATCATGAGGGAGGTCAACTACGGTTGGCTGATCCGCTACCTGCATTCCACCGGTGCATCGGCGTTCTTCATCGTCGTGTACCTGCATATGTTCAGGGCCTTCTTGTATGGCTCGTACAAGGCGCCCCGCGAGCTTCTGTGGATCCTGGGCATGCTCGTGTACCTCGCGTTGATGGCGGAGGCCTTCATGGGCTACGTCCTACCGTGGGGCAACATGTCGTTCTGGGGCGCGCAGGTGATCGTGAACCTGTTCAGCACGATTCCGGCCGTCGGTCCGCCACTCGTCGAGTGGATCCGCGGTGACTACGGCATCGCAGACTCCACGCTGAACCGCTTCTTCTCTCTCCACGTAGTGGCCGTTCCATTAGCGCTGCTCCTCCTCGTTATGTTGCATCTCGTCGCCCTACGGCAGACGGGGTCCAACAATCCGGACGGAATCGAGATCAAGAAGAAGCTCGGGGCTGACGGCCATCCGCTCGATGGTATCCCGTTCCATCCGTACTACACGGTGAAGGACATCTTCGGCGTTGGCGTGTTCTTCGTCCTGTTCACCATCGTGGTGTTCTTCGTGCCCACGTTCGGAGGCTTGTTCCTGGAAGGCCCAAACTTCGAGCCGGCCAACCCGATGTCTACGCCTGAGCACATTGCGCCGGTGTGGTACTTCACGCCGTACTACGCAATCCTGCGCGCCGTGCCGAACCAGCGAATGGGCGCCCTGCTCATGGGTCTGGCCGTATTCGCGTTCTTCCTGATGCCCTGGCTCGACCAGTGCTCGGTGAAGTCGATGCGCTACAAGCCGTTTATCTCGAAGCTGGCACTGGCGATTTTTGCCGTGTCATTCATCGCCCTCGGGTACCTGGGGCTGCAGCCTGCGGAAGGCTCTGCCGTGTTGCTCGCTCGGATATTCACGGTTCTGTACTTCGCGTTCTTCGCCCTGATGCCGTTCTACTCGCGAATGGGCACGCCGAAACCTGTGCCGGAGAGGGTGACCTACCATGCGCATTAAGATGCGCGCGCTCAATGCGCTGCTTTGCGGAGCGCTGCTGCTGACGTCTGGGGCTCTTTTCGCCGCTGAGGCGGATGAGGGTGCTGCTGGCGCCACGCAGACAGACTGGAAGGCTTGGCACGCGGACCTCGACATCGCGAATCGGGATGCGCTGCAGCGCGGTGCGCGTAACTTCGCCAACTACTGCCTCGGATGCCACTCGCTCAAGTACGAGCGCTATTCGCGCCTGGGTCAGGACCTGGGGATTCCGCCGGACCTGCTGAACAAGTACCTGGTTCAGCCAGGCGACAAGGACACGAACTACATCCTCACGAGCATGCCGGCTGCGGACGCGGAAGCCTGGTTTGGCAAGACGCCGCCGGACCTCTCGCTGATGGCCCGTGCCCGTGGCACCGACTACCTCTATCGGTTCCTCAAGACGTTCTACGTAGATCCGAGCCGTCAGACGGGTGCGAACAATCTGCAGCTGCCGGCAACGGCAATGCCGCACGTGCTTTCCGAGCTCGAGGGCCTGAAAAAGCCCGTCTACAAGAGCGTCGACAAGAAAAACGAGGACGGCAAGACCACGACCGAGCAGGTTTTCGATCATTTTGAGCAGGTTGCACCCGGCCGCATGAATGCCGAGGAGTACGATGCCTTCGTGCGTGATACCGTGGCTTTCCTGAGCTACGTGGGTGAGCCGGCGCAGATCCAGCGGCACAGCCTGGGAATCTGGGTAGTGCTGTTCTTGCTCGTGTTCACCTGGCTGGCGTGGCTGCTGAAGAAAGAATACTGGAAAGACGTACATTGATTTGTTGGCGCGAAAAAGTTCGCGAGGAGCCCGGCTCCGTCGACCGCCGGCAAAAAGCGTGGTTTTTGCCGGCTGCCTTTGGGATGCGCCTTCGGCGCCCGGGCCGATTTTAAGTTAGTTCTAGTTCGGTTCGAACACGGAGCGGAGTTTGTCGAGCAGACGATCCATCATGACGCTCTTTTCCGCTCCTAATGACCCATGGAGTCATAGGACGCGGATCGTGCTGGCCGAAAAAGGCATCAGCATCGATATCGTGAGCGTTGAGCCCGGCAAGCTCCCGGAGGATCTGCTCGACCTCAATCCGTATCACAGCGTTCCCACACTGGTCGATCGGGACCTCGTGCTCTATGACTCGCGCGTGATCATCGAGTACCTGGATGAGCGTTTCCCCCATCCGCCGCTCATGCCCGTCGATCCCGTGACCCGGGCGCAATTCCGCCTGGCGCTGTATCGCATCGAGCGCGACTGGTACGCACTGGTTCAGCAGATCGAGCAGGATCCCGACAAGAAGAACACCGTGAAGCTGAAGAAAATCCTGCGGGACACGGTGTTACAGAGCACCGAGCTGTTCAAGGTGAAGCCGTATTTCCTGTCGGATGAGTTCTCACTGGTGGATGCGACGATTGCGCCCGTGTTGTGGCGTCTGCCGTACTATGAGATCGACCTGCCGCCGCAGGCCCAGCCCATCATCAAGTACGCCAGCCTGATTTTTTCGCGCCCGGCGTTTCGCGAAAGCCTGTCCGATACCGAACAGGAAATGCGCCTCATCTGATGTAGCGTCATGGCTCCTCCAGCACCTCCGCCGCCCCCGCCCAAGCGCCCCTATCTGCTGCGAGCCATGCATCAGTGGATGTCTGACAGCGGACATACACCTCACGTCATCGTCGATGCCGAACGTGCCGGCGCCGAAGTGCCCAAGGCGTACGTCAAAGAAGGCAAGATCGTGCTCAACCTCAGTCCGAGCGCGACCCAGCGTTTGAAGTTGGGTAACGAAGAGATTGAATTCGATGCGCGTTTCGCCGGCGTCGTACACCACGTACGTTTCCCAGTTGCCGCAGTGATGGGGATCTACGCGCGTGAAACCGGCGAAGGTATGGTGTTCTCAGAGTCTGACCTCGGCCCCGAGCCTCCCAATCGACCGACTTCCGCTGAAGAAGGCGGGGGTAGTGGTAGTAGCAGCAGCAGCAATGGCGGGGGTAGCCGGCCACGGCCACAGTTGAAGGTGGTCAAGTAAAGGCGTGTTTGATCCATTCGATGCCCGCTGGCGTGACGGCGACGACGTCGAAGCGAACGCGCAGTCCCGTCAGATCCTTCCGGTGCTGAAGCAGTACATTCGCTGCACGCCGAAGCTTGATCTGCTTTCGAAAGTCCACGCTGGCCGCTGCGCCGCCGAATTTCGCGCTGGAGCGTTTGCGGACTTCCACAATGGCGAGTGTGTCACCGTCCCGAGCGACGATGTCCAATTCGCCCAGGCGAAATCGAAAGTTGCGGAGCAGTATCTCAACGCCTTGCGAACGCAGGAGCGTGACTGCGGCGTCCTCGGCCGCTTGGCCCATTTGCTGACGATCCATAGCTGACGATCCATGTCAGTAGTCGCATCACTGTGCTGCCGTCGTGGCTCCAGTGGTGGGCAGCATCTTGATCTCACCGTTGTGGATCTGAGCCCATCCTAGCTCGCGATGAATGCGATGGTCGGGGTCGAGCGTCAGACGTCCCGTGAGTCCGTCGACCTGGATGTTGGTTGCGCCACTGTGGAGGGCGGTGGCGAGGCGATAGGCATCGAAGCCGAACGCGAAATAACGGTTTCGACGAGGGCCGCCTCCGTTGGGGTAGGCGGTTTGCAGAGCGTTTCGTACTGCGTCCGCGAGATCACTGCCCAACATCCAGGGCATGTCGGGAAACATCAGGCCTTCGAGGTCCTGGTTGTTGTGCGGATCGGGTTCGAACGCGTCGGATGTTGCGTAGGTCGGCACGCCACCGGCGAAGTGGAATCGCAGTTGGGGGCGCAAAAGGCGTTCGACGTTTGCTTGCGCAGGGGCGAAGATGAACTCGATGTCGCCACGCCGGCGAGGCTCGAATTGCAGCTTGGTGCCGAGGATGGATTCCAACCTGCGGTGCCGGGCGCTGCTATCGCTAATGCGCAAGACCGTCGTGATGGAATCCGAATAGTCGGTCATCGCGCTATCCAGCGCCGTCGTTGTAAACAGGCCGCCACCGCCGGCTTCCAGTTCTTGTTTGAACGCTGCGAGTACACGCGTGCCCCAGTCGCCGGCGGGAACGATGGCCAGTCCGTTTCGGTGTCCGTCCGCGAGAATGCGACGCGCAGCGAGGCGTGCTTCGTCTTCGGGTGAAAGCGCGTACTGATAGAAACCAGTCGGCGCTGGCTGACCGGGTGGCAGGAAGTTGAGTGCGAGAATGGGAGGCCGGCGTGTAACGACGCCAGCGGCAGCGACGACTTCGTCTCGAGTCAACGGGCCAACGATGATGTCGGCTCCTTCCTGAGTGGCCCGCGCAACGTTTTCCGCGATCCCCGTCTCACCCGTGTCGTACACGTTAACAGGTGTTCGCTGGGCTTCCGGTGTCTGGTAATACGCCGTCATGAACCCATCGCGAACGGTGGCTGCGACCGTGCCATTGCGCCCGGAAATCGGCAGCAGCAATGCAATGTGCGCTCCCCCGGCACCGCCGCCGCTGACAATTGTCGGCTGCTGTTGCTGGAACTGCTGGCTCAGCAACTCACTGCGAACGATATCACTCGCAGGGTGATTTGGATTGCGCGAACGCCACGCATCAATGTCGGCGATCGACGCATTGGGGCTGCGCGCCGCTGCCGCCGCGATGGGGCCCAATTCCAACCAGCCGCGGATTGTTGGATCGGTGGCCGAGCGTGGATCGATGCGGATGTTGCGTTCGCTGGCGTCGCGCAGCGAGGCGAGGAGATTGATACGACTCTGTCGCAGCTCCTGCACGCTCGGCAGCCAGTGCTCCAACGAAATTTGCGCCGCGACGCCGTCGTTGGGCCTGCCGCTGGCAAACGCCGCCTGTTGTCTCAGTCGCCAGTAATGCAGCGCTTCAGGCGCAGTTCGGGGCTCGGGCAGCGTGCTGATTCTCTGCCACGCCTGTTGGGCCTGACCGCGGGCGAGGGCCAGCTCGACATCCAACAAAGGCCTTTCAGCGGCCTGTTGGGCGGTGAGTGGCTGTTCCAGCTCGGCGAGAACCCGGGCAGCCTCTTCGGGACGGTGTCCGGCCAGGAAGGCTCGCGCTGCGCGGAACAGATACTCGTTGCGATCTGTGCCACTGTTCTGTGCGGCGAGCGCCTCATACATATGGGCTGCGCCCATCTGGTCGCCCTGACGCGCAAGCGCTTCGGCGTTATCCAGTGAAGGAGGCGATTCCGCACGGGGGCTGAGGCTCGGACAGCCTGTAAGGGCAAATCCGGCCGCAGCGACCACCATGAGGCGAACAATCCATCGCGCTAGTCCATTAGAAAAATGGCCCGCGGCCATTTTTCGGACAGTGGCTTCGTTGTCACCGGCAAAAGGCGCGACTTTTGCCGGCTGCTCCTGCGGTCGCTTGGATGAAGTCGAGCTCCGATTGGCTCCTGAATGCATTTGTCGAACGGCCTTTGGTCGTGCAGGCGGGACCGGGGATTATAGTGGCAACATGCTGCCGGCGAGCAGACGAATGCCCGTCATAATGAGGAGAATAGGTTGGTCAAAGCGCCCGGACGTCTGCAGGTTGTCGCGACACCGATCGGCAACTTGAGCGATTTGAGTGCGCGGGCACATCAGGCGCTCGCTGAAGCGGATCTCATCGCTGCCGAGGACACACGTCATACGCTCGGAATGCTACAGACAATGGGCATTTCGAAGCCAATGGTGTCGCTGCACGCCTACAACGAAGGGCAACGTGTACCCGATTTACTGGCGCGCCTCGCGGCTGGCGAGGTGATTGCTTTGGTCAGTGACGCAGGCACTCCTCTGCTCTCCGACCCCGGTTTCGAACTGGTGAGCGCTGCGTCAACTGCGGGGTTTGAGGTGCGCGTCATTCCAGGGCCCTCAGCGATTACTGCCGCGCTTGCGGTAGCGGGATTACCAACGAGCCGCTTCTGTTTCGAAGGCTTTCTGCCGAGCCGTTCGCGAGAGCGACGCACGGCGTTGGCGCGACTCGCTCGTGAAACGAGGACGTTGGTCTTCTTCGAAGCACCGCACCGGATTGCAGAAACGCTCGCTGATCTGGTCAGCGAGTTTGGTGGTGAGCGGCGTGCAGTCGTTGCGCGCGAGTTGACGAAGACGCACGAGACGATTTATCGCGGGAATTTGAGTGAGTTGGTTGAGCTGTCGAACAGTGACGCCAATTTCCAGCGTGGCGAGATAACTTTGGTCGTCAGCGGGGCTGAGGAAGTCGCCAGTACTGTCGATTCACAGTTGTTGAAACGTGCAGTGGAGTTGTTGGCCAAGGAATTGCCGCCCGGCAGGGCAGCGTCCATTGCCGCGCAGCTGACGGGCGCGTCGCGCAGTGAGGCGTATGACTTACTAAAGGAATTAAAGGGCGAAGGTTGAGTTCTGGTAATCTGCCGCGGGGAGCCGGCCAGGCAATCGCTGTTCTCGACATCGCAAGGTGCCGAGGGTGGAGGAAAGTCCGGGCTCCGGCGGATCAGGTGCCAGGTAACGCCTGGGGGGCGCGAGCCCACGGAAAGTGCAACAGAGAGCAAACCGCCTAAGGTCTCGCACGCGCAAGCGGACGAGGCACGGTAAGGGTGAAACGGTGCGGTAAGAGCGCACCGCGGACTTGGTAACAAGGACGGCATGGCAAACCCCACCTGGAGCAAGACCAAATAGGGAAGCAGCACTCAGCGCAGGCTTAACCGCCGGCGAGAGGGTGCAGCGCCGATCCGCGTGCGCTTCCGGGTAGGTCGCTTGAGGTTCACGGCGACGTGGATCCCAGAGGAATGATTGCCCACGACAGAACCCGGCTTACCGGCCGACTCTCCTCTTCATGTGCTGCGCACAGGGTTCAAGTGGGATCGCGCAGACGCGCGACCCACGAAGCGTAGCCGGCGCTGCGCGCCGGGAAGAGAGGGTCCTCCCAGGCGCTGCCACGAGATTTCCCCCCACTTTGAACACGGTTTTCGCGGTCTTCGCCGTCATTTTCTGACATAAGCTTGGCTAGATTTTACATAATTCTGTCAACTGCACCTAAGCAGTGCATCATCCAGCCGACTTTGGCCTCAAGCACTGTATAAAAATTACTCGGCAAGCCGCTGATTGCTAAGACGAATGCCCGCCGCAGACTGTGTGCAAGCTTTGCAATGCACCTATAAGTCTTTGTGACTGCGATGAATTTCTCACTATTTCAATTGACATAGCACGGCTGCGATTTCATAGTGGCGGCCGGTGGGAGATTGTGGGGGGAAGTGGGTAAAACCTCACTTCCAAAATCATGTTTCGCGGCGCAACAAAGGTCACCTTGGACGACAAGGGCCGGATGGTCATGCCTACCCGTTATCGGGAGCAGATCGCCGAGCTCGCCCAAGGGCATTTGGTGGTGACCGTCGATCGTGATCAGTGCCTCCTCATTTATCCGCTGCCGGAGTGGGAGCAGACCGAGCGCAAGTTGATGAACCTGCCTAGCTTGAACCCTCAGGCGCGGCGGCTCCAGCGGCTCATGGTGGGCTACGCGACGGATCTGGAGATCGATGGGCACGGACGGATGCTGTTGCCGCCGGAGCTGCGCGAATTCGCCAAGCTCGAGCGGCACGGGATGTTGATTGGTCAGGGCAATCGGTTCGAGCTCTGGGACGAGGCCCGCTGGGGCGAGCGGCGCGACCAGTGGCTGATGAGTGAGGCAGCGGCGGGCGATCTGCCTTCCGAGCTCGATTCGCTGAAGCTGTAAGGCTCGCGCGAATGGGTGAGTTGACGATTTCAGGGGTTGTTCGCCCGGGCGGGCGGGCGTCGGGTAATAACGCGGGACCTCGCGTCGGGGGGCGGTGCGGATACCGCTTCAATCGTGGATGAGCACACACCAGTGCTCGTCGCTGAGGCGCTCGCGGCTTTGGCCCTCGAAGCGGGCGGTTACTATGTCGATGCGACGTTTGGGCGCGGCGGTCATACGGCACAAATCCTCCAGGCCATGGATAGGGAAGGTCGCGTGCTCGCGATCGACCGGGACCCTCAGGCCATCGCGGCCGGCCGTCAGCGCTTTGCCGACGAAGTGCGGCTTACGCTCGTCCATGCGTCGTTTGCCGATCTCGCCACGCTCGTGCCGGCTCACTCGCACGGTCAACCTTGCCGCGGCGTGCTCTTCGACCTCGGTGTTTCATCCCCGCAGCTCGACGACCCGAACCGGGGCTTCAGCTTCCGCGCCGACGGTCCGCTCGACATGCGCATGGACCCGACACGCGGCGAGCCGGTCTCAGCCTGGCTCGCTAGGGCGGGCGTCGACGAGATTCGCGAAGTGATTGCAACACTGGGTGAAGAGCGCTTCGCGCGACGCGTGGCGCAGGCAATCGTGGATGAGCGGCGCGAGCGTCCCATCGTGGGCACGAGTCAGCTTGCAGCGATTGTCGCGAAGGCGGTGCGCACGCGTGAGCCAGGCAAGAACCCGGCGACCCGCACATTCCAGGCGCTGCGCATGTTCATCAACGATGAGCTGGGGCAGCTGGAAAAAGGCTTGGCCGCGGCGTTGGAATTTCTGATGCCGGGAGGACGGCTCGCGGTCATCAGTTTTCATTCGCTCGAAGATCGAGTCGTCAAACGCTTCATGAAGCAACAGACCGAGATTGATCCCGCGCTGGCAGACCTGCCCGTATTGCCCGTGGGCGCGGAACCCCGTCTGAAGCTCGTGGGTCGAAAGAGTCGCGCGGTGGCGAAGGAAGTCGACAGCAATCCGCGCGCGCGCAGTGCGTTGTTGCGTGTCGCTGAGAAAATTAAATGACGCTACGAGGCCGTACAACGAGATCGGTTGTCTCCCCGGCGCGCAGCGCCGCTACATGTTGCCGGTCGCCTCGACCGGCAGGAAAGTTGGGCGCAGCCCATGAATAGAATTCTGTGGATTGCCTTACCCGTTCTGTGGGTTGCCGCGCTTGGGTCATCCGCCGCGGCGATTTACTTCAAGCATCGCTCGCGTGAAATGTTTGTCGAGCTCGAACGATTGGACACCCGCCGCGACAACCTCGATATCGAGTGGGGGCAGTTGCAGCTCGAGCAGAGCGCTTGGTCCACGCACGCGTTCGTTGAACGAGTGGCGAGCGCGAAGCTCCATATGGCAATGCCGCCGCCGAAAGAGATCGAGATCATTGCCCCATGAAGTCTCGCTCCTCCAAATCTAATAACAAGGCTCGCGCCACCGACGCCCCAGTCTCCTTTCGGTGGCGCGCGTATCTGTTGATGGGTTTACTCGCCTGCGGTGCCGGCGGGCTGATCTGGCGTGCCGTCAGCCTGCAGCTCGTCGATCACACCTTTTTGGCGAAGGAGGGTGACGCACGCGTTTCGCGTGTCGCCACCATCGCAGCCCATCGCGGAACCATCACTGATCGTTACGGTGAGCCGCTCGCCGTCAGCACCCCTGTTGATTCCATCTGGGTCAATCCGAAAGAGCTGGCGCTCGCGACGGACCAGATCCCACGCCTCGCCAGCGCGTTGAAGCAAGATCGCCAGGAGCTCGCTCGCCGGATCACGAGCAACCTCGACCGCCAGTTCCTCTACCTCGCGCGCGGCCGTCAGCCGAGTGAGGCGGAGCAGATCAAGGCGCTCGGCATTCCCGGCGTTTATCTTTCCCGCGAATACCGTCGCTACTACCCGTCCGGTGAAGTTGCCGGGCACATTCTGGGATTTACCAACGTCGATGACGCTGGCCAGGAAGGTCTGGAACTCGCGTTCGATCACTGGCTTGCGGGTGAGGACGGGGCGAAGCGCGTCATCCAGGATCGGTACGGCCGTATCGTGCAGGACGTCGAAAGTATTCGGCCGGTACGTCCCGGTCGTGATCTCGTTTTGTCCATCGACCTGCGCATTCAATACCTGGCCTATAGAGAGTTGAAGGCTGCGATTCGGGAACAGCGGGCGCGCGCCGGCTCCATTGTCGTGATCGATGTAGTCACAGGCGAAGTGCTCGCCATGGTGAATCAGCCCTCATACAACCCGAACGATCGCGAGCAGATGTTGCCGGCGACGTATCGGAACCGTGCCGCGACGGACATCTTTGAGCCGGGCTCTTCGATGAAACCCTTCTTTGTGGCTGCGGGTCTCGCATCCGGCAAATACGACGATCGCAGCATCATCGACACCTCGCCCGGCTTCTACAAAGTCGGCATGACCATGGTCGAAGATGAGCACAACCTGGGTCCCGTCAATATCGCCACCGTGCTGGCCAAGAGCTCGAACGTGGGGATGGCGCGGCTCGCGTTGAGTCTCGAGCCCCAACAGATCTGGAACACGCTGTCGGGGTTTGGCTTCGGGCAGGTGACTACGAGCGGCTACCCGGGCGAGTCGGCGGGCCTGCTGTCGAACTACTCACAGTGGCGTCCCATTGGAATCGCCACCATGTCACATGGCTACGGCATTTCGGTCACGCCGCTTCAACTGGCTCACGCGTACTCCACCCTCGGCACGTTTGGATTGTCGCGGCCCGTCTCGTTTCTACGTGTTGACTCGCCACCGGTGGGGCAACGGGTGATGGCTGCGCCGGCCGCTCAGGAATTGATCAGGATGCTCGAGTCGGTGGTTGTCTCAGAAGGGGCAACGGGCAAGCGCGCTGCGATTCCAGGTTATCGCGTGTCCGGGAAGACCGGCACGGCATGGAAAGCATTCGCCGGTGGTTACTCGACCGACAAGTTTATGGCTGTATTCGGCGGTGTCGCGCCGGCAACGGAGCCACGTCTCGCCGCAGTAGTGGTTCTCGACGAGCCGAGCGCGGGTAAACACCAAGGCGGCGAAGTCTCCGCCCCGGTTTTCTCGGCCGTGGTGGGTGGCGCGTTGCGACTGCTTGCCGTTGCGCCGGACCGTCCAATCAATGCACCTGATGACGTTGTACCTGCGCCGACGAGGGCGGGTGTTCGAACGGCGGCGCTGCAATGACACCAACGTTGCACAAAAGACTGTACGCCCCTGCGGGTGAAGTCGGCCACATTGGTGGCTCCGCCGCTTCTGCGCCGCGACGACTCGCGGATATTGCGGCGGGCCTGGCCAGCGTACCGCCCGAGTTGGTCGTGCGCGACCTCACGCTGGACAGTCGAGCCGCGACCCCAGGGGCGCTGTTCTTGGCGTGCAGCGGGCGGACCAGCCACGGTTTGAAATTCGCGCCACAAGCGGTCGCGCTCGGCGCGAGCGCCGTGCTGTACGAAGACACAGCAGACGCTGGGCAGGCGAAGCCCGACTTTGGGTCCGACATCTTCGTGGCCGCCGTTCCACAGCTGAGTCAACACGTAGGGACAATCGCCGATCGTTTCTTCGGTGCACCGTCAGCGGCCGTCACCGTAGTGGGTATCACCGGTACGAATGGCAAAACCACCTGTGCCTGGTTGCTTGCCCAGGCCCTGCAGCACTGCAATCGCCCGGCCGCGTACATGGGAACGCTGGGTTACGGCGTACCGCCGTCAGTGACGGCAACCGAGCATACGACCTCGGACGCAGTCACCGTACACCGACACCTTGCAGCGCTACGAAATCTCGGCGCCGAATGCGTCTGTATGGAAGTCTCATCACACGCAATCGACCAGAACCGGGTGGGAGCCGTCCGCTTCAACACCGCCGCGTTCACCAATCTCACGCGCGACCACCTCGACTACCACGGGACGATGGAAGCCTACGGTGATGTCAAGGCGCGCCTGTTCGAGTGGCCCTCTCTCGCCCATCGTGTATTCAATGCCGATGACGCCTTTGGCTCGAAACTCGCGGCGCGATTTTCCACCTCACGCCTGGTTGTCACTTCGAGGACGTCCCAGCGCTCTGCGTCGAACGTCGAGCAGGTACGTGCGGTTCGTGCGACACCTGAGTCCGCGGGTCTCGCTATAGAGGTGGAGTCGAGCTGGGGCAACATCCGGCTCACCGTACCGCTGATCGGCGAGTTCAATGTCGACAACGTGCTCACCGTGCTGGCGGTGCTCCTCGCCTGGAATATCCCTCTGACCCAGGCCGCCTCAGCAATCGAAAAGTGCCGCGCGCCCAGCGGCCGGATGGAGTTGTTTGGCGGCACCGCGACATCTCCCCTGGCAATTGTTGATTACGCGCATACCCCCGATGCGCTTGCGAAGGCTCTGCAGGCTGCCCGACCGCACTGCCGCGGCCAACTTCGCGTCGTTTTCGGATGCGGTGGTGACCGTGACGCAGGAAAACGTCCACTGATGGGTCGAATCGCTGCGGAACTTGCTGACGACGTTATCGTTACTGACGACAACCCGCGCACAGAGGATCCTGCACGGATTGTTGCTGACATTCTCGCCGGTATGCCGGGCGCAGGCGCGGCTGCAACGGCCAGCATGATGGTTGAGCATGATCGCGCGCGCGCCATTCAAACCGCATTGCGTCGTTCGGCCCCCGGCGATGTGGCGCTGATCGCGGGCAAAGGACACGAGGATTACCAGATTTACGGCACAGTGCGCCGGCCCTTCAGTGATCAGGCCGTGGTGAGCGCCGAGTTGCAGGGAGGAGGGCCGTGAAGCGAACGCTGAGTGATTTCGCTCAGGCCTGTGGCGGCACGCTGCAAGGCGCCGATCGCGCCTACAAAGGCGTGTCCAGCGATACTCGAACGCTGGCGCAAGGGGATCTTTTCATCGCCCTGCGCGGCCCCCGCTACAACGGCAACGAGTTTGTCAGTGGAGCATTGACCGCTGGAGCGGCTGGAGCGCTGGTCGATTCCGCGCAACCCGCTGCGATTGCACAGATCGTCGTGGCGGATACGCAGAAGGCGCTGGAAACGGCTGCAAGCGCCTGGCGCGCGCAGTTTCCGATTCCCGTTGTTGGAGTTGCGGGCAGCAACGGCAAGACGACGGCGAAAGAGATGACTGCGGCGATCCTGGGCGCGGCGGGTGAGTGTCTCGCCACGCGTGGCAATCTCAATAATCACATCGGCGTGCCGCTGACGCTGTTCCGCCTCGAGCCGACGCATCGTTTCGCCGTGATCGAAATGGGCGCGAACCATGCCGGCGATGTGGCGGTGCTGGTTGAAATTGGACAGCCCACCGTTGGACTGATTACGAATGCCGGTGCCGAGCATCTCGAAGGTTTCGGAAGTATCGAAGGTGTCGCCCATGCCGAAGGTGAAATGGTTGCCGGTTTGAAGCGGGATGCGACGGCAATCATCAATGCCGATGATCAATTTGCTGACCTCTGGCGGGGCTCGACTCCTGCGCGGGTCGTGACTTTCGGCGTGCAGAAACCCGCCGACTTCACGGCCACCGATCTGAAGACGAGTGTCGACGCGGGCGGATTCCTGACTCGATTCAACCTCGTCAGCCCCCTGGGGCAGGTTGCGATCGAGTTGCGGATGGGCGGTCGTCACAACGTCGCCAATGCGTTGGCCGCTGCTGCCGCTGCGACTGCGGCCGGCGCGAAACTCGAGCACGTAGCGACCGGACTCGGTGCCGTGCGCGCAGTGGCGGGGCGCCTGCAGTTCAAGATGACCGCCAATGGCGCCTGGTTGATTGACGACTCGTATAACGCCAATCCGAGTTCCGTACGCGCCGGTATCGAGGTCCTCGCAGGACTCGACGGACGCAAGTGGCTCGTGCTGGGCGACATGGCGGAGCTCGGTGAATTCTCAGAGAGCGCGCACGCCGAGATTGGCGTTTTCGCGCGCGAGCATGGAATCGAGAGGTTGTTCGCCACCGGTCAGCTGGCCGCGCTGGCGGTGGAGAGCTTTGGTCGCGGAGGTCAATGGTTTGCGGAAGCAAATGCCCTTGCCGAAGCGCTGCATGCCGCACCACCTGACGTCCGAATGTTGATCAAGGGCTCGCGCGTCAACAGGCTGGAGCGTGTGGTCGATGCACTGGTCGCGCCGTCAACGACCCAGACAGGGAGGCGATAGGTGCTTTACTGGGTCACACAACATCTGGTCGGCTGGCGGTCAGGCTTCAATGTCTTTTCGTACCTGACGCTGCGCGCAATCCTGGCAACAGTCTCGGCGCTTGCGCTGTCGCTGATCGTTGGACCCTGGATGATCGCGCGCCTGTCAAAACATCAGGTCGGCCAGGTTGTACGCGACGATGGTCCGCAGACCCACCTCATCAAGGCTGGAACGCCAACGATGGGTGGTACGCTGATTCTGGTTACGACGCTGGTCAGCACTCTGCTGTGGGCCGAGCTGAGCAACCGCCTGGTCTGGATGGTGTTGGGAGTGACTTTCGCGTTCGGGCTCATCGGTTTCTACGACGACTACCTGAAGCTGGTGATCCGCAATCCGAAAGGCCTGATCGCGCGCTGGAAATACTTCTGGCAGTCGGTGGCCGGGTTGTCGACTGCGGGGACTCTCTATTACACCGCGAGCAGCCCGTCGGAGACCACGCTTTTCCTGCCGTTCTTCAAGACGTTCGCCGAGCCGCTGTCCGCGTTCAGTTACATCACGCTGGCCTACTTCATGATCGTAGGCATGAGCAACGCCGTGAATCTCACGGACGGTCTCGATGGCCTGGCGATCATGCCGGCCACGCTCGTAATCGCGGCCCTCGGCATTTTCGCGTATGCCACCGGCAACGCTGTGTTTGCCAACTACCTGCAGATTCCGGAAGTCCGGGGTGCCGGCGAGCTCATCATCTTCTGTGGTGCCTTGGCCGGTGCGGGTCTCGGCTTCCTCTGGTTCAACTCCTACCCCGCACAAGTCTTCATGGGCGATGTGGGCGCGCTCGCGATCGGCGCCAGCATCGGGGTGATTGCGGTGATCGTGCGCCAGGAAGTGGTCACGTTGGTCATGGGCGGCGTGTTTGTGCTCGAGACGGCGTCAGTCATTCTCCAGGTGGGCTCGTTCAAGCTGCGGGGCAAGCGCATCTTCAAGATGGCGCCCATTCATCATCACTTCGAGCTCAAGGGCTGGGCGGAGCCGAAGGTGATCGTCCGTTTCTGGATCATCTCCCTGCTCCTCGTGTTGTTTGGACTGGCCACCCTGAAGCTGCGATGAGCATAACGGTTACAAAACCTTCGTCTGCAGTCATCGTCGGCCTCGGCCGGACGGGCCTGTCGTGCGCGCGTTATCTGCAGGCGCTCGGATGGAAGATCGCCGTAACGGATACCCGTGCCCAGCCGCCTGAGCTGGCTGCTCTGCGGCAGTTGGATTCGCGGATTCCGGTCAGCGTCGGCGGGCTGGACGTTCGACTGCTCGACGACGCGGTCTGTGTCGTGGCCTCACCGGGAGTGTCTCTCAACGCGCCGTTCTTCGTGGAAGCGCGCCGGCGAGGACTGGAAATCGTCGGCGACATTGAGTTGTTTGCCCGGGCCGTCGATGCGCCTGTCGTGGGAATCACGGGAACCAACGGCAAGAGCACGGTGACGACGCTGGTCGGCCGCATGGCCGCGCGTGCCGGGATCAAGGTCCGGGTCGGTGGAAATCTCGGCGAGCCCGCCCTCGATCTGCTCACCACCGCGCGGGCCGATGCCGAGCGTACCGAGTTGTATGTTCTGGAGCTGTCGAGCTTTCAACTCGAGGCCACGCGTTCACTGGATCTGAAGACCGCCGCCGTTCTGAACGTCACCGCCGATCACCTGGATCGCTACACGTCGATTGAGGACTATGCGATCGCCAAGGCTCGCATCTTTGCCCGCTGCGACACGGCGGTGATCAACCTCGACGATCCGCTGGTTGTGGCCATGCCCCTGCCCGGACAGCGCACCGTTGGATTTTCGCTGCGCGCGACGATTGGAGCGGACTTCTCCGTCGCGGCCCGAGAGGGCGGCTGGTGGCTCATGAGACGCGCTGAGCCGCTCATGCGCGTGTCGCAGATGAAGATCAAGGGATTGCACAACGCAGCCAACGCGCTCGCATCGCTCGCGCTCGGGGAGGCGTTGGGTCTGCCGATGCCCTCCATGTTGGCGGAGCTGGCTGACTTCCCCGGTCTCCCCCACCGGTCGCAATGGGTTGCCGACGTCAACGGTGTCACCTACATAAACGACTCAAAGGGAACCAACGTTGGCGCCACGATCGCGGCGGTCAGCGGCATGACGGGTCCTTTGATCATCATTGCCGGTGGCGATGGCAAGAATCAGGACTTCACTCCACTCGCCGACGCTTTTCGCGGCAAGGTGCGCCACACCGTACTGATTGGGCGTGACGCTGATGCCGTTGCGCGCGCTCTGAATGGGATCGGCACCACCGAGCGTGCCGCTTCTCTCGAGGATGCGGTAAAGACGGCCGCACGTGCTGCGAAGCCTGGCGACACCGTGTTGCTCTCGCCTGCCTGCGCCAGTCTCGATATGTTCCGCGACTACACCCATCGCGGCGCCGTCTTTACCCAGGCCGTGAAGGAGCTCGCCGCGTGAGTACCGCCGCTGCGAGCTCAACAATGACCTACGCCCGTTCCGGCAGGAGCGGCGCAGCGGTGCACATCGACACCGTGACGATAGCTATTGTGCTGTCGATCGCGCTGCTGGGTCTCGTGATGGTGACGTCCGCATCGGTGTCCATCGCCAGCAAGGACACCGGCCAGACGTTTTTCTATCTCGAACGACAGCTGGTTCTGATGTTGATTGGCGGCGCGTTCGCGGTGCTTCTGTTTTGCATCCCGACCCAGTTGCTGGAAAAAATATCGGTCCCGTTGCTCGTGTTGGCGATCGCCATGCTGGCGCTCGTCTTCATCCCGGGGCTCGGGCACACCGTGAACGGCAGCCGTCGCTGGCTGACACTGGCCGGGCTCAACTTTCAGGCGTCCGAGCTGGCTCGCGTTCTGGTCCTCATCTACCTGGCCAGCTACGCAGTTCGGCGCGAGGAAGAGTTGCGGATGACGTTCGGTGGCCTGATCAAGCCGCTGGGTCTGCTGGTGTTCGTGGGAGCCCTGTTGCTGGCCGAGCCGGACTTCGGTGCCGCCACGGTGTTGTTTGCGACGGGCTTCGGAATGTTGTTCCTGGCCGGGGCGCGACTGCGCTACGTCATTGCTATGACGGTGATCGCGGGAGCCGGATTTGCCGTGGTGGCGGTCTCATCGAGCTACCGGATGCGGCGCCTCACCACCTTCCTCAATCCGTGGGCGGATCCCTACAACAGCGGCTTTCAGCTGACCCAGTCGCTGATTGCCATTGGCCGCGGCCAGTGGTTTGGAGTGGGCCTGGGCGAGAGCGTCCAGAAATTGTTCTACCTGCCGGAAGCCCACACCGATTTCTTGTTCGCCGTCCTAGCCGAGGAACTTGGATTGGCGGGCGTCGTCGCGACGCTCGCCCTTTTCCTCGCCTTGATCTGGCGCAGTTTCTACATCGCCCGCCTGGCATCCGATGCGGGGCTGAAGTTCCAGGCCTACCTGGCATCCGCTTTCGGCTTGTGGGTCGGCATCCAGGCTTTCATCAACATGGGCGTCAACATGGGCGTGCTGCCCACCAAGGGTTTGACGCTCCCCTTCATGAGCTACGGCCGATCGAGCCTGATTGTCTCGCTCGCCTGGGCGGGATTGTTGTTGCGCGTGTATCACGAAGCGATGCTCGAGACGCGCGGGTCGGCAACAGTGCGGCAGCGCGGTGCTGCCATGGAAGGCGAGAAAGGGCGCCAGGGCCGCCTCTTCGAGGGTGACCCGGAATGAGCTCAGTGCACGCACGTCCCATCCTGATCATGGCCGGTGGAACCGGCGGCCACGTCTTCCCGGCGTTGGCCCTCGCCCGCCTGCTGCGTGCCAGGTCGTTTGAAGTCATCTGGCTCGGCACCCAGCGGGGACTCGAAGCCCGTGTCGTGCCGGCGGATCGAATTCAGATTGAGTGGCTGTCAGTGGGTGGTTTGCGCGGCAAGGGCGTCATGACGTTGCTCGCGGCCCCGTTCCGACTGGCGCTTGCGTTGAGTCAGGCGCTGCGAGTCATGTGGCGGCATCGACCGCTGGTCGTGGTGGGCCTCGGCGGCTTTGTCACAGGGCCCGGTGGAGTGGCCGCATGGCTGACACGCCGGCCGCTGTTGATTCACGAACAGAATGCCGTCGCGGGATTCACGAATCGCTGTCTGTCCCATCTGGCACGGGAGGTCCTGGAAGCCTTTCCAGGCAGCTTCGGGAGCGGTGTCAGGGCGCGTGCGATTGGTAATCCAGTGCGCCAGGACATCAGTGCGATTGCGCCGCCGGCGAGCCGCTTCGCGGATCGCACGGGGGCGATTCGAATTCTCGTGATCGGCGGCAGTCAGGGTGCAACGCGTTTGAATGCGGTCGTGCCGTTTGCCTTGGCTCGTCTCAAGCAACTCGCCACCGCTGACGTTCCGGCCATCGATGTCCGTCACCAGGCGGGCGAGCGTTGGATCGACACCGGACGCCAGAGCTATGCGAGCGCGGGCGTCCGCGCCGATGTGCGGCCGTTTATCGAGGATATGGCCGAGGCGTACTCGTGGGCCGATCTCGTGATCTGCAGGTCCGGGGCACTGACGGTGTCTGAGCTTGCCGCAGCCGGCGTGGGCGCGATCCTGGTTCCGTTTCCAGCGGCCGTTGACGATCATCAGACTCACAACGCCCAGTATCTGGTGAAAGAAGGCGCGGCCGTGTTGATCGCCGATCGCGATCTCACCGCGGAGCGTCTGTCGGATGAGTTGCAGCGGCTGTGCGCCGGTCGAGGCAAGCTCCTGGCGATGGCTGAGCGGGCCCGCCTGTTGGCTAAGCCCCAGGCCGCTGACGAGCTGGCTGCGTCGTGCCTCGCGATGGCCGCGAAGGAGGCCGCGTGATCGAGGAACGGCGCTCACAGGATCGGCGCGTGAACCTCGAACGGCCCTCCGTCGAGCGGCGCGCCGCACCTGACCGGCGCGATCGGATGCGCCGGATCAACACGATCCACTTTGTTGGCATCGGCGGCAGCGGCATGGGTGGCATCGCCGAGGTGCTCATCAACCTGGGTTACGCCGTGCAAGGCTCCGACCTCAAGGAAAACGCGGTCACTCAGCACCTGGCCAAAATTGGTGCCAAGATTTCCATCGGTCACGTCGCGGAGAATATCACCGGCGCCGATGTTGTCGTGGTGTCGAGCGCAATCGCGCGCGGCAACCCCGAGATTGATGCCGCATTGGCGCAACGGATCCCGGTAGTGGCCCGGGCCGAGATGCTCGGTGAGCTGATGCGTTTTCGATATTCCATCGCGGTGGCGGGAACGCACGGCAAGACAACCACGACGAGCCTGGTTGCCAGCATTCTGGCCGAGGGCGGCGAGGATCCCACGTTTGTCATCGGTGGGCGTCTGAAGAGCGCAGGTACCAACGCTCGCCTGGG